>NZ_JBDNFM010000001.1:0-8208 GCF_041689835.1 Sandarakinorhabdus sp.
CCAGGCACAGGATCGCCATCACTTCGGAAGCGACGGTGATATCGAACCCGGTTTCGCGCAGCGGGTGGTTGCCGGTGCCCATGCCGGAAACGATCTGGCGCAGCGCGCGGTCGTTCATGTCGAGCACGCGTTTCCAGGTGATGCTGCGCGGGTTGATGGGGCTGCCCGAAGGCATCGGCGTGCTGAAATGCACCGCGTTGTCAGTCATCGCGGCAAGCAGGTTGTGCGCCGAGGTGATGGCATGGAAATCGCCGGTGAAATGCAGGTTGATCTTCTCCATCGGCAGCACCTGCGCCTGGCCGCCGCCGGTGGCACCGCCCTTGCGGCCGAACACCGGGCCGAGGCTTGGCTCGCGCAGCGCGATCACCGCGCGCCGGCCTATTTTGTTGAGCGCATCGGCGAGGCCAACGGTCGTGGTGGTTTTGCCTTCGCCCGCCGGCGTCGGGTTAACTGCCGTCACCAAAATCAGCTTTCCCGCCGCCCGGCCGCGCAATGCCGCCAGCGTTTGGGCTGATAATTTGGCGATGTGATGCCCGTGCGGTTCGATCGCTGTTTCGGCCAACCCGATATCACCGGCAACATCCCGGATAAGGCGCAATGTCGCTGCGCGTGCAATTTCAATGTCCGACGCCATGATCCCTCGCCACGGGGCCGGTGTTCTTGTCGTCCCCAAACCAGCGCCTACACGGTGCGGTGGCCGACAGGAAGAAGCCTGCTGGTCGCTGCACGTTTGACGATGTTTCTGCCGTCGCGCTGGCTCGTTTCCAGTCCGCCCTCGCCGTATTCGCCCGACTGCCCTGTAATAGGCGCGTCACCTGACAAAATTATATCCGAATGATTACATATTGCCTTGCAGTATTATTAACGGCGGGTAAATTCCTACCTGTTGTCGGCGCGAATCGTCCAAACCGAAAGCATGAAGCGCCGGCAAACCTGGGAAAGGGGCACCGGCAGCCTTTTGCTCCGGCGATGCGAGGCCGGGTGTGCAGGAGGTGCGTATGATTACAGGTGGAACCGCCATTACAGTTATCGTGGGAGTATTCATTTTCCTGTGCGTGTTCAACTTCTTGCCGGCCTGCGTGGCCTATGTGAACCGCCACCCCGATCGCCACCTGCTGGCCGCTCTAAACGTCGTCTCGCTGTTTTCCTTCGCTCTGTGGATCGCGCTGATGGCGTGGGCGGTGTCCGGCAACAGCAGCCATCCCCTGATCCAGCGCTTTGTCGGTTCGCCGCAAAGTCGCCGCCGTTTGGTCGCGTCGGTATCAGCGCTGGTGCTGGCCGGCTTTGCCACCACAGCAGTTTCGTTTAACCTTGCTTGATTGCGCTGCGGCACCGACGGCACTTTTTTCACCCGCAGCAAGCATTCCCGAACAGCATCTCGCATGGCATTGCTGCCTTGCGCTCCGAATTGTCCCTGCTATAGCCGAGCGTTCGCGTCCGGGGTGCGGGCGTGGCGGAATTGGTAGACGCGCCGGATTTAGGTTCCGGTGTCGAAAGACGTGGGGGTTCGAGTCCCTTCGCCCGCACCAGCCTCCGCTGCTTTTCCGGGCTCCACCTCGATAATTGCAACCTTCAGATAACAGGTTTCCCGATGCAGATTGCCGAAATCACCAACCAGGGCCTGCGCCGCGCTTATTCGCTGGTGATCCCTGCCGATCAAATTGCAGCGCGGCTGGAAACCCGCCTCGCCGAAGTGGCGAAATCGATCAAGATGCCGGGTTTCCGGCCTGGCAAGGTGCCGGCCAATCTCGTCAAGAAGATGCACGGCCCGGCCCTGCGCGGTGAAGCGCTGCAGGCGGCCGTGAACGACGGCGTCAACAAGGTGATTGCCGACCATGGCTTGCGGCCGGCGACCCAGCCGCAGGTCGATGTCGACGGCGAACTGGCAGACGAAGGCGATGCCCGCTTCACCGTCAGCCTCGAGATCCTGCCGACCATCGACCATGTGAAAGCCGACGATCTGGCCCTTGAAAAGCTGGTGGTGCCGGCTGACGATGCCGCGATGGACGGAGCGCTTGCTCGTCTCGCCGAATCGTCTCAGCGCAGTGAACCAGCCCCGGCCAAGCACAAGGCCAAAACGGGCGACACCGTTGTTATCGATTTCGAAGGCAAAGTTGATGGTGTGCTGTTTGATGGCGGCAAGGGCGAAGGCATGCGAGTCAAGATCGGCTCGGGCCAGCTCATCCCCGGCTTTGAAGATCAGTTGGTGGGCGCCAAGATCAACGAGAAACGCACCCTGAACGTGGCCTTCCCGGCCGATTATGGTTCCGCAAATCTGGCCGGCAAGCCTGCAACGTTCGACGTCACAGTGACCGGGGTCGAAGTGCCCGCAGAAACCGCCCTCAATGACGAATTCGCCAAGGGTTTCGGCCTCGACAGCCTCGATGCATTGAAGGAAATCCTGAAGGACCAGCTCGATGCCGAGCTTGGCACGCTGTCGCGCACCTACCTGAAGCGCAAGCTGCTCGACACGCTGGCAGCCCGCCATGATTTCGACGTGCCCGAATCAATGGTCGAAGCCGAATTCGAACAGATCTGGCAAACGCTTGAAGCCGAAGCCGCGCGTGAAGCCGATCCGGAAGCCGCCAAGGCCGAGATCGAAGCCGAGCGCGAGGATTATCGCCGCATCGCCGTCCGCCGTGTGCGCCTCGGTTTGCTGCTCTCGGAAATCGGTCAGCGCAACGGCGTGAATGTGTCCCAGGCTGAAATGAACCGCCTGATCGGCCAGGAAGCCACTCGCTACGCACCAGCCGAACAGCAAAAAGTGGTGAAATTCTTTCAAGAAAACGCCATGGCTGCCATGCAGCTGCGGGCGCCGCTATATGAAGACAAGGTGGTCGATTTCCTGATCGGCAAGGCCGCTGTAACCGAACGCACCGTTACCCGTGCCGAGCTGGAAGCCGCAATCGAGAGTGAGGACGAAACCCCAGGCGCGGGCGGCCATGTCCATGGCCCGGGCTGCGGCCACGATCACGATCACGATCACGCGCCTGCCAAGCCCAAGAAAGCTGCCAAGCCCAAGCCCAACAAATCCGACGCTACTGATCCGGTTGCCGAGGCTGAACCTGTGAAAAAGGCGCCGGCCAAGAAGGCCGCGGCCAAGCAGGCTCCCGAGGAAGCTGTGGCCGAACCGGCCGCAGAAGCTCCGGCGAAGGCCAAGCGAGGGACTGCCAAGAAGGCCGCTGATTGATGTCGCGGCCCTGGCGCTTCGGCCCGGGCCTGCTGCGTTTTCTGCTCGCAGCGCTGGTGGTGGTTTCCCACTTGTCCAGCCTGAATGTCGGCCGCCCCGCCGTGTTGCTGTTTTTCATGCTCAGCGGCTACTGGGTGTCGCGTCTGCTTGCTGGCTGGCAGGCGGGCGTGCCGTCCTTTATCGCCAGCCGCACCCTTCGCGTCTGGCCGCTCTATGCCGTTGTGACAGTGCTGGCTTGGCTACTGCATGCTCATGCCGAGGCGGAGCGACCGGAATCGCTGTGGTCGGCGCTTATCCTGCTGGGCCTGGCCGCCCGCCCCGGTGACGTGCTTGGCGTTTCTTGGTCGCTTGATATCGAGATGCAATTTTATTTGGCAATCCCGCTGATTGCGCTCGCTGTGCAGCGGTTCAAGCCGGTGTTGCTGCTGGTCGGGGCCGCTGTCGCCTTTGGCCTGGGCATCTGGCTATTTACCCTGCGAGTGCCCACCCTGCTTTTTTATCTGCCCGCGTTCCTCGCCGGCTTTGCCTTTTACCACCTGCGTTGGCAGCCGGCCCCGGGCCTGGTGCGCGCCAGCCTGATTGCGGCGCTGGGGTTTGGTTTGCTGGTTGCCGTGGTGCCTGCTTGGAACGGACTGTTGTTCAAGTCCGCCTTCACCGACAGCATGGCCGGGAACCTGGGTCACATGGCCTGGGTGTTGCTGCTGGCGCCGCTGGTGGCGTGGAACATCAACCAGCCTTCTGACCGTCTTGACCGCTGGCTGGGCGATCTGTCCTTCCCGCTCTATCTGGTTCACCTGCCGGTGGTGCGGCTGATGGGCGAAACCATGCCTGCTATGGGTGATGCAGGGAAACCGGTGGCCGTGGGTGTCATCATGCTGGCGAGCATTGCCGTGTTCATGGGTATCGATCGGCCGCTGGAGGCCCGCCGCCAGCGCCTGTGGCGCCGTAGCAAACCCGCTTAACCCCCGACATTTCTGGCCGTGAACACTGGGTGATGCGCGGCAGCGCTCGCTTGGGTGTGCGATGCCCCGGCGTGGTGCCGCCCAAGAGGACGCGCCTGATGCCGTTTGCCCATTACCCATCCGGCCTTGGCGCCTTGCGGCGGCTTCTGGCGTTGGTAGTGCAGGTCTTCGCGCTTTCGGGCTTTTGGATTTCGCGGCGCTGGCTAGCCGACTGGCCGGCTGGCCAGCGCGCGCCGCGTCCTCAAGTCCCAAGTCAGCGCCTGTGGCTCCGGGTGCATGATCAATCAATCAGGATTCCAATTGTATATTTTTGGTCTCGCATGTTAACATGTGTTACGATTTCGCACTTTTTTTGCGTTGTGCTGTTGGAAAGGTCTCGCCCCATGCAGCTTGCCCAATACCGACCAGGACCTGGCGCCTTGCGGCTGGTGTTGGCGCTGGTTGTGCTGGTCTCGCACCTTTCGGCGTTCAACATTGGTCGGCCCGCAGTGGTGCTGTTTTTCGTGCTTTCCGGCTATTGGGTGTCGCGGCGCTGGCTGGCCGGCGGTGACGGCGTTCTTGGCTTTGCCAGTTCGCGCCTGCTGCGCATCTGGCCAATGTTCGCGCTGGTGTCGGCTGCAACCTGGGTCGGCATGGGCTCGTTGGGCATGCCGCGCGCATCCGATCCGGTTGCCGGCCTGTTGCTGCTGGGCAGCGCCAGCCGCGGTGACATGCTGATCAGTGTGGCTTGGTCGCTGGATCTGGAATTGCAATTCTACCTGTCGTTGCCCCTCCTGTGGCTGGCAGCGCAGCGGGTGCCGGGATGGCAGTGCGTGTTGTTGGGCTTTTTGGCCTGGGGGCTGGGCATCTGGTTGATGGCGCTCGGTACGTGGAATTTTCTGCTCTATCTGCCGGCCTTCGCTGGCGGCATGTGGCTCACCCGTTCCCGCTGGCAGCCAAGCGCTGGGCTGGCGCTGGCCGGGGTGGCCGGCTTTTTGCTGGCAGGCGTTGTGCTGGCGCAGTGGCCAGTCACGTTGCTGCTGCTGATCAAGGGGCCCGGCCTTGGGCTGGTTACCGAACATTTGGGCCACCTCGCGTGGTCGGCTCTGCTGTTTCCTGGGGTCGCCTGGGTGCTCGCCGGCCCGAGCAGCGCCCGCGATCGCCAACTTGGCGATGTTTCTTACTCGCTCTATCTCGTCCATTCGCCGCTGATCACACTTTTGGCCGCCGTGTTGGCGCTGGATGGGCTGGCGCTGAAGTTGGTCGCGTTGCCGGCGATCCTGCTGGCCACCTTGCTGCTTTACCTGTGGGTGGATATGCCGCTGGAATCCGCGCGTCGCCACAGTCCTGCGGTGTCATGGCCCGCCTTTGCCCCCTTGAACTCGGGCCGCAAACGTCCGAACTAGGGGACGAAGGAGATTCCCATGATCAATCCGTACGCTGGCCTCATCCCGATGGTCATCGAAAGCTCCAATCGCGGCGAACGCAGCTTCGATATTTATTCGCGCCTGCTGCGCGACCGGATCGTGTTTGTGAACGGCCAAGTGGAAGACAACATGGCCTCGGTGATCGTGGCCCAGTTGCTGTTCCTGGAATCGGAAAACCCGAAAAAAGATATCTACATGTATATCAACTCGCCGGGCGGAGTGATCACCTCGGGCATGGCGATCTACGACACCATGCAGTACATCCGCCCGGAAGTGGCGACAGTTTGCGTGGGCCAAGCCGCTTCGATGGGCAGTTTCCTGCTCGCTGCTGGCGCGCCAGGCAAGCGCATTGCGCTCAAGAACGCCCGTGTCATGGTGCACCAGCCGTCGGGCGGCGCACAGGGCCAGGCGACCGACATCGAAATCCAGGCCCGCGAAATCCTTCGTGTCCGCAGCATCCTCAACAATCTGTATGTCAAGCACTCCGGCAAGGATCTTGCCACGATCGAGCATGCAATGGAGCGTGACAAGTTCATGAGCGCTGAGGAAGCCCAGGAATTCGGCCTGATCGACGCCGTGATGGAAAAGCGCCCGCTGCCGACCGAAAGCGATTCGCTGGCAGCCTGATCGCCATTTATTCGGCCACATTGGGCGGCGCTGCGGCCGGGATGGTTGCATTGATGTGACAGTCTGACGCCATGCCGCCCTTGCCGGCGGTGCCGAATCATCGCTACACTAGCTGGCCGGCGGCATAGCTGGCACTGAATGCATGTGCTGGTTTAGGCGGACCGGCGTGAGGAAGGAACGTCATGACGAAGCTGGGCGGCAGCGACAGCAAAGGTACGCTTTACTGCAGCTTCTGTGGCAAAAGCCAGCACGAGGTCAGGAAACTGATCGCCGGGCCAACCGTGTTCATTTGCGATGAATGCGTGGAGCTGTGCAACGACATCATCCGCGAGGAAACCAAGACGGCGCTGGTGAAAAAATCCGGCGACGTCCCCACCCCACGCGAAATCTGCAAGGTGCTTGATGATTATGTGATCGGGCAGTTGCACGCCAAGCGCGTACTGTCGGTCGCTGTCCACAATCACTACAAACGCCTGAACCACGGCGGCAAGGGTGCCGAAGTGGAATTGGCCAAGTCCAACATCCTGCTTGTCGGCCCCACCGGCTGCGGCAAGACGCTGCTGGCGCAAACCCTGGCGCGCATCCTGGATGTGCCGTTTACCATGGCCGATGCCACCACGCTGACCGAAGCCGGTTACGTGGGTGAGGACGTGGAAAACATCATCCTGAAATTGTTGCAGGCCAGCGATTACAATGTGGAACGCGCCCAGCGCGGCATCGTTTACATCGATGAAATCGACAAGATTTCCCGCAAATCGGATAATCCGTCGATAACCCGCGATGTGTCGGGCGAAGGCGTGCAGCAGGCCCTGCTCAAGATCATGGAGGGCACCACCGCCTCCGTGCCGCCGCAAGGCGGGCGCAAGCACCCGCAGCAGGAATTTCTGCAGGTCGATACCACCAACATCCTGTTCATCTGCGGCGGGGCTTTCAATGGCCTCGACCGGATAATCGGTGATCGCAAGCAGGGTCGCTCCATCGGCTTTGGCGCGAACGTTGCTGCACCCGATGAGCGCCGGGTTGGCGAACTTTTGCGCCAGTGCGAACCGGAAGATCTGTTGCGTTTCGGCCTGATCCCGGAATTCATCGGTCGCTTGCCCGTGATCGCCACTCTGGAAGATCTGGATGAACCGGCACTGGTGAAGATCCTGACCGATCCGAAGAACGCGCTGGTCAAGCAGTACGCCCGCTTGTTCGAGATGGAAGGCGTAAAGCTGACCTTCTCCGTTGATGCGCTTTCCGCCATCGCCAAGCGCGCCATCGAGCGCCGGACTGGTGCGCGCGGCCTGCGCTCGATCATGGAAGGCATCTTGCTTGATACCATGTTTGATCTGCCCGGCCTTGAAAACGTGGAAGAAGTGCAGGTGAACAAAGACGTGGTCGGCGGCACCAAACAACCTATCCGCCTGATGGTCACCGACAAGGCGGCTTGAGGCTGCAACGCGATGCTGGAACGGCCGCCCTGTGATGGGGCGGCCGTTTCTGGTGGGTCTCCGAGCCGAGCCACCGGAGGCAGGCGGCAAGCTCTCCGCAAGTGGCCATCCAATCGGGCGCTGGCCTCAATTCGTTTGCCCGCGTCCCCCTTTCAATGCGCGCTGCAGCAGGTGACCGGACAAACTGTTCGCTTTGCGAAAACGGAAACTTCCCTGTAAGGTTTGGGTAAGAATATTTGAAGGCAGCACGATGTTCGCCAAGCACTACGCCATCGCCGAGTTTTTCTGACCGTGGCAAACGGAGCTTCGGAAGGCGACCGCGGCAGTGTCATCATCACCGCCGAGCTTGACCGCCGACCTTCGCGTCCGCCCGACTACGAAGCGGAAAACAGCGCGCTAACCCGTCTTATTCATGACGCTTGTCGGATGAGCCCGCGCTCGGGGTTTCGTGGGCTGGCGGCGGGATTTTGACGCGGGTGTTGGTGGCGCCTTTTGTGCGCGTTGATCTGAGCTTGCGGGTTGCGGTTTCGAAGGGTTTGGTCGGCGGCACGGCCGCGCCGGCTACGGGCTGGCGGTACGCAGCGTGATAG
>NZ_JBDNFM010000002.1:0-17108 GCF_041689835.1 Sandarakinorhabdus sp.
GCGATGCGTTGGAAGCTGAGCAGCTGAAAAAGCGCATGTTCATCGATGTGAGGGTGAACGATACCGGCCCGCATCGGTTTCTGGTCGATTCAGGTGCCGATCGTTCGGTGGTGAGCGACGGCCTTGCTGCCCGGCTCAAGCTGCCTGCAGGTGAAATGGTGCGGGTGCAGGGCATGGCCGGCGCGCGCACCGTGGCCACCGTCGAAGTGGCGATGCTCACGCTCGGCAAATCGGAAATCGGGCCGATTACCGCCCCGGCGCTGTCGTCCCGGGACCTGGGGGCCGATGGCCTGATCGGCATTGATGCGCTGGCCGATCAGCGGCTGCTGTTCGATTTCGACAAGCGCACCATTACCGTGCAGGATTCGCGCACTCCATTTGTCGCCAGCGGTCAGGAGATCGTGGTCACCGCCCGCCGCCGCAAGGGCCAGTTGATCATCACCCAGGCATCGGTGAGCGACCGCGCCGTGTCGGCCGTGATCGATACCGGCAGTGAAATCACGCTGGGCAATCGCGCCTTGCGTGAACGCCTGTTCGGCACCCGCCGCCCATCGAGGATGATCGATATCGAACTGCTGTCGGTAACGGGTCAGGTGCTCAAGGCCGAAGCCATGGTGCTCGACAACGTGCGGATCGGCGGGCTGGTTCTGAACAACGTCGTGGTGGCTTTTGCCGATGCGCCGCCGTTCGCGCTGTTTGGGCTGCAGGATCAGCCAGCAATTTTCCTGGGATCAGATCTGCTCGCCAGCTTTCGCCGCGTCGCTCTGGATTTCGGCAACCGCAAGGTGCGTTTCACCTTGCGGTGAAGCGCACCCCCGCCGCCGCTCAGTCTTGAAACGTGTTGATCGCCAGCCGCTGAAACTGGCTCTGGCAGCCGGCATCCACCAGCGCGGTGCCCAGCGCCTCGACATCGGCAGGCGCCGCCACCTGCTTGACGTTCAACGTCACCGGCGACTTGCCGCCGCTGATCTTCAGCGTGCCCAACTTGCCGGCCACCGCCGCCGGCAGATTGGCCAGCGCCTGGCCGGGGCCGAACGTGAGCGAGGCGGTCACACCATCATCGCGGGTGATGTTGTAGGTTTGTGCAGCCGTGGTATCGGCCCGCCACAGCGCGATATTGGCCGGATCCAGCGCGCACACCGTGTCAGACTGGCGGGTATCCAGCGCCCACACGCCCGGCGGGGTTGGCGGGCCCTGATCCTGCCCGGCAGAACGCACCGCCCCGATGCGGGCACGGCGGGCCGGCTTTTGCACCAGCAGGTCCGAAAAGGCGATCTGCTGCGCTTCGACGCTGGCCGCCGTCAGGCTGAAGGTGCCGGGGCCGGAGAAACTGCGCGTTCCCTTGGTATCCAGCACGACGATCGAATCGCCGGCCTTCAGCATAACCGGCGCATCGGCCAGGCGCTGGCCGGGCTTGAACTGCGCAGCCGACGGGCCGGCGGCACGCACCACCAGCGGGCCAGCCAGCGCTGAAGTGGCTGCAAACCCCAACAACACAGCTACAATAGGCTTAATCGAGATCATAAACACCTCCGGGTCCCACCTGTTCCATCCTTTGTAGCAGATACGCGAGCGCCATGTCTTGCGGCGCAACATCTGAACGCGCCCTTAGTGCATCGAGCGCGCTGACGTCGCCGCGTTCAAACGCGGCACAAAGCCCCGCCAGCACCTTGTCATCCACGGCATTGCCCGCGCCGATCGGTTCATACACCTCAATCGGTTTCTGGCGGCCGCGCACGCGCACCCGGCCCATCGCCCGGAAATTCTCCAGCCCCATCTGCTCGGCGGCTTCAAGGCTCACCAGTGCTGCGGTTTTCAGTGTTTTGTTGGCGCCTTCCAACCGTGCGGCAACGTTCATCGAATCGCCCAGCGCCGTATACTGGATGCGGCCCTCTCCGCCGAAATTGCCCACAACCACATCGCCCCAGTGCATGCCGACCCGGGTTCGGCCCATTGCCGGCCGGCCTTCCACAGCCACCTTGAAGAATTCACCAGCCTGGGCCATTTCCACCGCGCAAGCCAAGGCTCGGGCGGCGTCGTCGGGCCTCGCCAGCGGCGCGCCCCAGAAAGCGACCACCGCATCAGCCACGAACTTGTCGATGGTGCCGCCATGCTTCAGCACCACGTCGCTCATCGTATCGAGATATTCGTTCAGCGTCGACGCCACCACCTCCGGCGGCTGGCTTTGGCACATCGATGTGAAGCCTTCGATATCGGTGAACAGCGCGAAGACCGGCCGGCGCTCGCCGCTCAGGGCCAGGCGTTGCGGGTCGCGCAGGATCTGTTCGGCCACGTCGCGCGGCAGATATTTGCCCAGCGCGCCCTGCGCAAACTTGCGCTGGTCAGCACCAACGATGCGGGCCGTGGTGCTTGCCGCTATCAGCGCCAGCAGCCACGCCACACCAAGGCCGGCGCAGGGCAGGCCATAGGTATCAAAGCCCTGCGCCTGCAGGCCGTAAGGCAGCCAGCCAAGAAGGGCGATTCCGCCAAGCACAGACGGCACCAGCACGCGCGCGCCGAGGTCAAAACCGCCAGTCAACGCCCCCAGTGCCACCGCCAGCACCGCCAGCCCCCACAGCACGGCAGGCGCCAACTGAACCAGCCGCGTGCCGTCCAGCGCCTGTGCAATCAGCACGGCGTGCAGTTCCACCCCCGGCGTGGTGGTGCCGGAAATCCGGGTGAAGGGTGTGATGAAACGGTCAGCCTCCGGCAGATCGGCGCCCACCAGCACGATCTTGCCGGCAATCGCGTCTTTCAGCGCCGCTGCCGTATCGGGATCGCCGAACAGATCGACTGGCAGCGAGGCAAACACCGGCCGATCCGCCAGCAGCGGCTTGCGGAAAATCGCCGAGCCCCGGTAATTTTCATAGCCCTTTACGCCGGTGATGGCGTTGACCAGCAATTTGGGCGGATGCCGTGCCGGATTGGGCCATTGCCGCCAGCTGTTGTCGCTGTCGACATCCAGTCGGATATTGGCGGTGCGCACCGGCGCGCTGGCAACATTGTCGAAAAAGCCGCGCATGTGTGCTTCCTGCCACGGCATCACATATTCAGCGTTTTCGGTATTGCTGGAAAAGCCGAAATAGGTCGGCGTCTTCATGCCAAGCAGCGCCTTGGTCAGCACCGGGTCTTCGGGTTGCGGCTGGTCGATCAGAATATCGACGCCGATGGCACGCGGCCCCAGCGTGTCGAGATTGGCCAGCGCGCGGGCCAACATGGTGCGATCGAGCGGCGACCGCTTGCCGGTGGCAGCCAGCGTTTCTTCGGTGAAAACCACCAGTACGATGCGATTATCCTGATCGATGCGCGGTGCGCTCAGATCGACCCGCACGTCATAAAGGCCACGCTCCGCCGCCAATGTGAAAGGCATGTTCCAACTATAGCGGCCAATCAGCAGGGCCAGCACCAGCACGAAACCCGTCACCAGCAGACGCATCGGGCCAGCAAGGCCGATGGCCCGCTTCAAATTGGCCAGGCCCGCCCTCACGGAGTCTCAGCGGCCCACATGGTTGCCTGCCCGGTTGCTCATCAGCGGCTTGGCCGCATCCCCGATGATGGCAAAGCCCGACCAGTAATAAGGATGCGAGGTTTCGGCGACGTCCATCATCTTCACCTGGCTGCGGCGCAGCGCTTCCCCCACGCTCACCTCGCCGGCATCGGCAAACAGGCCGGTGATCAGTGTTTTGGTGGCATCGAAACTGTCAGGCACCGGCCAATGGCTGGCAATCACGGCGCGAGCGCCGGCCCCCACAAACGCGCGCACCAGGCCATCCAGAGCAAAATTGCCGCCGGTGGTGATGCCCGCTTCGCGCGTGGCCGAAGCCGTGGCGGCGCCGGCCGTATCGCAGGCCGAAAGGATGATGGTGTCGGCGTCGAGGCTGAGATCGAAGATGTCACGGAAGCTGAGCAGGCCATCGGTTTGCGGCCCGCCAAAGCTCGTCAGCAGCGCCGGGCGCGCCGGGCATTCCGGGCGCGGCGCCGTCACCAGCCCGTGGGTGGCGAAATGGATGACGCGGTAATCCTTGAGGTCCTTGCGCTCCATCAGCCCGGTGTCGGTGAAGGCATCGCCGGTGCTCACCCGGGAACCGCCGGCCTTGAGCAGATCAGCCGCCAGCAACAGTTCGGCTGACGAGATCGGCCGGCTCCATTCCGCCAGTGGCCAATCGCAATCGCCGCGCGGCGGCAGGCTGCTGACCGGGATCGGTGTTGCCGGCGCAGCGAAGCCGAAACCGCCGCCGCTGTCGGCACCGGCGCCGCGCACTGTGCTGGTAAGCGCCATCTTGCTGCCCCCCTTGCCGCTCTTCACGCGCGGCGGGGCCGGCAGCGGAGCCGGCGGCAGGGTGGCCGGAACAGCCCCGGCCGGCACGCTGTTCTGGCCCAGGCCCAGATAAGCATTGGCCGCCCGGCTGCCGGCAAGGCCGCGTACATCGATAAACGCGCGCGCCGACGTGGCAGTGGAAATCATGCGGTCCCGGCCCAGCCAGGCGATGCCGCGGGCATCGCAGGGATCGGCGTTGGGATCGTCCTGCCGCGCCTGATAATCTGCCAATCGGTCATCGGCCGTCACCAGCAGGTTGAACGGCAATTGCAGCAGCGCGCCATCGGGCTCCACCACCAGGTGGCGGCTGGCCAGCACCAGTTTTGCCGCCTTGCCATCGCCTGGGCCAGTGAGCAGGCCATACAGCCGGCGTGCTGCGGCCGCGTCGAACGGATAGGTGGTGGGCCGGCCATTTTCGAACAGCACCACTGAATCGCGGATGGACTTCACCATCAGCCCCAATTCGCTGGCGGTGGCCGCCACCTTGACCACCGCTGCGCCTTCGCGGCCGATGGTGATGGCATAGGCTTCCTCGCCCAGCAGGATCAGCTTGTAATAGCTTTCGTCCGCTTTCAGCGCCCGCTGCAGTGCGGCCAGCGTGACCGTGCTGTTGCTGATGCTGCGAAAGCGCGGGAACTCGGCCAATCTGGCCAGCACCGCCGTCTGGTCGCGGCCCAATTGGGCCAGCTTGACCCGAAGAACAGTGAGCTGTTCCTGTTCGACCACCGTTGGCGTTTCGATCTGCGCCAACCGGGCGACATCGCCTTCGGTGCGCACGACATCGCGCGACAGAGTGATCGACTGGCGGAACAAAGCCGCCGCCTCGTCGCTGCCGCCCGACAATTCGCGTGCCAGTACGGCCTGAGTTTGGGCCACGCCGGGACGCACGAGTATTTGCGCCGCGTCAAACAGATCGGCTGCCGCTGCGGCATCACCTTGATCGGCCAACTGGGCAAACCACGACCCCATCAGCGGCCGCAGCACCTGGCCAGCCCCGGGCGTTTCCGGCGCAGCCTTGATGACGGCGCGGAACAAGCGAGCTGAACCGGCAGCATCGCCCTGGCGCGACAACAGCGCCGCCAGCTGGGCTTGCGCGGCCAAAAGCGCAGCGCTTTGTGGGAATTGCGCCTCGGTCAGTGCCACCGCCTGCTCAAGCCCGGCGCGGGCGTTGGTTGGCTTGCCCAGCCGTTCACCCACACGCGCCACTTCGTTGGCCACGGCGGCACGCAGCCACAGAATCGACAGCACGCGGCCGCCGCGCAGCCGGCTTAACCGGTTCTGGGCGTCGGCTAGCGCGGCATCGGCTGCGGGCAGTTCCCCCAGCCCAGCGCGCGCGGCGGCAGCCAGATACTGCGCCTGAGCATCCAAGATCGCCACCCGTTCGTCCAGCGTGAGCGCGGCGCTGCCCGCTCCCAGCGCGCGCATCGCGGCATCGTCGATGTTGAGCCGTTGCGACATCGGCATGTCGATGAAGCCGCTGGCCAAACGGCTGGCATCGGTGGTGCCGACATTGCCGCCGACAGCGCGGCCCAGCATTTCCAGCGCCTGGCTGTTGCGGCGCTGATTGAGCAGATGCTGCGCCCGGTGATTGCGCAGCAAACGGCTGGCCACAGGATCGCTGGCATCCAGCGCCTGGCCGGCACGCGCAAACAGCCGGTCCGCCTCGGCAAAATTCGTCAGGTTGGATTGCTGCAGACCCTGATTGGCCAGATATTCGGCGCCGCGGGTAAAGCCGGGCGCACCCTGACGGCTGCGTTCGACCAGCAGATCGAAAAATTCCGCCGATTCGGCATAGCTGGCGGAATTGTTGCGCGTGTAAGCCTCTGCCAGCGCCTGGGCCGGTTCGAGGTTGCCTGCCTGCAGGCGGGCAAAGGCCGCCGGATCGCCGGCCTCGGTCGCCGCCACTTCGACCGTGCCCAGCACCGGCGCATCGGCCAGCAGCGATTGCAGCCCCAATTCCAGCGCCGAACCATAGCCGGCAAGGCCATCGGCCACAAACAGCGCGCGCCCGCGTGTCACCTGGTAGCGCACATGGCCCAGACCATCGATGGTGCAGCGCGACACCTGCACGCCGGGCAAGCCCGGCAAGCTGGCAGCGGCCGGCACCGGGCATCCGGCCGGCAAGGCCGGCGCCCCACTGCGCAGCACGTAAAGACTGCCGACCGACGCGGCCGCGTCACGGCAGATGATGCGATAACCACGATCAAACAGACCCTTCAACGCCGGATCAGCCGCTTGGCTTTGCGCCGAGCACAGCACGCCGGCATTGCCGATGCGGAAACTGTCGATCAACGACAGGCTGTCGGCGGCGATGGCCGGCGGCGCGGCCACGGCGCAGGCCAGCAGCATCAGGAAGATGGTCCGGCGCATCACTTCAGCCCTCCCGGTGCACGTACGCCTCTTGGCATTGGATCCATCCACAGCGCCGGGTTGCCGCCGCTGGTCACCGGATCGGTGGTATCGGGATCGACGAACAGCGGGCTGAAATCGATCAGCCGCTGCAGCAGGACGATGGGCAGTTTCTCGGTCGCTGCCTCTGCGGCTTCGCGCTTCTCTTCCTGCTCGGGAGTCAGCTCTTGGATATTGTTGACGATTGTCACGATCGGCTGCGTCAGCTCCGGAGCAGGTTCCGGCTCCGGCTCCGGCTCCGGCTCCGGCTCCGGGTTGGGGTTGGGGAGAAGGCAGCCCGTCGTGACCAGACAGCTATTCACCGCGCTGTTCGCCGTAAGGATGCTGGCACCCGGATCGAACCGCACCAACGCCAGCGTGTCACGGTTGGCGGCAAAACTGTTGTCAGGGCGTTTGATACGCCCGTTGATCACCACATCGACAAGTGCCGTGCCGGTGCGCGCCACGGCCAGCCCGCCGGCACCCGCGGTGAAGCCCGCGTTTTGCGTTGCAGCCCCGCTGTTCTGGATCAGCACGTCGCTTGACGCTCTGATCTGGATCGTGCCCGCGCCGATTCGACCCACGACACTGCCGCCCCTCGTGAGCGGCGCATTCAGCGCAGTCGTCCGCGCATCGCCAGTCAGCGTGCCGGCGGCGATCTGCGACAGCAGCGCCGCAGTAGCCACCCGCACTTGCGGTGCCGCAAGCGTGAGCGTGCTCGCCGGATTTTCGGAATCGAGCCCCAACTGGATGCTGCCGCTGTCTTGTACCACTTCGATACGCGTGCCCGAGAACAATGTCAGTCTGTTGGCCGCCTGCGCCTGCCCCATCCGCACTGCGCCGGTCACCTGCAGTGTGCCGCTGCTGGCCAGTGTCAAGCCGGCCGGAACCGGGGTGCCGTTCGCAGCGCCGGTGCCAAGGCTGCCGCCCAGCGTGAAATCGGTGCTGCTGCCCACCGGGACGGCCGATGGCAGTTCCAGCCCCGCCACCGTCATCGCACCGTTCGGCTGTTCCACCAACACATTGCCGGCCCGCACCGCGCGCAATTCAGCGTCCGACAGATTGTAGATGCCGGTGCCCGGCGCCCCCGGGGTGCCCAGATTCATCGTGCTTACCGAGCTGTCAGCCACCAGCCGCACACTGCCGTCAGGCCGGCCGATGCCAACTTCGGTGCCGATATCGAGATCTGACGAGCGGATTACGACCTCTGGCGACGAGATCGAGCCGCGAAGAGCCGCCAGCCCGCCCACATCCACAAGCACCTTTATCTGTGCGTTGATGTTGCTCGCGGTGAAGCTGCCTGTCGCTGCCGCCACAAATTGCCCAGTGTTCACAGCGCCACCGATCAGGATCAACCCATCTAGACGCTGCGGTACCGCCGCCAGCAGCGCGGTGAAGACCGGATTGCCGGCCTGATCGAAGGTGATCTGCGGCAATTGCAGATGGTTGGAAATATACACAAAACCCTGCTGCGAGGTGATCAACGAGCCGGTCGTGACACCGCCGGTATCCAGCAGCGCAATTCCCTTCGTGGCCCGGACCTCACCAGTGTTCACGCCCTGCACGCCCGACAGCGTAGCGCTGCCCGAAACGTTTGTATCTCCAGTGCGGATCGTGCCCGGCGACGTGGCAAACAGCACGCCGGTCGCACCTTCCGATGGGGTCACGGTGCCGGCATCGATAGCACCGGTCACCAGATTGCCGCCGGAAGTGAGAAACACGCGGTTGCCCGCCGAAAGGCTGCCAGTGGTCAACGTGGTTGCCGACGACAGCCTGATATCCGACCCCGAGCGCACGTTGCCCGCGGTGAGCGATGAACCCGACTGCGTTGCCGACAGCACCAGCGATTGGCCGGCGACAACGTTGCCGACGGTGATGCTGCCGTTGCTGGTTACCGACAGCAGGCCCGGCGACGCCAGATCCCCCAGCACCACACTGTCCACCGACACGAGCTCGAGGAAACCCTGGGTGGTGGCGCTGCCCAGGCGCAGGCTGCCGCCGTTCAATACGGCGCCAAGCGCCGCATTGATCGCGCCGTCGGTGCGCAGCACGCCCGCCGTCCGCGCTTCGAACAGCCCGGCCGTGACGCCGCCGGCCACCGTGATGTTGCCCGATACGGCCGTCGGGGCCGCAGCGAACAGCGCGGTGTAATCCGGCAAGCCGTTTGATAGAACGATCAGGCTGCGCTGGGCAAAGTCGCCAAAGCGCACCCGGCCCGACGCTGGCGCTCCGATACCGCCGGTGGTGATCGTCCCGCCCGCCAGCAGCACCACATCACGCCCGCTTTGCAGACTGCCACTGGCCAGCGTCCCTTGCGCCAGCAGGCCGATATCGCCCGCACTCGCCACCGCGCCGGTGGTCACCGGCCCCAGCCCGCGCACAAACACGTTGGCAGTTTCGCCTGCGGCCGGATCGATCGTGCCCGAATCCAATACGCCAACAGCGATGCTGCCATCGGATTGCACGATCAGGCGGCCGCCGGCGCTGGCGCTGCCGCCGTTGATGGCGACGTTGCTGAGCACGCCAAGCGTGCGATCGGCGCGCAGGCTGGTGAAGCTGACGCCGCCAACGCCGCTGAGGGTGATATCGCGGTTGGCATCGATGGTGCCTACCCGCACTTCGCCGGTGATGCTGGTCAGAATCACATCGCCGCTGCCGGTGGTGCCCGATGCCAGCTCAAGGTCGCCGTTGGCCGAAATCTCCAGCTTGGGCGTTACCACCAGCCCGGTGGCACCGGGGGTGGGCACGCCGAACGCCGCCAGCACGCGGCCGCCGGACGATATGAACATCTCGCCAGTGGCGGTAATTGTGCCGCCATCGTTGAAGCCGATATCGCCGTCGCTGGTGAATTGCACGTTGCCGGTGAAATCGATGCGCGCGCCCACGCCCGCCACAATTCCCGACCGGTCTGCGAAGCCGGGCACCGCGGCGCCAGTCACCGTGTTGCTGGCCGTAAACACATCGAGCAGCGCCAATCGGCTGCCGGTGCCAGTGGCAGACACGCGCAGCACACCGGGCGTGAGCGGACCGACGGGATTGATGGTTCTGTGCGAAAGATCGGTCGTGCCGCCGATCGTCAGCGTGCCTGCGGCCGAACCATCGCCGGCATCGGTTACGCCCAGTTCGATACGCCCGCCAATGGCTGCGGCGGGAACGCCGAAATCGTGCACCTCGGCGTAGGTTTGCAGCCGCACACCGCCTGTTACGATGCCGCTGGCGCCATTGATGATCATGCGGATGCTGCCGCCGTCGGCCGCGCCAGACCGGGCGCCCACATCGCCGGCAGAACCGCCTAGGCCGCCGGTGAACACGTCAACCGACGTGGCCGTGAAGCTGCCCGGCGTCGCTGAAGACGCATCGCGGCCCATCCCGATTGCAACGCTTCCGCCTTGCCCCGCGCCGCCATTGCCGGGCGTTGCGCCTCCGCCGCCGTAACCGCCCTTTGCATAGGACGACACATTCAGGTTGCCGATATTAACGGTGCCGCCATTGCCCGTTGAACCGATTTGAATGATGCCGCCGCTGGCCGCGCCGCCGGCGCCGCCGTTACCGACCACATCACCACCAAATGTGTCGCCATCGAATGACGCGCCGCCAAGCGTCAACGTGCCGCCACTGGCCCCATCGACCACCGCGCGCAATGTGCTTGCCGTCGCCGAGCCTGCGGGGCGGGTGCCGTCGGAGAAGGTGCTGCCGCCAAACGATTCACCAACCATATCCAGCCCGGCCAGCACCGCCGCGCCGCCGCCGCTGATCAGCAATTCCGCCACGCCGCCAAGGGCGTCACCGCCCTGCCCCGCCTGGGCGATGCCACCGCTATTTTCAAGGAAGAAGCGGCCCGTTCGGGCGGTGATCTGGGTGCCAGCTACATTCACAGTAACGCGCGCCGTACCGGCGGTGCTCAACCCGCCGTTGCCAGTGCCTTGAGCTGAGCCGCCATAGCTGCCTGCATCCAGCAGCAGATCGGCACTCAGGTCCATTTGCGCGCCGCCGCTGAGTGCGACCAGCAAATTGCCGCTGGTGCTGGCACCGCCATCATTGAACGAATCCATGCCGACCGCATCAGCAGCAAGCCGCAGATTGACGGCCGTCATGGTGCCGCCGGTGAGAGTGACGGTAATATCACCGCCAGTGGAAAGCCCAGCCGTCTGCGCAATGCCGTCATGGCCCACCTGCGCGCGGAATTCGGCATCGGTCCCGATCACAACAGTGCCCGCCGAATTGAGCGCGATGGTGCCGGCACGCGCCTGCCCGGCGATCACCTGATCGGTCTCGGTCGATGCGTCGGCATTCAGGCGCCCGCCCGCCTGCAACCGGCCGCCGGCAATAACGTCGATGGCAATGTTGCCGCCCAGCATGAAGGCTTCCGAGCTGGAATGTCCGCCGCGACTATCGACTTGCAGATCGATGCCGTTTGCCACGTTTATCCGGCTGCCGCTGAATATTCTGATGGTGCCGCCGGCGGCGTTGAGGCCGTTGCTGCCAGCCAGCATCGTCAACCCTCCGCGCGCCATATCCAGCGTGCCGCCGGTCACATTCACATCCAGCGTGCCGCCGATGCCGTTGCCTGCGTTTTGGTTTGAACCGCCGTTGCTTTCGGCTTCCAGCCGCAGTTCGCCGCGCAAACCGTAGAATCCGTCTGACTGAGCAAGACTGACGGCCCCGCCGACGGCGTCACCAGCACCAAGCCCGTCCCCACTGCGCGCGTCCGCATTCAAACTCAGACCAGTCGAAATTTCGAAAAAGCCGGCGTTGGATACCGCTATGCTACCGCCCGCCGCGCCGCCGCCAACCCCGCCATTGGAGCTGTCGCCGCCCCGGCCACGCGCGCTGGCTCCCACCTGGAACGCAGCTGTGGTCATGATCAGACTGCCGCCCGCTTCGTTGGTCAGTTGAATGCTGCCGCCGCGGCCCACACCGGCCTGCCCGCCAGAGCTGTCACCGCCGGTGCCATCCACCACCATCGCGAGGCTGGAATCGCCCATCGTCAGCCGCATGATGCCGGCGTTTGCGATCCGGATGCTGCCGCCCTGGCCGTCGCCGCCGGCGACGCCACCGGAGCCGGTGCTGCCCAGCGCTTCGGCATTGAAAACCGCGCCGCCGTTGATGTTGAACTGGGTGCCCGCGATCGTGCCGATCTCCAGACGTCCGCCGGTGGCGACAGACGGAGCCCCAAACCCGGCGTTCGCGGCCGCCGACAAATCAAGCCTGCCCATCGTCAAGACGCCCGTAAGTGCGGTGATGCTGACAAGACCGCCAGCCGCGGCACCCACAGTCCCGTCGGTGAACTCGGCGCGCACTGCAGCGCTGATGGCGCCCTGAATCGTGGCCGTTCCGCGGTGGTTCCACTGCAAACCGCCACCGAACAGCAGTGCGTTGTTGCCTAATCCCTGGGAGATGGCATTTGCGGACAGATTGATGCCGCCCGCCACGGTGAACACGCTGCTTACTGCGGTCTCGATGCGCATGGATCCGCCGAAAAGTTCAATATTGTCGGCGTTTGTGGTGTAAAATGAGTTGAGATCAGCGTTGAGATCGCCGGCTACGGTCATCGTGCCGCCGCCGACGCTGGCGATCCCAACAAAGCCGCCATCGGCATTGACGCCGCTGCCGCGTGCGCTGAACGACAGCGCGCCACCAAACGCCAGCGTGCCTCCAGCATCGAAATTCAACCGTACACCGCCGGCTGTTCCATCGCCGCCCGGCGCGCCATTGCCGGCAAAACCATCAGCCTGAATAGACGTTGCGCCGGCCACGGTGATCGTGCCGCCAAGGGCGTCGATCCTGATGCCGCTGCCGCCGCCAGCGCCGCTCCGCACGCCGGAATCGCCGCCATAACTGTTGGTGACCACGCCGAACAACTGTCCTTCGGCGTCGAACAGGATGGAACCGGTGGGGTTTGCCGTAATGTTGATCCCGCCGCCAAAAGCTTCGCCGCCCGGCAGCAAGGCCCCGCCTGCACCGGCCCGCGACGTGGCGCTGAGAGTCAGGTCACCGGCACCGCCGTACATCTCTAGCCGGCCATCGGCAGTGATGGTGATGCCACCGCCATAAGAGTCAGATGTGGAAAACTGGTTGGTGTTCCGCACCTCGGCATCGGCCGATATCGTAAGCGTGCCATCGGCACCCGGTCGCTGCACTCGCATCAGGCTGCCGGCCCCGACATTGATGATGACGCCACCGCCAAACGCGTCTTGCGCAGGCCCGAATTCGAATCCGTCACCCGATATGGCGTTCGCCATCAACGTGACATTTCCGCCATCGATCAGCAGCGAGCCGCCCGCGGCGGTGGTTGTCAGACGAACGTCGCCGCCGGAGGCTTCGCCGAACTGGCCGCGTACAGCGGCAAACAGATTCCCACTGATCGTCATCGAGCCGCCGTCAAGCGTTACTTGCGCCTGCCCGCCGTTGCCGTTGCCGGTCAACACCCCGTTCTGCCCCTGGCCGCCGCCGCCGATCGACAGCAGATCGGTCAAGCCGCTCAACTGACTGGTGCCGGCCTGAGTGAACAACAGGCTGGTGCCGCCAAACCCGTTGCCGCCGCTGCCGGTGCCGATGCCGCTACCGCCGCGCGCCGACGATTCAAGCTGGACGTTGCCGGAAATCGTCAAACTGCCCGACACCGCCGCGGCTGCCGCTCCGGCTGCTTCGTGGCGTTTCAATTCGATGCGCGCCATGCCGCCGCGGCCATCGCCGCCACCGGCGATTGCATTGCCGCCGGCTCCGCTGGCGTTGACGGTGACTGCGCCCGCAATCGTCGTCTGCCCCGGCAGCGCCGCCGTAAAGTGCGGCGTGGCCAGCAAGCCGCCGTCGCCGCCGGTGCCATTGCCGGCACCCAGATCGCCGGCCGTGGCGGAACCGCCCGAGCCGCCCTCCCCTGCCACGTCGATCGAAATACTGCTGGCGGTGAGTATGCCGCCGCGGTTCAAGACGATTGCCGCGCCGCCAACCGCATCGCCGCCGCGCCCGCCAAGCCCGCCAGGGGTGGCGCTGCCACCATCGCCGCCGATGTTGCGTGCAAAAATCGTCACATCGCCCAGATTGGCGGTGGACTGGTTTGCGGTTGGCGTGACCGGGCCGCTGATCACCCCGATGTTGGTAAATCCGCGTGTCGCTGTGCCGCCGGCGCCGCCGTTGCTGCCGGCCAGGCCTTCACCGCCCGCGCCGCCACGAGCGCTGTTGTCAACAATCAGCTGGCCGACGGTGAAGGCGGAACGCGCCGGCTGCATGCCAATCACCAACGAAGCGTTTGCCAGGTTCGGATCGCTGCCGAACGCATTGCCGCCGGCGCCGCCGCCGATTTCACTGCTGCCGCCAGCGCCTCCGACAGCACGGGCAAGGATCAACAGATTGGCGGCAGTGAACGACGCCCCAGTGCCAGCCTCAAGCGAGGACATGGTGAACACCGACTGGCCGATGATTGCTTCGCCGCCGAGCGAACCCGTCCCGAACACGCCGTTGCCGGCGATGGCATCGAATTCGAACTGCGTATTGCCCTGAACCGTCACGTTGGCGTTGTTGATCCGCTGGAACATCCGCCCTGAACGAGCATTGCCGCCGATGTTGCCGGCACCGCCGATGGCGGTTGCGCCCATGAAGAATGTTTGGGCCGAAACATTGCCCGAAGCGACCACCAACGACAGCAGTCCGCCGCGCGCGGTGCCCCCGATGCCATCGGTGCTGTTCCCGGCAGATGCGCGGCCCTCGAGAATCAGGTTGGCGCCAACCTGGATGCCCTGATCGTTAGGGGTGCTGCCGGTGCCAAGCCGCAGAAACACCGCTGGCGGCCCGCCATCGCCATTGTCGAATGCCGTGGCATTACCGCCGGTGGCGCCGTCGCCCGCGCGGGTGAACGCATCCAGGGTGAGCGAGCCGGCTACCAGCAACGTGCCGCCATTCTGCATATCAAGATGGGCGCGCCCGCCCAACGCTTCGCCGCCGGCGCCGAAGTCGCTTTGGCCGGCGCGCGCACTCGCAGCGATTTCGGCCGATCCGGCAACCGAGACAAACGGATTGCCCGTGGTCAACAGCCGCGCAAACCCGCCGGTAGCGGCGCCGGCCCCGCCGCCCGGATTATTGCCGCCAACGGCACTGGCCGTCAGCAGCAGTTCCGTGGTTGTAAAACTGCCGCCAGTGACAGTCAGCGTGGCCGAGCCGCCAATCGACGCGCCGCCTTCCTGCATTGGCGATTGCCAAACGGCACTGGCGTTGGCGCGCAGCCCGCCCAAGGCAACCGTGCCGGCCGACAAAATGGCGATGGTGCCGGCGTTGGCCGTCGTGTTGAACAAGGGCGATATGCCCGTGGCGAACGTATCAATCGACAGAAACCGCAACACACGCAATTCGCCAGCTGCACCAACCGTCACTTTTATGTCGCCAGCGTCGATCACGGCGTCCGCCGACAGCGTGTTGTTGACGCTGTGAGCCTGCAAGTCGGCGCCGTTGCCCGCATTCAACAGGCCGCCGGACACCGTAATGCCGATGGCGCCGCCCAAGTTCCGCGTACCGGCCCCGTTAGCGAGCACGATCAACGACCCGGCCACGTCCAGCGTGCCGCCATTCACGGCCACCGAAGCCGACCCGCCCGTGCCATCACCGCGCACCGTACCACCAGGCACAGTGGCGTTGACATCAAGCACAACGTCGCCGGCAAAGCTGGACAGCCCGCCGCCAATCACGACGCCGATGGTACCGCCACTGCCGTTGCCCGAAACGGCGCCGTTGCCGCCCGTGCCGCCCGTGCCGCCCGTGCCGCCCGTGCCGCCGGCGGCCAGCGTCAAGCCTGATGGCAACGACAATGTGCCAGCGGAGGCAAGCGTGATGGCGCCGCCAAAGCCACTGCCGCCCTGCAGCGCAGAGTTGCCGCCGACACCAAAGATCAGCACATCGAGCGCAGACTGCGTTTGGCCTGTTATAATCAAATCGCCGCCAGCAGCCACCGATACGGCGGCAATGCCGCCGCGGCCGGTGCCGCCCGCATCGACGGTGCTGCTGCCGCCATAGCCGATGGCTTCGATCAGAAGATTGCCGTCGGCGATGTTCATCGTCAGGCTGCCGGCACTGCTGATGTTGATGTTTCCGCCTTGGGCGTCGCCGCCCTCACCGTCACTGCCGCAACTGCCGCGCGCATTGGCTGACAGGTTGACAAAGCCCGTGGCGGCGAGCGTGGCCCCGGCATCCGTGTTGAGCGTTACGGTGCCCCCAAAAGCGCCCGGGACCCGCCCGCCGGTCGCAGTGCCTGCATTGGCATCGACCCGCACCGACAGATCACCAAACGACAAGCTGCCCGAACCCGCCGACAACAGCACATTGCCGCCCTCGGCATTGCCGCCGGCGCTTTCATTGAAGGTCGCGCTGGCGAGCAGGGAAACGGCGCCGCCAACACTTGCCGTGCCGCGATGGCTCCAGGCGATCGAGCCGCCAGCCATTACGGCATCAAACACCGGGGTGAACGACCCGGCCGAGGCATTGGCTGTCAGCTGGCCGCCAATGTTCAGGCTGTTACCGTCTTGGGTGTTGATCTGGATGGTGCCGCCCGACGTGGGCCCATCTGGAAAACCTTGGCGCATGGCGGCGCGCGCCTCGAGCTCGACACCGCCATCCACCGTCAGACTACCGTTACCCAGACCGTTGATGGCCACTTGACCACCGTTGGCAATCGGACCTGTGGCATCGGCCACCAACACGAGTTGACCGGTCACACCGACGGTGCTGCCGTCTTCGAAGCGCAAATCAAGTGTGCCGGCGACAGCCCGGGCGGAATCGCCCTGGTTGCCGGTAAAGGCGTCGGCCGCCATCATGGCAGTGCCGTTCACCTGCAGGCGGGCATTGTTCACCTGCGTAACGATGCTGCCACCAAAACCGCTGCCGCCCAGCCCGCCATCGAAGGCATCGCCACCATAGCCATCGGCAACCAGCTGCAGCGGTGCGATGCGGCCGCCCAGTGTCACATCGGCGCCGCCGAGCACACGGAAGATCACACTGCCGCCGCGCCCTGATCCGGCAATGCCAGACAAGGATTGCCCGCCCGTGCCAATTGCACTGAGGCGGATATAGCCCAGCGACGTTGGGCCGCCCGAAATCACCAATTCGGCGGACCCGGCTTGCGCATCGCCAGCCTGGCCGCCAAAGGCGGATTCCGGGCCGGACACATCGGCCGAAAGATCGATGCCCTGCGCCGTGAAGTTGGCGTTGAACAGCAGCACCCGAAGGGCCGCGCCCGCAGTAAGGCCGGGAATCGATATGAGCCCTTGCCCGCCAAAAAAGCCATTGGCGCCGGCCTGACCCGGCTGGCCGGTGACCGGCGGCGGGCCTGGATTGAAGCCGGCCGCGCCGCCAGCGCCGCCCAGCCCGGGGGTGCCGCCCTGTCCGCCCGAACCACTGCCGCCCGCCAATACCTGCA
>NZ_JBDNFM010000003.1:0-7616 GCF_041689835.1 Sandarakinorhabdus sp.
ATTGCAGATAATCTTGCGCGGTCGATACGAGGCCGCCGCCGCCGGAGATGAAGCTGGCGGGCTTGAGAAAAGAGGACGTCGTGGGATCATCCTGCAGCGTGATGGTACCGTCCTTGCTGGGCTGGTAGCAGGCGGCAAAGCGGTGTTGCTGGCCTTCGCGGACATGGAAGCCGGTATCGACCATGCCCAGCGGCTTGAAGATTTCGTCGGCCAGGAAATCTTCGAACGGCCGGCCCGACACCACTTGCACCAGCCAGCCCACCACATCGGTGGCGACCGAATAATTCCACGCATCGCCGGGCGAAAATTCCAGCGGCAGCCTGGCCAGCGACTTGATCATGTCTTCCAGGGTGCCGGCTTTTTCGATCTCGCCGATTTTCTCGCGGCGATAGGCCTCATCGACGTTGGTGCGCAGCTGGAAGCCATAGGTGAGGCCGGCGGTGTGGCGCAGCAGATCGATCACCTGCATCGGCCGCGTGCACGGCCGGGTCTGGAAACCGAGCTTGTGGGTGCCGGCGACGAACACACCAAGATTTTTCCATTCCGGAATATATTTGTGCACCGGATCATCCAGCGCGATCTTGCCCTGCTCGAGCAGCATCATCAGCGCCACCGAGGTGATCGGCTTGGTCATCGAATAGATGCGAAAAATGGTGTCTTCGCGGGCCGGGATGCCGCGTTCGACATCGGCAAGGCCCTGCACGCCCAGGTGCGCGATTTCGCCGTGGCGGGCCACCAGTGCCAGCGTGCACGGCAGGCGGCGGGTAGAGATGTAGTTTTGCGCCAGATGCTCATCCAGCCGGGCGAGCCGCGCCGGCGACAGCCCCAGAGTATCGGTCATCGCGGCATTTCCTTACGTTGTTTCAGGCCGATCAGAATGTCGGCTGGTCGTATTTGCGCGGTGCAACCTGGCGGTGCAATTCGATGATCGCATCGGAACCGGCGGTTTTGTACAGGCCGGGGATCAGCCCGTGAACGAAGCATTTCAGGCTGGCGGCAAACATTTGTCCGCCCACGCCAAAGGCAGCGCCCATGTGCTGGGTGTAGGTTTCATCCACGCAGCGCGGGTGTTCAAGGAAAAGCCGGGCAAACATGGGTGACAACCTCGCCAATCGATTCAAGCTGCGCGCATAGTGGCGATGCCGGCGCGCCGCCGCAACACCGCTTTGCCGCCCATCAGCGTATTTGCCGCCAAAGCAACCGCAATCGTTGCCACCAGCGTCACCAGCATCAAGTGGATATAGTGAATGGGCGTCCATATCCAGGTGAACACGGCATAAAGCGCCACGCCGAACACCAGCGACAGCATCACCGCTGGCGCGCGGATGCCGGAGAACACCAGCCCGCAGATGAAGGCCGCCAGAATCGGCATGGAAAGCAGGCCATTGAGCTTCTGCACCAGGTTGATGATCGAGGCCGCCCCGTCGTACAGCGGCACCAGCGCGATCGAGATCGCGACAAACCCCAGCGAAATGAACGTGTTGAGCCGGGCGACGTTGGGATTGCGGTTGATATAGGCTTCGTGGATGTCGCACACCCACAGTGTTGTCGTGCTGTTGAGGATGGAGGTGTAGTGGGTGAGCACGGCGGCCGCCATGAACGCTGCGAACGCGCCCGAGGCCCAGGCCGGCATCACTTGCGTGACGATGCGGCCATAGGCGCTGTCCCCCAGCGGGCCGAACAATTTGTAGCTGGCGATGCCGGGCAGCACGACGATGGCCGGCACGATGCACAGCCGGATGATGCCGGCGGCAAACACGCCCTTCTGCCCTTCGCGAAGGCTGGGCGCCGCCATGGCGCGCTGGGTGATGTTCTGGTTGGTCGACCAATAAAAGGTCTGGATGAAGATCATGCCAGTGAACAGCGTTGCCCACGGGATCGGGCTTTGCGGGCCGCCCACCAGCGTCAGACGTTCCGCCGGGATGCCGGAAAAATCGAAGCCGATGGCAGACAACGCCAGCCAGACGATGGCCAGCGCGGATCCCAGCACGCCCACCCCGGCGATGGTGTCATACACCGCAACCGCGCGCAGGCCGCCGAGGATGGCATAAAGCGAGCCTGTCACGCCCAGTACGGCGGCGAGCGGCAACAACGGCAGATCAGCGCCCGAAACGGTGCGCAGGAACAGCGCACCGGTATAAAGCGTAATGGGGAGATAGATGAACAAGTTTCCCGCCAGGAACAGCACCGAAACCGCCGCGCGCAAAGCGGGCGAATCGTAGCGTTTCTGCAGCAGTTCGGTGGTGGTGGTGCAGCCTTCGCGGTAATACACCGGCAGGAACACCAGCGCGAGAATGGCCAGCCCCGCCACCGCCGAGAGTTCCCACCACGCCAGCAGCAGCATCTGCTGGCCGTTCATGCCAACGAGTTGATCGGTCGATAGATTGGTGAGAGTGATGGAGCCAGCGATGAACGGCCAAGTGAGGCCGCCGCCAGCGAGGAAATATTCGCGATTGCCGGCAGCGGCACTGCGGGCGCCCTGATTGCGGCCCATGCGCCGCACCTGCCAGATCGTCGCCACTGCCATCGCAATGGTGAGCGCGATGAAAACAGCAGTTTGCGTGGTGTCGAGAGCCCCCATAGCAGGCAAGGTTGCACGAACCGCTGCGCGCGGCTAGTGGGCGGATTGGGGCTACGGCAGCGCGGCCGGGCGTTTAGCTCAGTGGTAGAGCATCTCCTTTACACGGAGAGGGTCGGGGGTTCGAAACCCTCAACGCCCACCGCGCCGACTTGCCGGAAGCGCCGCAGCAAAGCGCGCGCGGCGGCTCTTGGCGGCCCTTCCATGCTTTCCTTGCCTGTTCCGCCGCCCTACACAGTGTTGCTGCACCGCAACACTGGCCTTCCAACTGAGGGTTGCGCCGCGCAGGTCATCAACAGGCCATATAGCTGTAACGCAAGTGTCACAATTCACCGGCAAGGCCCGCATACTGATCAAACGCGGAAGCGATTCCTGCTTTTGGTTTACCGGTTTTACTATTCCCAGGGGGTCTTTCCATGCGTCATCTTCGTCTTGGTGTTGCGCTTGCCGCGCTTGCCGTTCCCGCCGCCTTCATTCCTGCCGCCGTGCAGGCCCAGGAAACCACGTCGTCCATCCGCGGAGCGATCGTCAGCGAGGCGAACAAGCCGGTTGCCGGCGCAACCGTGACCATCGTGCACACCCCGTCGGGCACGCGCATCGTGCAAACGTCTGGCGCAAAAGGCGAATTCAACGCCACCGGCCTGCGCCTTGGCGGCCCCTACAGCATCACGGTCGAGGCCCCTGGCTATGACGCCGCGACCGACAATCTGGACAGCCTGACCGCCGGCGTGCCGCAGCGCGTCGAAGTCATGCTGGCGTCCACCGGCCGGACGATCACCGTCACCGCCGCCCGTGCTCGCAGCGCCATCACCATCGGCACCGGCGCGTCCAGCATCCTGACGGCGCGCGACATTGCCGGCGTGGCCAACGTCAACCGCGATATCCGCAACCTCGCGGCCCGCGATCCGATGGTCAACATCGACCCGACCAATGGCGGCGCCATCTCGATTGCCGGCCAGAACAACCGCTTCAACCGCTTCACCGTCGACGGCGTGGCGTTCGGCGACCCGTTCGGCCTCGAAGCTGGCGGCCTGGTTTCCAGCCGCGGCCCGGTGCCGCTCGATGCCATCGGCGAATTTTCGGTCGAAGTTGCGCCGGTCGATATCCGCCAGGGCTTCTTCCAGGGCGGTGCCATCAACACCCAGCTGAAATCGGGTTCGAACCGCTTCACGGCGATGGCCGGCGCTTATTACAACTCCGACGATTTGCGCGGCCGCAATGCCCGCGGCGTCATCCGTGCCGGCGCGTTTGAATCGCAGATCTACACTGCGCAGATCACCGGCCCGATTATCAAGGATCGCCTGTTCTTTGCCGTCACTTACGAACGCACCCGCGATACCGTGCCCGCAGCGATCAGCCCGGCCACGCTGGGCATCACCGATGGCCAGATTGGCCAGATCGGCACCATCGCGCAAAGCCGCTATGGCTTCGACACCGGCGGCGTTGCCAGCGACATCCTTGAAAAGGACGACAAGGTTGTTGCCAAGTTCGATCTGAACATCGCCGATGGCCACCGCGCTGCGTTTACCTACATGTACAACGAAGGTTCGGTGTTGGCCGGGCAAACCGGCATTGGCGAACTCAATGCCACCAACCCGACCTTTGCGCTGCTGTCGAACAACTACACGCAGGGCGCCGTCAACCACTTCGGTATCCTTGAAATCAACGATCAGTGGAGCGACAATTTCTCCACCCAGGCGCGTGTTTCCTACGCCGATTATGTGCGTTTGCAGGTGCCGTTTGGCGACCGCAGCTTTGGCCAGTTTCAGACCTGCCTCGATGCCGTGAACCCGGCTGCGCCGGCTGCTGGCCAGCCCGCCAACGGCTCGGCGCCGCTGACGTGCGCCCCCGGCACTCGCCGCCTGCAGTTCGGCCCGGATATCAGCCGCCAGGCCAACGAACTGGCTTCGCAGTCGCTGAATTTCGAATTCCAGGCGACGCTGAAGATGAACAACCACACGGTGAAGGCCATCGTGGAGCGCCGCACGCAGGACATCAACAATCTGTTTGCCCAGCGTGTGTCGGGTGCGTTCTACTTCGATTCGATCGCCGATCTGGACGCCCGCCGGGCCAACGAACTCGATATCGGCGTGCCGCTGCGCGGCGGTATCGATACGGTGCGCGCGATGTTCCAGAACAACAGTTGGACCTTCGGCATCCAGGACACCATCGATCTGGGTGAAAACGTCACCGCGATCGCCGGCGTGCGCTATGATCTGTTCGACACGCCCGACACGCCGTTTTTCAACGATGCGTTCCTCAGCCGCTTCGGCATCCCGAACAACGCAACGCTCAATGGCCGCGGCCTGTTTCAGCCGCGCCTTGGCCTGAACTGGAAGGTTTCGGATCGCCTGCAATTGCGCGGTTCGGCTGGCATCTTCGGCGGCGGCAACCCGAACGTGTGGATTTCGAACAACTATTCAAACCCCGGCCCGACGCTCGGACGTGTGCAGGTGCGGCGCGCTGCCGATGGCAGTTTCACCATATCGGGCCTCACGGGTCTGACGCCGGCGCAAGTTGCCAGCATCGGTGCCGCGACGCTGAACAACGTTTCTGGCGGCACGGGCGTGCCGCAATCGCTGGTCGACGCCGTGCGCACCACCGGTACTGCCAATTCGCCCGCCAACGCGCTTGATCCGACCTACCGCATCCCGGCGACCTTCCGTGTGTCGGGCTCGCTCGACTATCTCGCCGATCTCGGCGATTTGGGTGACGAATGGCGACTGGGCCTCGATGTGGTGTGGAGCCGCGCCCGCGATGCGTCCAACTGGACCGATCTGCGCTCGGTGCCGCTGGGCACGTTGCCGGATGGCCGCATCCGCTATCAGGCGCTGCCGGGCCAGGCCGCCACGACAAACACCGACATCTTCCTGAACAATGTGGATGACGGCTACAGCTGGAACGTGGTGACCCGTTTCGACAAGCGGTGGTCGAGCGGCTTCCGCCTCGGCGGCAGCTATACCTTCCAGCGTTCGCGCGATGCCAACAACGGCACGTCGTCGGTGGCGTTCTCCAACTATGTCAACGCCGCTGCCGGCATCGATCCGAACAACGCGGCCTACGGCATCTCCAGCTATCAGCGCGACGACACCTATCGCCTGACTGCCGGCTATGATTTCAATCTGTTCGGCGACAACAACACCCGCATCGAGCTGTTTTTCAACAGCCAGGCTGGCCAGCGTTTCAGCTACACCTTTGCTGATCAGGCGTCGGGCAATTTGCGTTCGAACGTGTTCGGCACGACGGGCACCAACAACCGTTATCTGATGTACGTGCCGAACGTCAGCTCGGCCACGGCAGATGCGCGGGTTGTTTATGCGCCGGGCTTCGATTTTGCCGGGTTCCAGACCTTTGTGCAGAATTCGGAACTGAACCGTTATCAGGGTGGGATTGCGCCGAAGAACATCGGCAAGACCCCGCGCTACAACCGTCTCGACCTCGCGCTCCGTCAGGAAGTGCCGTTCGTCTTTGGCGGCAAGGTCGAGCTGAGCGCCGACTTTGAAAACGTCCTCAACCTGCTCAACAAGGATTGGGGCGTCATCCGCCAGGTCGCCTTCCCGGGCTACGGCACGCTGGTCAACGTGACCTGCTCCACCCCGGCCTGCACGGCCTATCAGTTCGCTAACCGCACCGGCACCACATTTGCGGCGCCGACGCAGGGCGTAAACCTGAACGGCTCGCTGTGGGCAATCCGCCTCGGCGCGCGCGTGAAGTTCTAATCGCAGCCGGGCGAGTGTCTAACGCGCAGCGTAAGACGCCGACTCCGGCAAGATCGGCCAGCGAACGGAAAAGGGCGGCCCCAACAGGCCGCCCTTTTTTCTGTTCGTCTGACGGCGCGGCTCCGCCGCGCTCTTTCCTGCCTTCCTTCATTTCACGCCCCCAGCGGACTCGGCGGCTCCGCCGCCGGCCGCGCCTCCAAGCGCTTACCGCGCCCTCAATAATCCTCCCGCTTCTCCAAATTCCGCTCCACCTCGCCTCGCGTCAGCCACAACGACCGAAACCGCTTCTCGCTGATCAACTCCAGCTGGTCACTGCGGTGCGGCGAACCGGGCTGGCTGCTGTTGCCATAGCTCATGGTAGCAACGGCGCGCATGGGCGTGGAAAATTCGATCAGGTTAACCCAGGTTTCGCCTACTTCTGGCGCACGCTTGTCACCCTGCCACGGCCCCCAACTGATGGTGCGGAACAGGCCAAGGCCGCCTTCGCCGCCATGGCCGGGGAAGGAGATGTTTTCGCCGGCGCCGAAGCGGGACACGTCCCCATATCTGGGATCAAGGCGGCCGTGGCGGGCGATCACGGCCTGCGCAGCGGATTTCAGCATGGCGGTGGCGGCGGCGCCGTCCCTGATGCCGGATGGCGTGTTCACCGGATCGTCCAGCGTCCATGGCTGCGCGAAATTGCCTTGATTGCCGGTGAAGCGTGTAGCCCATTCTTCGAACAGGATGGCGGCGCGGCTATCCTGTTCAAACCGATTGTCCCATCCCGTCAACAAGTCGCGGGCGGCGGCAATTTCCGAGTCAGGGCTGCTCGCGGTGGCGGCGAGCAGCGGGCCCTTCATGCGTTCAGCCATCAAGCTGGTGGTCGTAAGCTTGCGGCGCTGAAACTCGGCAAAGCTGAGCTTGTCATTGCCCATCAGCAGCCGGGCCGACATCTGGGCGCGCAAGGATGTCGGTGTCAGCGGGGCGACGTGGGCGGGGTAATCGGCGGGACCCAGCATGCGCGGGATGGTGTTGACCCACGGCGTGTCGTTGGCATTTTGCACAAAGCCGCCGGGCGGATCCAGCGCCTTTGGCAGGCTTTCATAGGGCTCGATCTCGGTGGAGATCAGGTCGGCGCGATTGCCGGTCACCAGGCCCGACCAAAAGGCGTGGGTTCCGCCGGTTTTGTGTTTGGGCAGGATGCCGTTGCTGATGTGGAACACATGGCCCGCCCTGTCGGCATAGACGATATTGAAGCTGGGGATTTGCACGCGTTTCAATACGGCTTCGAAACCGGCGAAATCCTGCGCCTTGCCCATGTCGAGGTAGGCTTGCAGCAC
>NZ_JBDNFM010000004.1:0-5669 GCF_041689835.1 Sandarakinorhabdus sp.
AGGCCGGGCGGCGCCAGGCGTGCCGCCCGCGTTGCTGTTTGGCGTTTCGGCACTGTTTGCGCTGGCCGGCGTGGGCATCAGTCTGTTGCGGCGGGGGATTGGTATCAACTTGGCGCTGGGTGGGCTGCTGCTGCTGGCCTGGTGGGCAGGTGCAATCATCGGTTTTGGCTATGGCCTGCCGATGCTGCCGCTGCTTGGCCCCAGTCTGGCGATCGCGCTCGCCATGTGGATGATGGACCTGCTGATTGGCCGCGGTGAACGCCAGCAGCGTGAATTCATCCAGCGCACATTCTCGCGCTATGTGGCACCGGCGGTGGTTGAAGAGTTGATCCGCAATCCGGAGAGCGCCGCCGTTTCAGGGCGGCGGCGCAATGCCAGCTTTATTTTTACCGATATAGCCGGTTTCACCACCTTGTCGGAACAGCTGGAACCCGAAGCCCTGTCCGATCTGCTGAACGGCTATCTGGACGGTGCCTGCAAGATCATCATGCGCCACGAGGGCACGATCGACAAGTTTATCGGCGATGCCATTATGACCGTGTTCAACGCCCCCGTGACCCAGCCAGATCATGCCGATCGGGCGGTCAAATGCGCGCTTGAGGTGGATTCCTACGCCGAGCAATTCCGCCGTGATGCCAACGCGCAGGGCGTGCTGATGGGGGTGACACGGATCGGCGTCCACTGCGGGGAGGCGGTGATCGGCAATTTCGGATCGCAATCGCGCATGGACTTCACCGCGCTGGGGGACACCGTCAACACGGCGGCCCGCACTGAGGGGGCGAACAAATATTTTGGCACGCGCGTCTGCTGCACCCAATCAATCGTCGATTCCTGTCCGGAGCGCCGCTTCCGCAAGATCGGTGATATCCTGCTGAAGGGCAAGCTGACTGCGACCGGCCTGTACGTGCCGGTTGCGGATCACGATGACCCCGCCTTGATCGGTGATTATGACAGTGCTTATGCCCTGCTGCTGGCCGAACAGCAGGATGCCCAACCACGCTTTGAAGCGCTGGTTGACCGCTTCCCGGACGATCCGCTGGCCCGCTTCCACCTCGACCGGATCGTGGCCGGCAAACGCACAACGATGGTGGTGATGGATGACAAGTGACGCATCCCCGGCACAGCGGCGGAGCGCCCGTATCCCGGCCGCCTGCTCGTTGGCGCTGTTTGTGCTGTGGGCGGAAGTCGCCGCGGCCCAGATCGTTCCCCTCCCGCCGCTGCCGCCGCAGGCCGACATTTCGCGCCAGCGCGTGTTGCCCCTGCCGCTGCCCGATCGGACCTACGACCTCAATCTGCTGACGCCTGAGCGGTCGGCCGTGCCGCGGGCCGTTGACGAGATCGAATTTTCGGTGAGCCGCATCCGGGTCACGGGTGCCACCGTGTTCAGCGATACCGAGCTTGCGGGCATCTTTGCCCCACTGGAAGGTCGCAAGATCCTGCTCGACGATCTGCGCCGTGCCGCCGAGCGGCTTGAAGGTCTGTACCGTGCGCGCGGCCATTTTCTTACCCGTGTGCTGGTGCCGCCGCAGGTCGTGCGTGACGAAACGCTGGATGTGCAGGTGCTCGAAGGCTTCATTGCCGAGGTGTTCGTCGACGGGCCAAATGCCAGCACGTCGAACGTTGGCCGGGCGCTGATTGGCCCGGTGACCACGCGCCGGCCCGTGCGGCTTGTGGATCTGGAATCGCCGCTGTTGCTGCTCAACGACATGCCCGGCATCCGGGCCAGCAGCGTGCTCAAACCGGGCATTGCCCCCGCGAGCAGCGACCTCCTGCTCAAGCTTGAACGCAAGCCAACACAATCCTACCTGGCGGTCTCAAACTTCGCGTCCGATGTCGTCGGGCCGTTCACCGTGGCAATGGGTACCACCGTGTCACAGCCGTTCGGCTTTCCTGGCGCCGCCGATTTGTCCCTGACCGGAGCCGGCGAGACGCTGGACGAACTGCAGGTTTTCACCGTCCGTTATGCCACGCCGGTCGGCCGCCGCGGTGCGGTCGTCGCAGTTGGTCTGGTGCTCGCCCAGGCTTTGCCAGGGGGTGAGGTCGCCCAACTTGGCATACGCAGCCGCTCCGGGTCGGGCAGCATCAGGGCGCGCGTGCCTATTTTGCGCACCCGGGCCAACGCTGTGTTTTTCGACGCGGGGATCAGCGTCAACCGCAGCCGAGTCTCGGCGCTGGGCGAACCCATCACGAACGACCGCAACAGCGTTGCCGATGTGGCCTTGGCGTGGCGGCAAGTCGGCTGGCTTGGCGGGGACATGAACCTGCGCCTCGGTGTGGCGCGGGGCTTGATGATGGTTGACGCCAACGACCGCACCACCCCGTTGCCGTCGGTGGCAGGGTTCTCGCCCGAATTCTCGAAGCTTACCCTGCTGTTGCAGCGCAACCAGCCACTGGCTGGCAAGCTGAGCGCGGCGTTTGTGCTGCAAGGCCAATACAGCGGCCAGCTGCTGCTGGCGGGCGAACGGCTCGCGTTTGGCGGCAGCCTCATCGGCCGTGGTTATGACCCGTCAAGCATCATCGGCGACAAGGGATTGGGCGGCCTTGCCGAATTTCGTTTTGCGTTGCCCCGCCTGTCGGTCCAGGGCCGGTGGGACGGCATGCAGCTTTATGCCTTCGGCGACATGGCGGTGACGACGATGAACCCGCTTGCGGGGCAGCAGGGCAGCACCAACCGCTTGGCCTCCTTGGGGATCGGTTTGCGGGCGCTGGCCTTCAAGCGGCTTGCCATTGATGCCCATGTTGCAGGTGCGCGGCGCACCCTGTTTTCCGCCACGGCGCTGCGCGAGCGTATCAATTTTTCCGCCACCCTGTTGTTCTGAAAGGGAAAACGGCCATGTCTTTCATCCTCCCAACCCGTTCCGCCCGCCTTATCCGATCTTCCGTGCTGGCGGCAGCCGCGCCGATGGCGCTGATCATGGGCAGCCTGTCGGCCGTCGGTGCCAACGCACAAGCGGTCGCCACGCCCTTTGTCGTTCAGGCCGGCACAATCAGCAATTTTGTTGTCAGTCCCGACGGGTTCACCACCACCATCACCCAAACCAGCTCGCGGGCCGTGCTGGACTGGCAGCAGTTTTCCGTCGAGTCAGGAAAAACGTTGGCCTTCAGCCAACCCAATGCCAGTGCAATCACGCTCAACCGTGTTGTGGCCGGTGGCCCGGCCACGGTGATTGACGGCGCGATCACCGCCAACGGCAAGGTTTGGATCCTCAATTCCAACGGCGTTTACGTGAGTCCTACCGGCAGCGTCACCACCTCCGGTTTTCTGGCGTCGACTGGCAGCATCAACACTACCGATTTCATGAATGCAGCCAGCCGCATCGCCATCACTGGCGTTACCAACGCCAGCATCGCCAACCACGGCCGGATCACTGTCAACGCCAGCACCAATACTGGCTATGCCGTGCTGGCCGGCACCCGGGTAGAAAATGGCCAAAGCTTCATCAGCGGCGCGGCGGCGACGGATGGCCATGCTCTCATCTCCGCCGATCTGAACAAGGTAGTGCTAGGCAGCGGCACCGCCTTCACGCTGGACTTTTCTGGCGACCGGTTGATCTTTTTTGCCATCGCCGAGGGCCTGCCGTCAGGGCCTAATTCTGGCGGTGTGTTCAATACCGGCACCCTTTCGGCAGCGGGCGGCACAATCGTGATGACCGGACGCGCCGCCGCCGATGCGGTTGGCGCCGTCATCAACACCAGCGGCATGGTCATGGCGCAAAGCGTCGGCGTGCGGTTCGGCCAGGTCGTGCTCGATGCCGGGCCCGGCGGACGGATTGCAGTCAGCGGCAGCGTTCAGGCGCAAGGCTTGGCCGCCAGTAGCATCAGGCTCACCGGCAATGTGGAACTGACCGGGCCCGCCACCTTCCAAACGGACGGCACTCTGCTGATCCAGGGGCCTGTGACAGCTGCGGCAACCACGGGGCTATCTGGTCCCAATCTGCTCGTAAACGGCGGATTTGATTCCGGTGATCTGTCGGGCTGGAATAATGAAAACTCGGGGCGGAGTTTCGCCTGGTTTGTTGACGGCGCGACCCATTTTGATCTCGGGCCCTTCAACGGCACCAGCTTTGCAAGTACCGGGTGCCTTTTCACCTCGTGCACCCTCAGCCAAGTGTTCAACACCACGCTTGGCGCGAACTACCGGCTGTCGTTCGCCTTCAACCCGGGCGACAATGCCAGTGCAGGGCAGGCCTCGGCGTCGGCCCTGTTCAATGGCGCGTCCCTGTTCAGCCAGAACATCGGACTGGGGCCCAACGCGTGGACTGTCTACACAGCGGATATAACCGCCACCTCCTCGACCTCGACGCTAAGCTTTCAGGCTTTCCAGAATCCGGCGTTTAGCGGCCTTGATGAGGTGTACTTTGGCCTGAGATCGGTTGTGCCGTCCCTCAGTATCCAGTCTCGGCAACTGATTGCAGGCGCCATAACGCTGCCATCGGCTTCGGTCAGTTTGCAGATCAGTGGCACCGGCACGATCATGGGCCCGGTGGCTGCAAACGTGCTGAGCAAGAGCGGGGCAGGCCTGTTGCGACTTGGCGGCAGCAGCAACCAGATCGCTCAGTTGAATCTCTTCGGTGGGATCCTCGTCGCCGGCGACACCGCAGCGGTTGCCAATGCACCAATCTTGATGGACGGCGGAATACTGCGGGTGGAAGCGAGCGCACCGGCCACGCTGTCCAACCCGATCACAGTTTCGAGCTACGGCGAGATCCAGTTGGTTGGTCCATTCGACTGGACCGTGACGTCGGCTATCGACGCGGCGGGCGGGCAACTGAACACAAAATTCTCTGTCAACGCAGAGGGTAATCTCTTGTTCAACGGGGTGGTGGGCAACATTAATCGGTTGGGCAGCTTCAAGACTCTGGCGAACGGACGCTTGATGCTAGGTGCCGGCGCGCAGATCAGCACGTCCGGATTGAGCGGGGTCCCAGGCCCCGCCGACTTTGCCATCGGGCTTGGGGGCAGCGCCGGCTTTGCCAACGAGTCTCTGGCCAGCCTGCCACTGGATCCCGGCCAATCGCGCTGGCTGATCTGGAGCGGCAATCCGGATCCGTTTTCGGTTCAGTCGGGTGACCGCTTGGGCGCGCTTGCGTATGATTTTCGTCATTATGACATTTCGCTGGCTCAGGCGCGGGGCGATGCGCCCCCGCCCGAAATGCTGCCTGCTGGCAACGGCCTGCTCTTTTCGATTGCCCCGACATTGGCGCTCCTCAGTGGCCGACCTATCATCAAGGTTTATGACGGCACTGATACCGCCAGTTTGGTCGATTTCGAGATCGGCTTTGCCGGCACCGTCAATGGCGACGTCGCGGTCCTCTCGACGGGACCTGTGCGCTTTGACAGGTCGGACGTGCTTGCCGCCACCTTGTTGCTGCCAGATTTGACCTACAGCGTGGCCGACAGCTTGGGCAAACCGGTGTTGGGCTATCGCTTCGTCCTGCTGGCCGGCGGAGGTTTACCCGCCAGCATCACGCCGCGCGCTCTGAGCCTGGCTTTGGTTGGCAGCGTTGACAAGGTTTACGACGGTCTGGCGGCCATCGGCCTCGCTGCGGCCAACATCAGCCTCACCGGCATGGTGGCCGGAGAAGCGATCACGGTCACCAGGACCGCCGCCAGTTTGGCTGACCCCAATGTCGGCAGCAGCCGGCTGACGACCCTGACCCTTGGGCTGG
>NZ_JBDNFM010000005.1:0-5492 GCF_041689835.1 Sandarakinorhabdus sp.
ACGGGCGGCGGCAACGGCGGCGATGCCTTCGGCGGTGGTCACCTGGCGGATATGCAGCGCCGCGCCGGTCGCTTCGGCCAGGCGGCAATCGCGGCTGATGGCCAGCGCTTCGGCAAAGGCCGGCGCGGCGGCAAGGCCCAGCCGGGTGGCATATTCGCCGGCCGTGGCGACGGCACCGGCGGTAAGCGCGGCGTCTTCGGCATGGCTCACCACCGTCAGACCAAAAGCGCCGGCATATGCGAGCAGGCGGTGCATGACGCGCGCATCGGCGATGGCGCGGCGGCCGGTGGCAACACCCACCGCGCCCGCTGCCTGTGCCAACCCGATTTCGGCAAGCTCTTCGCCGCGCAGCCCGCGCGTGGCAGCAGCGAGCGGGTGAACCCACACATCGGGTTTGCCCGATCCTTGCGCATAGGCCACCAGCGCCGGTTCATCCAATGGCGGCGATTGATCGGGCATCAGCACCATGCGGGTGATGCCGCCGGCGTTGGCGGCAGCCGTATCGGCCTTGAACACGCCGGCATCGATGATCCCCGGCGCCACCACCAAGCCGCGCGCATCGATCACCGTTGCGTCAGACGGCGGATCCACTTGGCCGATGCCGGCAACCTTGCGGTCTTTCAGCAGGATGGTGGCGATGCCGTCTTGCCCGGTGGCCGGGCAGATGACGCGGCCGCCGGTGATGGCGATGGGCGCACTGGTCATCATGCCCAGCCCTCAATCCCGCGCCGACGGCGGGTGAGCACATCCAGGCACGCCATGCGCACCGCGACACCCATTTCCACCTGTTCGGTAACTGCGCTGCGGGCGATATCGTCGGCAATGGCGCCGTCGATTTCCACGCCGCGGTTCATCGGGCCGGGGTGCATCACCAGCACATCGGGCGCAGCCTGGGCCAGCCGGGCTTCGGTGAGGCCGTAAAAACGGAAATATTCGCGCGGCGACGGCACATAGGCGCCTTCCATCCGCTCGGTTTGCAGGCGCAGCATCATCACCACGTCGGCGCCGGCAAGGCCCTTGTCCATGTCGGTAAAGCTTTGCACGGCATAGCCATCAAGCCCGTCGGGCAGCAGCGTGGGCGGGGCGACAGCGCGCACTTCGGCACCCAGCGAGGCCAGCAGCTGGAAATTGGAGCGGGCAACGCGGCTGTGCAGGATATCGCCGCAGATCGCCACGCGAAGCCCGGCGATACGCCCCTTGCGGCGGCGGATGGTGAGCGCATCAAGCAGCGCCTGGGTGGGGTGTTCGTGGCGGCCATCGCCGGCATTGAGCACCGGGCAATCGACCTTTTCCGAAATCAGCTGCACCGCGCCCGACGATCCGTGGCGGATCACGATCATGTCCGGGTGCATGGCATTCAGCGTGAGCGCGGTATCCAGCAGCGTCTCGCCCTTTTTCAGGCTGGAGCCGGACACGCCCAGATTGACCACGTCTGCCCCGAGCCGCTTGCCGGCAATTTCAAAGCTGAGCAGCGTGCGGGTGGAATTTTCGAAGAAGGCGTTGATCTGGGTGAGGCCCTTGAGGCGTTCATCACGCTTGGCGGCCCCCTGCACGACACCAGCCCGGTTCATCTCCACCCATTGTTCGGCTTCATCGAGCAGGAAGGTGATTTCCCACGGCTTGAGGTGGGCGATACCCAGCAGGTGATCGTGCGGAAACGGGTGGACGCCGTCTGGCGTGGCTGACCTTTGAGCCAGGTGGGAGGGTTCACGCGCCATGAGCCTTTCCCCTAATGACATGCCGCATGCCAATCAACCCGCCGCGCTCATCAATTGCGCAATCGGCGATCAGGGCAGCAGCGTTGGCGCCGCCCCCCCAAAGCCCGCCAGCCCAAAGCCCGCCAACATCGCCGCGGCCGCCGCCAGCAGCGGCCACGCGCCGTGCCAGCCTGCGCGGCCGGCCATGGCCAGCGTCACCCCCGCCTTGAGCAGTGTATTGAGCAGCACCGGCAGCGCCAGGATGGCCCCGGCCAATTGCGGCGCGATACCGCCGCTTGGGATGCCGCGCAGGGCGACGATGGCAGCATCCACATCCATGGCTCCGGCCAGCGCCAGCGTGACCGCGACGCCGCTGCCGCCGTACCGCTGCTGCATCCAGGTAACCACCAGTTGCACCAACGCCACCAGCACCGCAAAGCCCAGCGCCGGCAACAGCGCAATCGGATTGCCGGTTGGTGCCTTTCCGGCCGGGGCCACTGCGGCCCGGCGGGCGAGCAGCCATGCCAGCAGCAACGCCAGCAGCGCCGCCGGCGCCACCACCCGCGCAAAGCCAATGAAGGCAAACGGCACCAGCACGCCCACCAGCAGCCCGGTGCGCACGAACATCACCAGCGATGCGATGGCGATGCCGGCGGCCAGGCGTGGGCGGGCCTCAGTTTCTGACTTGATGCGCTGCGCCAGGGATGCGGTGACGGCCGTGCTGCTGTAGATCGCACCCACCGCCGCCATTGCCAGCACGCCGCGCTTTGGCCCCAGCTGCCGGCCCAGCACATAACCGGCAAAGCCGATTGCGCACACCACCACCACCACCAGCCACAATTCGCGCGGATTCCACGCGTTCATCGGCCCCATGGCGCGATCGGGCAGCACCGGCCACAGCGCGCCGGCGATAACCGCAAACAGCACGACGGCGTGAAAATCCGCCTCGTTCAGCCCATCGATCCAGGCGTGCAGCCGCGCTCGCTGCGACAGCAGGAACGCCGTGACCACCGCCAGCGCCAGCGCCGGCACCGGCTGGCTGTGGCCGGCCAGCCAGCCCAAGCCCAGCGTGACCAGCGCGGCCGCTTCGGTGGTGGCGCTGGGGCTGGAGTCGCGGCGATAACCGATGATCACCAGCGCGCAGCCGGCCAGCAGCAACACCGCCGATACCGCCCAGCCCCCATCACTGCCACCGCCAATGCCCTGGCCGCCTGCCATGCCCGCGACAAACCCCGCCAGCCCGCCGATCAGCCCGAACAGGCCAAAGGTGCGCAGGCCTGCCACACGGCTGCCCGGCCGGGCATCACGCTGCTGCCAGCCGCGTTCCAACCCGATGAGCAGGCCGATGGCCAGCGGCATCACCAGCCGCGCCAGATCGGTGTTTGCCAGCATCACCCGCCAGCGTGCGGGCGCAGCGCTTGCCGGTCAAGCGCAGCAGCTTTAAAGCACGGCGCATGGCCGCAGCATTTGCCCCCAAATGGGTTATCGTCATCGCCTTTTACAACGAGGCAAAGTTCATCGCCCCCACCGTGCAAGCTGCGTTGGCGCAGAACAGGGACGATATTTTGCTGGTGTGCGTGGACAATGCCTCCACCGATGCCAGCGCTGCGATCGTGGCCGAGGCGATTGCCGGCAACCCGCGCGCCATATTGGTGGCCGAAACCAACCAGGGCCACACATTTGCGCTGCGCCGCGGGCTGGAAATTGCGCAGGAAATGGGCGCACAAAACATCGCGTTCTGGGATGCCGACACTTTTTATCCGCCGCAGTATATCAGCCGCGCCGATGAACTGCTGGGCAGCGACCCGCGCGTCGTTGGCGTGCAGGCCTTCGATATCTATGGGCCGTTTGACAGCTGGAAAAACCGCATCATCCGCCAACGCATGGCGCTTACCGCCAGCCTGCTCAGCGGCCAGGGCCACACCGGCACCTTTGGCCAGGCGTTTCGCATCGCGCCGCTGCTGGCCTGCGGCGGGCCGAAAAGCAATGACTGGCCGTTCGTGCTGTATGATCACGAACTTGTTCACCGCGTGCTGAAACACGGCAGGCTCAGCCATGCCGCCGATCATGTGTGCTGGCCCGCACCGCGCCGCCAGGTGAAGGGCCATGTGCGCTGGAATCTGGTGGAGCGCCTCACCTATGCGTTGACGCCCTATCTGGTGAAGGACTGGTTTTTCTACAGCTTTCTTGGGCCCAGGTTGCGCGCACGCGGCATGTTCGAAGCCGGCCTGCGCGTGCGCGACTGGGAATAGGTCACACGCCTGCAACATCGCTGCGGCATGGCAGTGGCATGAAACGCGCCCCCGCCCCCGCCTTCGCCTTCGCCTTCACCATTGCCCTGCTTGCCATGCAGGCGGCTGCCCAGACGTCAGCCAAGGCAGCGCCGGTGCTGATGATTTCAATCGATGGCCTGCGCCCGGTGGAATGGCAAAGCCGCAGCAACGGCCTGGAATTGCCGGCCCTGCGCGGGCTGGCGGTTGGCGGCGTGAGCGCGGCGGTGACCGGCGTGCTGCCCACCGTCACCTATCCCAGCCACGCCACGTTGCTCACCGGGGCAGCGCCGCGCCGGCACGGCATTGCCAGCAACCTCACCTTTGATCCGCAGCGCCGCAACGATAACGGCTGGTATTGGTATGCCAGCGATTTCAAGGCGCAAACCCTGTGGCAAGCCAGCGTGGCGGCCGGGCGCAAGGTGGTGAACGTGCATTGGCCGATCAGTGTTGGCCTGGCAGGCCTCGCCGCCAACCTGCCGCAGATCTGGCGCACCGGCATGCCGGACGACGACAAATTGGTTGCGGCACTGGCGACGCCGGGCTTGCCCGCATCGCTGGTTGCCGAAGCCGGCGCCTATCCGCCCGGCAAGGATGAAGGCATCGATGCCGACGAAGCCCGCGCCGCTCACGCCGCCGCCCTGATGCGCCGGGAAAAGCCCGATTTCGCCACCGTGTATCTGACCGCGTTCGATCATGAACAGCACGAAGCCGGCCCGGATTCCGCCGCCGCCCGCGCCGTGCTGGTGCGCATCGATGCCGCCGTGGGCCGGCTGGTGGCTGCGGCGCGCGCTGCCAATCCGGGGGCCACGGTGGTCGTGGTATCGGATCACGGCTTTGCGCCCACCAGCCGCACCAGCAATTTGTTCGTGCCGTTCATCAAGGCCGGGCTGATCCGGCTGACGCAAGATGGCAGCGGCATTGCCAGTTGGGATGCGATGCCGTGGCTGGCGGGCGGCAGTGCCGCGATCAAGCTGGCGCGGCCCGATGATGCCGCCTTGCAGGACCGCGTTGCCGCCGTGCTGGCGCAGGTGGCCGCCGATCCGGCTGCCGGCATCGACCGCGTGCTAGACGCTGCCGCCATCGCAGCGGCTGGCGGCAGCGACGAAGCGGCGTTCTGGGTGAACTGCAAGCCGGGCTGGCTGATGGGCAATCGCCTTGCCGGGGAGCAGGGCGAACCGGCCGGAGCCAAGGGCATGCACGGCTATTTCCCCGATGTGCCGGCCATGCGCGCCAGCCTGATCGCCAACGGCCCCGGCCTTGCCGCGGGCCGCGATCTTGGCGTGATCGACATGCGCGCGATTGCGCCGGCCGTTGCGGCGCGGCTGGGCGTGGCGCTAAAGGATGCGCAAGTGCCAGCAGCGTTCTGATCGCCTCCCCAAAAGCGCCGGTTTCGCTGCACAGCCGGGCGGGCCAGACTGCATGCAGGGAGAACGGCGATGCAACTGGCGTGGAGCGCAGACGATCTGGCATTTCGCGATGAGGTGCGGGCGTTTCTGGCTGCGGAATTGACACCGGAGCTGAA
>NZ_JBDNFM010000006.1:0-12609 GCF_041689835.1 Sandarakinorhabdus sp.
GAAGCCTTCGTCCGCCGCTCCGAAGCCGGGGAACCCGCCGGCACCGGCCGCATCGATCTCTACAAACCCCGGCACTTTGTACTGGAGGCCAAGCAATCGCGCCTTGCCGCCAAGGCCACGCCCGATCTGCTGGCCGCTGCCGGGCTGGAGGCCGGTCCGGCGCAGCCTGCCGGGCCGCGTTACGATGCCCTGATGCGCGATGCGCGGGTGCAGGCCGAAGCCTATGCCCGCGCGCTGCCCGCCAGCGAAGGCTGGCCGCCGTTCCTGATCGTCTGCGATGTCGGCCGGGCGTTTGATATCTATTTCGATTGGTCGGGCATGGGCAAGGATTATGGCCCGTTTCCCAATCGTCAGGGCTTTCGCATTGGCCTGTTGCAACTGCGCGATCCGGCGGTGCAGGCGCTGTTCCACGCCATCTGGACCGACCCGCGCAGCATCGATCCGCGGCTGCAAGCCGTCGCCGTCACCCGCGATGTCAGTTGGCGGCTGGCAGACGTCAGCAAGACCCTGGAGGCGGATCAGCGGCACCGCACAAGGCTGGCCAGCCCGGCCGACAAATCGCGCGTGATCGAAGGCACGGCCTTGTATCTGATGCGCATCCTGTTCTGCATGTTTGCCGAAGATGTGGGCCTGCTGCCGGCCAAATCCTTCCAGAATTTTCTCGCCGCCTGCCTGCCGCCCGGCGATGCGGACGGCGATGCTGCTGCCGATGTACCGGCCGATACCAAGCGCTTTACGCTGGGCCTCGCTGAACTTTGGGGCCTGATGGCGCGGCGCGGCGGGGAACGTTACTGCCTCGCGCTGGGCTGCGACATCAGCTATTTCAACGGCGGGTTGTTCGAACATCCTGAGGTGTATGCGCTGGGGCGCAACGAGATCAGCAAGCTCGTCGATGCTGCGGCCAAACAATGGAACCGGGTGGAACCGGCCATTTTCGGCACGCTGCTCGAACAGGCGCTCACCCCGCAAGAACGTGCCAAGCTGGGCGCGCATTACACGCCGCGCCGCTATGTCGAACGGCTGGTGGAAGCCACCATCATGGAACCGCTGCGGGCCGAATGGGCGGCTGTGCAGGCAGCGGCGCCCGATGCCGCGCCGGTTGCGGCCTTCCATGCCCGGCTCAAGGCGCTGCGCATTCTTGATCCCGCCTGCGGCACCGGCAATTTCTTGTATGTCGCGATGGAATTGCTGCTGCGGCTGGAAGGCGAAGTGCTCACCTTGCTGGCCGAACTTGGCTCGCCGGCCATCCCCGGCATCGTACCGAAACAATTTCTGGGGCTCGAACTCAATCCGCGCGCGGCGGTGATTGCCGAGCTGGTGCTGTGGATCGGCTGGCTGCGCTGGCGCATCGCCAATGATCCGGCGGCCGTGCCGGAACCGGTGCTTGAACGCACCGACGCGATCAATTTCGGCCGCCCCGGCGGCTATGATGCCGTGCTGGCGCGCACCGATGTGGGCGAAGTGGATTTCGCCAACCCGCGTGCTGCGTTGTGGCCGGATGCGGATTTCATCGTGGGCAACCCGCCGTTTATCGGTGGCAAGGATTTGCGTGACAAGCTGGGCAGCGATTATGCCGAGGCGCTGTGGAAGGCCAATCCCCACGTGCCGCCATCGGCGGATTTAGCATGCAATGGTGGGTTCGGGCGGCGTGGGCGTTGACACTACCCGGCGCGCGGCTGCGGCGTTTCGGTTTTGTCACCACCAATTCGATCACCCAAACCTTCAGCCGCCGCGTGATCGAGGCACGGCTGGCCGGCACCCCGCCGATTGCATTGGTGATGGCGATTGCCGATCATCCGTGGACCAAGGCGACGCGTGACAGTGCGGCGGTGCGGATCGCGATGACGGTGGCGGATGCTGGCAGCGACGATGGGCAATTGATCGAAGTGCTGCAGGAAGCTGCGCTTGATACCGATGCGCCCGAACTGCTGACAGCAACGGCAAAGGGGCGGATCAACGCCGATTTGACCGTGGGTGCAGACGTGACCAGCGCCAGACCGCTGCGCGCCAACACCGTTATGGCATCACCGGGGGTCAAGCTGCACGGCGCGGGGTTTATCGTTACGCCTGCCGATGCCGTCACATTGGGACTGGGCAGCCGGCCCGGCCTTGATCAGCATATCCGTTCCTATCGCAACGGGCGTGATCTGATGGGCAATGGGCGCGGCGCGATGGTGATCGATCTGTTCGGCCTTGCCGAAGCCGAGGTGCGGCAGCGATTTCCTGAAGTGTGGCAGCATTTGCATGCAACCGTTAAACCGGAGCGAGACGCGAACCGCCGCGCCACCTATCGCGACAACTGGTGGATTTTCGGCGAACCGCGCCGTGACCTCCGCCCGGCGCTGTCTGGCCTGGAGCGTTACATCGTCACCGTTGAGACGGCCAAACATCGGGTGTTTCAGTTTCTGGATGCCAGCATATTGCCGGACAATATGCTTATCGCCATTGCGTCCGACGACGCATTTCATGTTGGCGTGTTATCGTCGCACATCCACATTCGATGGTCGAATGGCATGGGCGGGACACTCGAAGATCGCCCTCGATATACCAAATCGCAGATATTCGACCCTTTCCCTTTCCCCAACCCCACCCCCGACCAGCGCGCCGCCATTGCCGATCTGGCCGAAGAACTCGATGCAACCCGCAAGATCGTGCAGGCCGAACATCCGGACATCACCCTGACCGGCCTGTACAATCTGGTGGAAAAATTGCGCGCCGGCGCCGTGCTGATCGCTGCCGAGGCCGATACGGCACGGCGGGCGCGGGCCAGCATCATCCTGGAACTGCACCGCCGCATCGATGCCGCCGTGGCCGCGGCCTATGGCTGGCCCGCCGATCTGGCGGCGGCCGATATCGTGGCCCGGCTGGTGGCCCTGAACGCGGCGCGTGCCGCCGAAGAAGCCGCCGGCACCATCCGCTGGCTGCGCCCCGACTATCAGGCGGGCCGCGCTTGACGCTGCACGTGCGGCGCGGGCGCAGTGGTGTTTTGGCTGCGCCCGCGCTATGCCGCGCCGCATCATGATCACGCCGCTCATCATTGCCTTGCCCAAGGGCCGCATCCTGAAAGAAGCGCTGCCGCTGCTGGCGCGCATCGGGATTGTGCCGGAGCCGGATTTCACCGACGAGAGCAGCCGCAAGTTGACCTTTGCCACCAGCCGCGATGATGTGCGGGTGATCCGGGTGCGCAGTTTCGATGTTGCCACCTTCGTGGCCTTTGGCGCGGCGCAATTGGGCATTGCCGGCAACGACGTGCTGATGGAGTTTGATTTTTCCGAAATCTATGCGCCGGTCGATCTGGGCATCGGCCATTGCCGCCTGTCGGTGGCGCAGCCTGCCAGCCTTGATCCCGATCTGTCGCGCCTGAGCCATGTGCGGGTGGCGACGAAATATCCCGGCCTCACCCGCCGGCACTTTGCGGCGCGGGGCTTGCAAGCCGAAGTGATCAAGTTGAACGGCGCGATGGAACTGGCGCCGCTGGTTGGCCTGTCGAGCCGCATTGTCGATCTGGTTTCCACCGGCAAGACGCTGGCCGAAAACGGCCTGGTGGAAGTGGAGGTGATCGCCGAGGTGACCAGCCGCCTGATCGCCAACCGCGCCGCTTTCAAGACCGATGCGCGCGTGGTGGCCATCATCGATGCGATGCGGGAATTGACGGAAAATTCTCCGGAGACTGGTAATGCCGCAGCGGCTTGATTTCGCCGATCCCGGCTTTGCCGCAGCCTTTGCCGCGCTGGTGGATGCCAAGCGCGACGATTCCGCTGATGTGTCGGCCACGGTTGCGGCGATCATCGCGGTTGTGAAGGCGCGCGGCGACGCGGCTGTTGCCGAGCTGACCGCCAAGTTTGACCGTGTCGATCTGGATGCGGCTGGATGGGAAATCCCCGCGGCCGATCTTGATGCCGCGCTTGCCGGCCTCACGCCCGAATTGCGCGCCGCGCTCGATCTGGCGGCTGCCCGCATCCGCGCCTTCCACCAGCGCCAGAAACCGCAGGGCAATGACGCCGTGGACGATGCCGGTGTGCGCACCGGGGTGCGCTGGTCTCCGGTGGATGCTGCTGGGCTTTATGTGCCGGGCGGGCGCGCTGCCTATCCATCGTCGGTGCTGATGAACGCCATTCCCGCCGTGGTGGCCGGCGTGCGCGATCTGATCATGGTGACGCCCACTCCGGATGGCGTCATCAACCCGCTGGTGCTGGCTGCCGCCCGTGTTGCCGGCGTGAGCCGCGTGTTTCGTATCGGCGGCGCGCAGGCGGTGGCGGCGCTGGCGTTTGGCACTGCGCACATTCCGCGGGTGGATGTGATCACCGGGCCGGGCAACGCCTTTGTGGCCGAAGCCAAGCGCCAGTTGTTCGGTATGGTCGGCATCGACATGGTGGCGGGGCCATCGGAAGTGGTGATCGTTTCGGATGGCAAATCCAATCCCGAATGGATCGCAGCCGATCTGCTGGCCCAGGCCGAACATGATCCGGTGGCGCAATCCATCCTGATCACCACGTCGGCGGCCGAAGCCGATGCGGTTGCGGCTGCTGTTGCCCGCCAGCTCGAAACCCTGTCCACGGCGGCGGTGGCCGGTGCCTCGTGGCGCGATTTCGGCGCGATCATCACGCTGCCGGCGTTGGTCGATGCAGTGCCGCTGCTTGATGCGCTCGCGCCGGAACATGCCGAACTGATGGTGGACGATCCCGACGCGCTGTTTGCGCAAATGCGCCATGCCGGATCGGTGTTCCTGGGCCGCCACACGCCCGAAGCCGCCGGTGATTATCTGGCGGGGCCCAACCATGTGCTGCCCACCGGACGCCGCGCGCGCTTCGCCTCCGGGCTTTCAGTGGCGGATTTCATGAAGCGCACGACGTTCCTGGATTGCGGGCCGCGCGGGTTGGCCGCCATCGGCCCGGCCGGGGCCGCCATCGCCGATGTCGAAGGGCTGGCCGCCCACGCCGCCTCGATCCGGATGCGGTTGGGTTAGACCCCGTACACCGCCCGTTCGAACGCGTGCACGACATCCAGTGCCGGTTGTTCGCCGAACGGCAGATGCTGCATCATGATCACGGCGGCGATGTCGTTGGTGGGATCGATCCAGTAATAGCTGTTGGCGATGCCGCTCCAGGCGAGGCTGCCGGCGGCGCGGCCGTTGGGGCCGGGCTCGGGGTTGATCAGGAAACCAAGGCCCCAGCCGCAATTCATGGTGGGAAACAGATCGATATTGCCGGTCATGCCCGGCAGATTGGTCACCATCCTGCCGGCGGGCATCGCCACCTGGTTGCGGGACATGTCGGCGATGGTTTCGGGCTTGAGGATGCGGGCGCCGTTCAGGCTGCCGTGGTTCAGGATCATGCGGCAGAACGCCAGATAATCGCGCGCCGTGCCCACCAGGCCGCCGCCGCCGCTGTGATACTCGGCGTGCTCGCCGCCGCCGAAATGGATGGGGAACGGCACCAGCGCATCGGGTGTGCGCACCGTGAGCGGGGTCAGCCGCGCCTTGATCGCATCGTCAAAGCCAAAGCTGGTATCGGTCATGCGCAGTGGCCCGGTGACATGGCGGGCCAGCCAATCGCCCAGCCGCATGCCCGCCAGCTTTTCCGCGACCTGCCCCACCCAATCGGTGGAAATGCCGTAAATCCACTGCGTGCCGGGATCGGCGAGCAGCGGCATATCGAGGCTGGCCAGCGAGCCCGCCTTGGCCGGATTGTGCGCCCGCCACTGGGTGAGCTCGGCGGACATGAATTCATAGCCAAAGCCCGATGTGTGGGTGAGCAGCTGCCGTAGCGTGATCGGCCCGGCGGCTGGGCGCATTACGGGCTTGCCCTCGTCGTCAAAGCCTTCCAGCACTTGGCGATTGGCCAGCGCTGGCAACAGCGCGCCCAGATCATCATCCAGCCCGATGCGGCCCTGCTCCACCAATTGCATCACCGCAACGCTGGCGATGGCCTTGGTCATCGAGGCGATCTGGAACAGATCATCCTGCGCCAGCGGCGGCCCGTTACCATTGACCTGGGGCCCCTTGGTGCCGACCGCCACCTCCGCCAGTGTGCCGGCGCTGTTGCCGACCACAGCGACCGCGCCGGGGATGTTGCCGGCCGCCAGCGTGATTTCCAGGGCAGTCTTGATACGGTCGAGCATGGCGGCGTCTCCTTGCGGGGCAGGGGTAGGGATCAATGGCGGAAGTGGCGCATTCCGGTGAACACCATCGCCAGCCCGCGTTCGTCGGCGGCAGCGATCACATCCTTGTCGCGGATGGAGCCGCCGGGCTGGATGATGGCGGTGGCGCCGGCTTCGGCCGCAGCAATCAGGCCGTCGGCAAAGGGGAAGAACGCATCGGAGGCCACGCACGAACCGATGGTGCGGGCCTGCGGCCAGCCGGCGGTTTCGGCGGCGTCGATGGCCTTCCTTGCAGCGATACGGGTGGAATCGAGCCGGCTCATCTGGCCCGCACCAATGCCCGCCGTCGCACCGCCGTTGGCATAAACGATGGCGTTGGATTTGACGTGCCGCGCCACGGTCCAGGCAAACAGCAGATCGGCCCATTCGGCTTCGGTAGGGCTGCGCCGGGTGACGACCTGGCACGCGTCCCGCAGCACGGCGCCATTGTCGCGGCTTTGCACCAGCATGCCGCCCGATATCGGCTTGAGCATCAGGCCGGGGCGGCGCGGATCGGGCAGATCGGCGATCAGCAGGCGCAGGTTCTTCTTGGCGGCAAAGATGCGCAGCGCGTCTTCATCGGCGCCCGGCGCGATCACCACTTCGGTGAAGATGCCGGTGATGGCTTCGGCGGTGGCGCCATCGAGCGGCTGGTTGACCGCGATGATACCGCCAAAGGCCGAGACGGGGTCGCACTGGAACGCCTTCCCGTACGCGTCAGCCAGGGTCGATCCGGTGGCGACTCCGCACGGATTGGCGTGCTTGATGATGGCGCAGGCCGGGGCGCTGTGGCGCCATTCGGCGATCAGATTGAGCGCGCCGTCGGCGTCGTTGAGGTTGTTGTAGCTCAATTCCTTGCCTTGCAGCTGGCGCGCGGCGGCGATCCCGTAGGGCTTGCCCTGCGGCAGATACAGTGCGGCCTGCTGATGCGGATTTTCGCCATACCGCAGCGTTTCCTTGCGGGTCAGCGCGACGGGCAGCACCGCCGGGAACATCTCGCCCTGATCGGCAAAGGCAAACCAGCTGGCAACCGCGGCGTCATAGGCTGCGGTGTGGGCAAAGGCAGCAGCAGCCAATTTGCGGCGCAGGGCCAGCGGTGTTGCGCCAGCGTTTGCACCCAGCGCGGCGATGAAATCGTCATATTGATCCGGGCTGGTCAGGATGGCGACGAAATCATGGTTCTTCGCCGACGAACGCACCATCGCCGGTCCGCCGATGTCGATATTCTCGATAATGTCATCGCGCGCCGCACCCTTGGCTACGGTGGCGGCAAACGGATACAGGTTGATCACCGCCAGATCGATGGCGCCGATACCGTGATCGGTCATCGCCTGCACATGGTCGGCGTTGTCGCGCAAGGCGAGCAGGCCGCCGTGCACGCGCGGGTGCAGTGTTTTTACGCGGCCATCCATCATTTCGGGGCTGCCGGTCAATTCGGCGACATCTGTTACCGCGTGGCCCAGTGCCCGCAGCGCGGCGGCGGTGCCGCCGGTGGACACCAGCTCCACTCCGCGCGCCGCCAGGGCGGCCGCCAATGGTTCCAGCCCGGCCTTGTCCGAAACGGAGAGCAGGGCGCGGCGGATGGGAACGAGATCGGTCATGATGGCGGCTTTCCGGAGCGGTGGAGCGGTGGACGGCTTGGCGCTCGCCTAGCGCCTTGACCCATTCTTGTCAGCCCTATTTGCCAGCCCGCTTCAGGCTCCAGTGTACATCGGCGGCCATTTTCTGGGTCGTTCCCAATACCACGAGCTGCTGCGTGCGCGCGATGGCGCCGGCCGCATCCACCCACACCGATGGTTCGATGGCCAGCCGGCCGGGATGATTGCCCCCCTGGCCGTCTTCCAGCCGCACTTTGAAGGCCCAGATGCGTCCCGATGGGGATTTGAGCAGCGCGCCCATGCCGTCGGCGGTGGGGGTGGCCGAGACGCCGGGCCCAAGGTGAAAACGCACATCGAAATTGCGCTCGGCTCGGCGTCGCAGCAGGCTGGCGGGCGCGGCTTCGATCAGATCTTCACCCGCAAGTTCGTTGCCATCGGCGGTGAGCAGCAGCCGGCGCCGCACCAGCAGGCCAAAGCGCCGGACATAGCCATTGTGGCTGGTCTCGATCAGCTGGCCTTCGGCGCTGCTGCGGTGGGCCAATGTCACTTCCTCCACCCCGGTGCCCAGCGTGCCATCGTCGCGGATGCGCGTGGAATTGGTGTCGGCAATCACCAGGGTCGAATGAGCGGCGGTGGTGGAAAGGCCCGAAGCCAGCGCCGGGGCCAGCGGCGTTTGCAGGCCGCGCACGCCGCCGCAATTGCTGATCAGCCGCTCGGCCCCATCGCTCATTTCAAAGGCCAGGGTGCCGGCATGGCCGCTGTTGGACAGGCGGGCGGAGGGCGGCGGGCCGGCATCGATCACCACCACGCTGCGCCCCGCCGACAGCCGTTGGTAACCGCTCCAGCGGCCGCCGCGGCGGATTTCGGTGCCGGTTGCCACCTTGCGTGATAGGCGGTCGGGCGTGTCGGCACCAATCACCGCGCCGCCGTGCCAAGCGCCGATCTGGCCATCGCCCAACATGAGCCCGCGCAGCGCCGGTGCCAGCCGGGCCAGCGTATCGGCAAACACCGGCGGCGCGCGGTTGCCCAGCGCTTCGGGCGCGCCGGCAGTAAAGAGCAGCAGATCGGCCAGCGTCAGCGCATCCACGGCTGAGCGGCTGGCGATGCCGCCATCGGGCAGCACCAGAACTGGCATCAGTTGATTGAGCCCGGCCAGCGCCGCGCTGGCACGCGCTTCGCCGCCGGGGATCAGCGTGCCGGCGGCATACAGCCCGCACAGCGCCTTGGCCTGGCCCAAGCCCTCGGTGCCGCGCCGCGCCGCGCGATCAAGGTGGCGGGCCCAGGTTGCCATCGCGGAGAGCACCGCAGAACGATAAATCTGATTGGAGGACGACAGGATCAGCGGCGCATGGCCCAGCGCCATCAACAGCCTGGTGCCGGCAACATCGGCGCGCCAGCCCAGCGCATCATAGTCGCCAAAGCTGCCCAGCCAGCGCTCCACCAGGTTTTCCGCCGCGCGCCTCGCGGCAGCACGATCGGGCAGGATGGCCAGATCGCGCAGCCATTGCCAGCCATGCGCCCATTCACGCCATTGTGGCGGCGGGCCGGCTTCCTGAAAGGTGATGTCCCGCGTCATCGCGGTGTGGCCGGCGTGGATCAGGCGGCCGGCCAGAATGCGCTCCCCGATGTGGGGATCGCCGGGCACCGGATCGGCCGGGGCTGCGAGCAGCTTGAGCGGAAAACGACCGCGCAGGCGAAAACGGTGCAGCGACGTGGCATAAAGCCGTGAGGTGAGTTCGGCGGTCAAGCGCTCCGCAAGCGACAGGCCGCGATCGCCGCTGCCGCGCCGCAGGCTGCCGTCTTCGTCTTGCGGCGGCGGCTGGTTGGGGGCTGGCTGGGGCGGCCTGGCCATCAAGTCCCCTTCAGCGCCGCGATATTGGCGGCATAGTGCGCCGCGCCGCCCTTGAAGCTGGCGGTGCCCGCCACCAGCACATCGGCCCCGGCAGCCACCACAGCGGCGACATTGCCGGCATCCACGCCGCCGTCCACTTCCAGATGGATGCTGCGGCCGCTGTCGTCGATCATCCGGCGCAACCGTTCGATCTTCTTCAATTGGCTGGTGATGAAGCTTTGCCCGCCGAACCCCGGGTTGACGCTCATCACCAGAATGAGGTCGATATCACCCAACACCGTTTCCACCAATTCTACCGGGCTGGCCGGGTTCAGCGACACGCCGGCTTTCTTGCCCAGCGCCTTGATGCGCTGGATGGTGCGGTGCAGGTGCGGCCCGGCTTCGGGGTGCACGGTCAGGATATCGGCGCCGGCCTCGGCAAACGCCTCAAGATACAGATCGGCCGGGCTGATCATCAGGTGCACGTCGAACGGCAGGCTGCTGTGCGGGCGCAGTGCCTTCACCACGGCGGGGCCGATGGTGATGTTGGGCACGAAATGCCCGTCCATCACGTCGACATGAATCCAGTCTGCCCCGGCAGCGCTGATGGCGCGAACCTCCTCCCCCAATCGTGCAAAATCTGCCGACAGGATCGACGGGGCAATGCGGACAGGAAGGCTCATGCCTTGTGCTTAGCAGGGCAGGCGCAGCCATGGTAGGGGGCGCGCCAACACCTGAACCAGCTTGAGCGCACGCAGCTGTGGATTGATTGTGCTTACGCCTTGGCGCGCAGCAGTTTGGTCACCGTTTCATCGAATTCGCGCTTCACCTTCTCACTGAGCGCGCCTGTCGCTGGCCCGGCCCAGCCCATATGCACTTCCTTCACCCGGCCATCGCGGCCGATGAAGATGGTGGTTGGCCACACCTTCACCGGGGCAAGATCGCCAAGCACCTTTTTGGTGTCGTCGGCATTGGGCTGGCCACCATAAACCATCGGGTAAGGCAGCTTGTAGCGCGCCTTGAAGCTGGCGATCTGGCGCATGGCGCGGGCTTCATCGGCGCCATATTCAAATTGCAGGCCGATCATTTCCACGCCTTCGCGCTGTCGGCGCGCGGCGTAGGGGCCAAGGAACTGGGCTTCATCGTGGCAATTGGGGCACCAGGCGCCGCCCAGCGAGATCACCACCACCTTGCCCTTGTAGCGGGCGTCATTCAGGCTGATCATCTGGCCATCCGGGGTGGGTAGGCGGAACGACAGCCGCTCCCCACCGGGCGCTTCCACGGCGATGGCGTTCATCGTGGCGAGCTTTTCCTTCCTTGCTTCCCACGGGTTGCCGGCCTGCCGGCTGGTGGCGGCAAAGGATGCACCCTTGAGCGTGTTTCCGGTGAGCGTGCCCGACCACAGGCTGGTGAAGCTGCCATCGAAGGTGGAAAGTTTCAGCTGATTGCCGTTCAATTCGCCCGAAAGATAGCGCATGTCGCCGGTGGGCAGCTGCACCGTGCCTGAAACCTGGCCGCCCACTTGCTTGAGCAGCACCAGCCCCTTCACCTTGTTGTCGCCGTAGGTCAGATTCCAGCGGCCACCAACATTGCCGGCTGGCTTGACGGTGCCGGGGCTGAAACGCCAGGCACCGCGCTGGGCGCGGGCATTGATGACCACGGTGCCGGTGGCGCGCAGCACAGTCGCGGCGCCGGTCAACGTGTCGCCGGGGGCGGCCTTGAGCTCCAGCTTGCTGTTATAGCTGGGGAAGGTGAGCGTGATGCTGTCCGCGCTCACTTGCACCTGTTCGACGCGCAGCCGTTCGGGCGGGTTGACCAGCCACGCCTGCGGGCCAGCCTTGCCCTGGCGCACGTCGAGCGTGAACGGCAACGGCCCGCCGGGGTGCGCATCGAAGCTCACGCGCCACTGGCCATAAAGCCCGGCAGCAAGCGCCTGGGTGGCGGTGAGGCCGAAGCCGAGACCGGCAACAAGGCTGCCGGCGAACAGGGTGTGAAATCTCATGATCATGGTTCCCCCAGATACGCTTGCCGGGACGCGTGCAAACCGGCTTTTCTTGGCAATCACAAAGCCTGGCTTTCAGCGCGCATCCCGTTCGGCGGCTGCCATGCGCGCTGCATCGGCGGCCTGTAATACGGCGAATGCCGCCTGCACGGCGCGAAACTGTTCGGCAGCGTTCGCGCCGGGGCCTGCCACATCGGGGTGGCTGGCCTTGGCGGCCGTGCGCCAGGCGGCCTTGATTGCCTCCGCGCTGGCTTCGCTGTCCAAGCCCAGCAGCTTCAATGCATCCAGCTCGGCGCGGCTGCGGCTGCCATCGCCTTCGCCGCCCCATTCCCAGTGGCTGGCGCGGGTGTAGTTGCGCTGCCGGTCTTCGGATGCGGCGCGGGCGGCGGTTTCCTCAGGCGTCAGTCCGCGGAAATAATCCCAGCCGGCGTTGTATTGCGCGGCGTGTTCCTGGCAGAACATCCAGCGTTCCGGGCTGTTTGGTGCCTTGGGCGCGGGGCGATCGCCCACGTTGGTGCAGCCATCCCGGTCGCACAGGCGCACGGTGGCGGCGGCGCTGGTGGCGCCATAATCCCGCCAGCGCGGGAACCCCCAATCATCGTTGCGCCGGTGTTTTGGCACTTGGCTTTCGCTCCTCAAACATCTGTTCTATGCCAAGCCGGCCGCCGATGCGAGTCTGGACGGTTGCCCTGTAAACGGGCAGTGGTGATGGCAGATGCTCGGCCTGTTGACCACGCGGCGCTTTGGCCCCCTGTTTGCCGCACAGTTTCTGGGTGCGTTCAACGACAATCTGTTTCGCACCGCGCTGGTGTTTATCGTCGCCTACGATCTGGCGGCGGACGATCCGGGGCAGGCGGCGCTGCTGGCCTCCGTGGCGGCCGGGCTGTTCATTCTGCCTTATTTCCTGTTTTCCGGCATTGCCGGTTCGGCGGCCGACGCGCGCGACAAGGCCGGCATCGCCCGGTTGGTGAAATTGACGGAAATCGGTTTCATGGCGCTGGGCTGGGCGGCACTGGCGCTGAAATCGATGCCGCTGGCGC
>NZ_JBDNFM010000007.1:0-2645 GCF_041689835.1 Sandarakinorhabdus sp.
TCATGGCGCAGGGCGGCTGCCCCAAGGGCACCGGCACCGGCGGTTCCGACCTGCCCGACCTGAAGGCCGAATTCAACGACGTGGCGCACGTGCGCGGCGTGTGCTCGATGGCGCGTACCAGCGCGCCGAACAGCGCCAACAGCCAGTTTTTCATCTGCCTCGATGATGCCAGCTTCTTGAATCGCCAATACACGGTGTGGGGCGAAGTGACGTCGGGCATGGAATTTGTCGATGCGCTGCCCAAGGGTGAACCGCCGCGCAGCCCGGGCAAGATCGTCAAGGCCACCGTCGCCTGATCCAGCCAACCTGAAACTAAAGAAAAACCCCCGCCAGATCGCTCTGGCGGGGGTTTTTTCTGTCAGAAATTCAGCGACCGGCGGGCGAACGCCGGTTGCCATTGTCGCGCTGGCCCGTGCGTTGGCCGCCAAAGCCGCCGCCGGGACGGCCCTGCTGCGGGCGGCCGCCGCCGGGACGGCCCTGGCCGCCTTCGCGGCGAGGCGCACCATCACGGCCGCCCCCTCCACGGCCATCGGCATGCACCACGGCGCGCGGGTCGCGGCCGGAATGGCCGCCGCGGCTGCGGTCGGAACCACGCTCTTCACGCGGCGGATCGGCAGCGGCCGGGCTGGCCTTGATCAGCTTGGCCGTCAGCCCCACCAGATCGCGGAAATTGGGCGGCAGCGCCTGCACGTCCAGCTGCATGCGGATAGTGCGCTCGATATCCTTGAGCAGCGGGCGTTCATCGGGAGCGCACAGCGCAATCGCCCGGCCATCACGGCCAGCCCGCGCGGTGCGGCCGATACGGTGCACATATTGTTCGGGCACGTTGGGCAATTCATAGTTGAAAATATGGCTCACCGCCGGGATGTCGAGGCCCCGGGCGGCGATATCGGTCGCCACCAGCACCTTGACTTCACCAGTGCGAAAACCGGTGAGCGCCCGCGTGCGCTGGGCTTGGCTGCGGTTGCCGTGGATGGCTTCGGCGGTGATCTTGTGGGCCGCCAGCTGGCGCACCACGCGGTCGGCACCGTGTTTGGTGCGGGTAAAGACGATGGTGCTGGCCACGTCCTCGCTCACCAGCAAATTGGCCAGCAATGCCAGCTTTTCGGTTTGGGAGACATGGATTACCGATTGCACGACGCGTTCGACCGTGGTGGCGGCCGGCTGCACGGCAACCTTCACCGGGTTGCGCAGGTAACGCTGGGCCAGTTCCTCGATCGCCGGCGGCAGCGTTGCGGAAAACAGCATCGTCTGGCGTTGTTTGGGCAGCAAGCCGGTTATGCGCTTGAGATCATGGATGAAACCCAGATCCAGCATCTGATCGCATTCATCAAGCACCAGCATTTCGACATGGCCAAGGTCGCAAGAACCCTTCATCACCAGATCGAGCAGACGTCCCGGCGTGGCGACCAGCACATCGACGCCCGGAAACAGCGCGCGTTCCTGACGGCCGATCGGCACGCCGCCGAATACTACGGCAACCGACAGCTTCATGTAGCGACCATAGGCCTGGAAGCTGGCAGCAATCTGGCTGGCGAGTTCGCGGGTGGGGGCGAGCACGAGGGCGCGGGTGGAGATTTTAAGGCGATGTTTTGGCGTTGCCGCCAGCCGGTGCAGCATGGGCAGCGCAAAGGCTGCCGTTTTGCCGGTGCCGGTCTGGGCGAGGCCGAGCACGTCGTTGCCGGCCAGTGCCGGCGGGATCGCGGCCTGCTGGATCGGGCTGGGCGTATCGTAACCCTTTTCGGCAATGGCGCGCGACAACGGCTCCGCGAGAGCGAGTTCAGAGAAATTCATGATTGAGTTGTTCCAACAATATCAGTCGCCCGGGAGGCACCATGCCAACCGGGAGGGCCAAAGACCCAGGGTTGACTGGCAACCCGCGTGACAAGGGAAGCAAGCTTGGGGGGTGGGGCCTTGGAGCCTATCGTTCCGATCACGCGCCCATCGAGTTGTGAGCGGCCTTTGGACGAGTTGCGCGGGAAAGTCAAATATCGGCACACGCCGGTTGCGCCGCTCCGGCCGCTCTGGTTAGCTTTCCCCTCGGCTGGCGAGGCCACGGGGGGGGGAGGATCATGAAGACGCAGTTGCTGGCCATGGCGGCCATAATCGGCCTGGGCTGGGCCGGTTTGACCAGCGCCTTCCCGCGCGCCCGCGACCTGGGTGTGCCGTTTGATGGCACGCCAGGGCCGCTGAATGCCATCACCGGCGTGGCGGGCATCCAAGGCGTCGAAGACGCTATGATCGCCGCCACAACCATGACCAGCGCCGATTGGTGGACAATATCCGCGCCGCCACAACCTGCTGCTGCCCACCAGGTGACAGGCGCGCTGGCGAGGCTGTCGCCCGCCGCAATCTGCTTTGCCTGAAACATGATTGTCACCGATACGTCACATCCAGCCGATAGGGGCTGGCCCTGAGGGCGAATCCGGCTAGGCTCGATCGGGCTTGCGGATGGAGGTTTTAAGGGTGCAGCCGCTGATCGCGACCAAGGACACACCGCCGTGGCCCGCCCGCCTGCTCACGGCGGCCGAAGTGGCCGGCTGGGCGCTGGTCGGGCTGGTCGCGGCGCGACTGCTGTGGCTGGCGCTGACGCCTGCCGGGGCGCTGGGCGTATCGGCGGGCGTACCGGCGGGGGGACTGCCGCA
>NZ_JBDNFM010000008.1:0-13548 GCF_041689835.1 Sandarakinorhabdus sp.
GACGGCGCGCCTGATACGTCGCTGCTCGCTGCGCTGAAAACCGGGCAAAGTCTGGTCAGCCGCGATGGCAAACATTGGCGGTGGGACGGGCTGATCGATTCAGGTGGCCGCACCGATGCCGCCGCCGCCCGCCTGCGTGCCCGCCGCCGCGCCGCCGAACTGGAGGCCGAGCGCGGCGCTGCTGCTGCCGCCGCGCAGGCCGCGACCACTCAGTTGCGCGAAGCCGAGGTTGCGGCCGCCGCTGCCGCTTCCGCCGAACGCACCGCCCGCTTGGCCCGCGATGCCGCTGCCCGCCTGCTCACGGACGCGCGCGGACGGCTGGCGCAAGCCGAAACTGCTGCCGCCCGTGCCGCTGGCGAGGAATCCAGCCTGCAAACGGCGGCGGCACAGGCCGAAGCCGACCGCGCGCGCCTGGCCGCCGAAGCCGAAACCGCCCGCGCCGCCGTTCCCGCTCCGGATGCGCTGTCTGCACTCTCCGCCGCGCTGGCGGCTGCCCGCACCGGCAATGAAACCGCGCGCGCCGCGTTGGCGACCGCACAGGCTGCCGATGAAGCCGCCACGCGCGATGTCGAGGCCGGAAAGCGCCGCCGCGCTGCCATCGCGCAGGAGCAGTCTGATTGGCAACGCCGCACCGATGCCAGCGCCGGCCAGCGCGACGAACTCGCCCGTCGCCGCAAAACCGCTGAGGATGATCGTGGCGGCCTTGCGGCTCGTGCCCGCGCGATCACCGGTGATCTGGCTGGCCTGGCTTCGACCACACAAGCTGCCGATACCGCCCGCGCTGCCGCTGCCGATCGGTTGGCGCAGGCCGAATCCGGGTTGAACGCCGTTTCCGCCAGCGCCCGCGCGGCCGACGCCGATGTGAGCGAGGCGCGCGAACTGCGCGCCACCGCCCGCGCCGAGGCCGAGCATCAGGATGCGGCGCGGCTTGAGCTGGAACGCCTGTGCGGTGAACGGTTCCAGTGCCCGCCGCCGCTGCTGCCCGGCCGTTTCGGGTTTGGCGTCGAACAGGGTGATCCGGGCAGCCTTGCTGCATTGCTGGACACGCTCACCGCCGAGCGTGACCGGCTTGGCCCGGTCAATCTGCGCGCCGATATTGAATTGAAGGAATTGGAGGAACAGGCCGCGCTCACCGCAGCGGAAAAGGCCGAGCTTGATACTGCCATTGCTCGCCTGCGCGGCTCCATCGGCAGCCTCAATCGCGAAGGCCGCCAGCGCCTGCAGGCGGCGTTCAAGGCGGTGGATGCGCATTTCCGCACGCTGTTCAGCGATTTGTTTGGCGGCGGGGAGGCGCAGTTGGCGCTGACCGAATCCGATGATCCACTTGAGGCCGGGTTGGAAATCATGGCGCAGCCGCCGGGCAAGAAATTGCAATCGCTCACGCTGCTGTCGGGCGGCGAACAGGCGCTCACGGCCACCGCGCTGATTTTTGCGCTGTTTTTGGCCAATCCGGCTCCGATCTGTGTGCTGGACGAAGTTGATGCGCCGCTGGACGATGCCAACGTGGAGCGTTTCTGCGACCTGCTCGACCGCATGGCCGCGCAAACAGCCACGCGTTTCCTGATCGTCACCCACAATGCCGTTTCGATGAGCCGCATGCACCGTCTGTTTGGCGTGACGATGGCCGAGCCGGGCGTGAGCCAGCTGGTGAGCGTCGACTTGCAGACCGCCGAGCGGCTGGTTGCGATGACATGAGGGTTGGGGCGCGAGCCCGCCGCCGCGCTGGCAGTTGCGCCAAGGTTGCACTGCACAATGGTTGACACCTGCAGCGCCCGCCTTTAGGACGCGCGCCATGCCTTGCCAGCCTTTGCTGGTGAGGCCGTCTGCCATATCCGGCGGGCGGACGACTACAGGGGTTCACGCTTTGGCCGAACATCCCGCCGACGAGGATAGCCTCGCGCGCCGCATCGCTGCGGCCCGGGCCGCCGAACCGAGCCGGAAGGATGGCGCAAAGCAAGGCGAGAACGCCGGTTGGCAGGCGGCATCCGAATTCATCGGCGCCATGCTCGCCGGCGGGTTCATCGGCTGGTTTATCGACCAGCAGTTTGCAACCGGGCCCTGGGGTCTGATCGTGATGTTGTTGCTGGGGTTTGCGACTGGTCTCACCCAGTCGCTGCGCCGGCAAAAGAAGTTGGACCAGCAAGGGCTGGACCAGCGTGAACCAGACGAGGATTGAGCGGCCGTGGCCAACCCGATGGAGCAATTCAAGATCGAAACCATCGCTCCGCTGAGCGTGGGGGGCTTTGATCTGTCGTTCACCAACAGCTCGCTGTGGATGCTGATTTCGCTGATCACCATTGCGGCTTTCCTGTTCATCGGCACCGCGCGTCCGCAGCTGATACCTGGCCGCATGCAGGCCTCGGTTGAACTTCTCTATGATTTCATTCGCGACATGATGCGCGAGAACGTTGGCAAGGATGGCCTGCGTTATGCGCCGCTGATCTTTGCGCTGTTCATCTTCGTGTTGTCGTGCAACCTGATCGGCATGGTGCCGTTTGTGCACAGCTTCACGCCAACGAGCCACATCGCCGTCACCTTCGGGCTTGCGATGATCGTCTTCATTCTGGTGGTGATTGTCGGCTTTGCCCGCCACGGCCTGCATTTCTTCTCGTTGTTCCTCCCCGAAGGCACGCCGCTGTTCGTAGCGCCGCTGGTCGCGCTGATCGAGTTTCTGTCGTTCCTGTCGCGCCCCTTCACGCTTGCCATCCGGTTGTTCGCCAACATGACCGCCGGCCACGTGCTGATGAAGGTGTTTGGCGGTTTCGTCGTGTCGCTGGGCGCGGTCAACATCGGGCTTGGCATCATCCCGCTGGGTGTCAACGTCGCGCTCACCGCGCTTGAACTGCTGATCGCCGTTGTGCAGGCCTATGTATTTGCGCTGCTAGCCAGCATCTATCTCAACGACGCCGTCAATCTTCACTAATCCACTTAACTGCTTGAAAACGTAAAGGACGAACAATGGAAACAGTCGCAGCTTACAAGTTTATCGGTGCTGGCCTGGCCGCCATGGGTGCCGGCTTCGCAGCCATCGGCGTCGGCCTCATCTTCGGGATGTTCCTGCAGGGCGCGCTGCGCAATCCGGCCGCTGCCGACAAGCTTGGCGCCCGCCTGATTTTCGGATTCGCCGTGACCGAAGCTCTGGGCCTGATCGCCGCCGTCGTCGCGCTCGCGCTCGCCTTCGGCTGATGCCTTTGTCGGTGCCCGGCAACCCTGCCGGGCACCGCATCAACTCCAGCTTGGCGGGAATGATCCGTGCCGCAGTTTGATCCTGCCAATTTCGTATCGCAATTGTTCTGGTTCGGCGTGATCTTCATGCTGCTCTATTTCTTTGTGGTGCGGCCGACTTTGCCCAAGGTGGGCAAGGTGATCGACGCGCGTGAAGCGCAGGTCGCCGGTGATCTGGACCGGGCCGAAGCGGCCACGGGCGCAGCCAATACCCTGCGCGGCGATCATGAAACCGCCATGAAGACCGCACGTGACGCTGCCCAGACGTCGGTTGCCCAGGCCCGCGAGGCCGCGGCCAAGACCGCCGATGTGCAATTGAAGGCGCTGGGCGTCCGGCTTGACGCTGATGCCGACGCCGCCGCCGCCTCGCTGGACCTGGCGCTGGGCAGTGCCCGTGCCGGCCTGCAATCCACCGTTGCCGAATTGACCAGCGAAGCAATCGCCAAGCTGACCGGCATCGAAATCACCCCTGCCGACGTGTCGGCGGCGCTGACGCTGCGCTGAGGAACGACCATGGCTGAAGAACAGGCCCACACCGCCGCCAATGGCGCCGCTCACATCGAGCCCACACTGCTTGGCCTTGATGCCGAGGGCTGGGTTTATACCGGCGTCGCCATTTTCATCGTGTTGGCCATTGTGGTCGGCAAGGTGCCGGCCCTGATCGCCAAGGCGCTGGACGATCGTATCGCCGGCGTGAAGAAGCAACTTGACGAAGCTGCCTCGCTGCGCGCTGAAGCCGAAGTGTTGTTGAGCGATGCCCAGGCGACCAAGGCCGCCGCCGTTGCGGACGCCGCCGCCATCCGCGCCCGGGCGCAAATCGAAGCCGCCGATCTGGTTAAGGCGAGCGAAGTTGCCGCCAGCGAAGCCATCGCCCGCCGCACCGCCGCTGCAACCAGCCGCATCGCTGCCGCCGAGCGCACCGCCACTGCCGAATTGAAAGCCGAAGTTGCAGCTCAGGTTACAAAGGCCGCCGCTGCGATCATCGCCGCCCGCGCCGACCACGACCTGAAATCCCGGATGACCGACGAAGCCATTGCCGGCCTTGATCGCCGCCTGCACTGAGCAGGGCCGCCCGCCCGGCATCCATTGCAGGTTCATCGGCTGGCTGATATGCAACTGAATATGAGGCTGAAATCGAGACTTGATCGACGAATGTGACACTGCGCCCGCTGGGGTGCGGTGCCCATTTGCGTTGTCGTCCCGTTTGTCAGTCGAAAGTCGTTTTGCCCGTGATCACCATCGTTCCGCTGAGTTCTCAGCACCAGCTTGCCGTTGAAACCCTGCTTGATGATCGTTTCGGCCCGGCACGCCGAAACCGCACGGCTTATCGTCTGCGTGAACGCGCCGTGCTGCTGCCCGATTGCAGCTTCGTTGCCATGGATGGTGATGCGCTGGTGGGCAGCCTGCAATGCTGGCCGATCCGTCTGAAGAGCGTGGGCGGTGCGAGGCTGCCGCTAATCCTGCTGGGGCCGGTGGCGGTGGCCGCCGAGCGTGAAGGCCAGGCCATTGGTTCGGCGCTGATGCGCGCCAGCCTCGCGGTGATCGACGCCGCCGAAAGCCCGCCCGTGCTGCTGATCGGCGACGCGCCGTATTATGGCCGCTTCGGCTTTTCAGCGGCTGCGACCCGGCATTGGGAGTTGCCCGGCCCGATCAACCATGATCGGCTGCTGCTGCGTGGGCCTACCACCGGCCTGCCGCGCATTGCCTGGGTGGAACCCGGCAGCATCAACACGCCGCGTGCTGCCAAGGTTGCTTGAAGCCCCGGTTCGCCCAATAAGGCGAATGTGAGCCCTGAACCTTCCAGCGAATCGCCGGCCGATCGTTTTGCCGAATTGCTTGCCCTGTCGCGGGCCGGCAAGCGTTTGCCTGTGGAGCAATGGCACCCCGGCCATTGCGGCCACAGCGACATGCGCATCGCTGCCGATGGCACCTGGTTCCATGCCGGCAGCCCTATCGGCCGGCGCGAACTGGTGAAGCTGTTTTCGTCCATCCTGCGCCGCGAGCCCGATGGCAGCCATGTGCTGGTAACGCCGGCGGAAAAGCTCGACATCGATGTGGAAGATGCGCCGTTCGTTGCGGTCGAAGCCGATTGTGAAGGCGAGGGCCAGGCGCGCCGCATCCTGTTCCGCCTCAATACCGATGATGTGATCGCCTGCGGCCCGGATCATCGGCTGGATGTGCGGGTGGCAGCCGATGGCACGCCGCGCCCCTATCTGCACGTGCGCGGCGGCTTGATGGCGCTGGTCAACCGGCCGAGTTTTTATGCGCTGGCCGATCTGGCGCTGGCCGAAGGCGCGCAGCCGCCCGGCCTGTGGAGCGGCGGCGCGTTTTTCCCGTTCATGCAGGGCAGTGACGATGCCGCTTGACCGGGTGCGCAGCTTGCTCAGCGGGCCATTTACGCCGCAACCGCACGGCGACTGGGATCTGGACCGTGCTGGCCCGCCGCCGGCTGACGGGCTGATGCCGGCATCTGTGCTGCTGGCAATTTCCGATGAGGCCTCACCGCAACTGCTGTTCACCCGCCGCACCGCCCACCTCAAGCGCCACCCCGGGCAGGTCGCCTTTCCCGGTGGACGCCAGGATGCCGAAGACCTTGATGCCATTGCCGCCGCCCTGCGCGAGGCGGAGGAGGAGGTTGCCCTGCCGCGCCATGCCGTGGAGGTGCTGGGCACGCTTGATCCGTATCGCACCGGCACCGGTTATCTGGTGACGCCGGTTGTGGGCGTGGTGGCGCCCGGCCTGACACTGCGCGCTCACCCGGATGAGGTTGACGAGCTGTTTCATGTGCCGCTGGCTCACGTGCTCGATCCGGTCAATCATTTGCGCCAATCTGGCCAGTGGCAAGGCCAGACCCGGTATTATTGGGCAATCCGCCACGATACCCAGTATATCTGGGGCGCCACTGCCGGCATGATCGTTGCCCTGTCACGCCGGCTGGAGAAGTTGGCGTGAACCTGCCTGAATTCCTCCCGGCGCAGGCTTGGGCCAATACTCAGGCGGGGCAGGCGTTGCTCGGTGCGCTTGACGTTGCGGCTGGCGAAACCCGGCTGGTCGGCGGCGCGGTGCGCGATGCGTTGTTGGGGCTGGACGGCGCTGATATCGACCTGGCCACGCGCTTTGCGCCGGATGTGGTGATGAAGCGGGTGCGGGCTGCCGGCTTGAAGGCCGTGCCCACCGGCATTGCCCACGGCACGGTGACGGTGGTGGGAGAGGGGATTGTGGCGGAGGTGACGACCCTGCGCCGCGATGTGCAAAGCTTTGGCCGCCGCGCGCAAGTCGCCTTCACCGACGATTGGCGCGAGGATGCGGCGCGGCGCGATTTCACGGTGAATGCGCTTTATGCCGATCTGCCCGGCGGCGGCCTGCATGATTATTGGGGCGGGTTGGCCGATCTGGCGGCAGGCAAGGTGCGCTTTATCGGCGATCCGTTGCAGCGCATTGCCGAAGATCATCTGCGCATCCTGCGGTTCTTCCGCTTTTCGGCGCGTTTTGCGGCAGTGGTGGATGGTGACGGGCTGGCGGCCTGCACAGCGCGCGCTAACGATCTGATGGCGTTGTCGCGCGAACGCATCGCCATGGAATTGCGGCTGCTGCTGTGCTTGCCCGATCCGGCGGCGACACTGGAGCTGATGATCGGTGCCGGTATCTTCCGCCCGGTGCTGCCGGAACTCGATGCAGCGCGCCTGCCGGTGCTGACGCGGGCGATTGCGGCGGAGGTGCAAGCCGGGATTGCGCCGGCGTGGGAACGGCGGCTGGCGGCGCTGCTGCCGGCGGACGAGACGCGCACCGCGGCTGATATCGCGGCGCGGCTGAAACTGTCCAACGTTCAGCGCATTCGGCTGGTGGCAGCGGTGCAGCCGGCCGGGCCACATCCGCAGTGGGACGCGGCCTACCGCGACGGTGCACAAGCCGTGGTGGACCGGCTGCTGATCGCCGGCAATGCGGCGGCGGCTGCGCCGCTGATCGGCTGGCAGAGGCCGCGCCCGCCAGCGTCGGGCAAGGATATCATTGCGCGCGGCGTGGCGCCGGGGCCAGAGGTGGCGAAACGGCTGGGCGTGTTTGAACGGGCGTGGGTGGCGGCGGGGTTTCCGCAAGATGCCGGCACGGTCGCGGCGCTGCTCGATGCGGCGGCTCAGTCACCGTCCTGAGCCGGCGGCCGGCCGCGCCTGGGTGCCGGCGTTACCGCCACTTTCACGCCGCGCCGGCTGAGCGCTTCGCGCAGCAGCACTTCGATCTGGGCATTCAGACTGCGGAAATCGCCCGCTGCGGCCCGTTCCAGCGCCGTGTGGAGCGCTGGATCGAGCCGCAGGGGAAAGGCTTTTTTTGCCGCCATTCGCGTGTCAATAAAGGCTGCCCGCGTTGACGATGGGCTGGGCCTCGCGCTCCCCGCACAGCACCACCATCAAGTTCGAAACCATGGCGGCCTTGCGCTCGTCATCCAGTTCGACAACGCCCTTTTCGCTCAGTTGCGCCAGCGCCATTTCGACCATGCCGACAGCGCCCGCCACCAGCGTTTCGCGTGCGGCGACCACGGCGGCGGCCTGCTGGCGGCGCAGCATGGCACCGGCGATTTCGGGCGCATAGGCGAGGTGGGTGAAGCCGCATTCATCCACCGTGATGCCAGCCACTGCCAGCCGATTGATCAATTCGGCGCGCAGTTCGCCCGACACGCGGTCGTGATCGCCGCGCAAGGTGACCTCCTTGTGCTCGAAATCATCATAGGGGTACCGCGCGCCGATGGTGCGCATCGCCACTTCGACCTGGGCCGCGACAAAGCCGCGATAATCATCGACGTCGAACAACGCCTGCGCGGTATCGGTGACGCGCCAGACCAGCTGCGCCGCGATCTCCACCGGGTTGCCGCGCAGATCGTTGACCTTAATTTGCTGCGAAATCAGATTGTTGGCGCGCAAGGATATTTTCGCCTTGGCCATCCACGGCAAGGTCCAGCGCAGACCATTGACCCTGTCGCTGCCGCGATAGGCGCCGAACAGCGTCACCGCTGCGGCTTCGTTGGGTTGGAGGCTGTAGAAACCGGACGCCGCAAATGTGAGCGTGAGCGACAGCGCGATGACGCCGAGCAGCGCAGCAGGCCCCGCACCTTTGACCAGCGCCAACAAGGCCATGCCCAGCGCGAGGATGTTGACGAGCAGCAGGAACAGCACGGCAATGCCATTGGCACCAACGCCGCCAGTTTCGCGGCTGGGCTGGCGCAGCAAATCGGTTGACGCGGTCACGGGGTGGCTCCTTGCAGTAAAAGCGATATCATAATTATATCGCACTGCGCCGGGCTCGCAAGCGAAATCAGTCGTCGCCGCCGTCGCCGCCGTCCGCAGCATCATCGGTGCTGCCATCGTCGGCAACGTCCCAGCCGCCGCTGGCACCGCCGCCGCCAAAACTGCCGCCTCCGGGTTCAAACGGCGCATCGTCTGTTGGGGTGATTTCGTCGCGGCGGTGGCGGCCGGGCGGTTCATCCGCCCACGGTTCGATCATCGGATCGAGGAAGGGATCAATCATTGGATCGGGTGGGGGCTGCCGGTGCGGCAGCAGGGCGCGCGGAGATGCCGGGCTGGCGGCGCGGCCAGCGGCGCCGATCAGGAGCAGCACGATCACCAGCGCGCCGATGATAAGCAGAGCCGTCATGGCTTCAGCGCCAAACGCCGATCAATCGCCGCCGCTGCTGCCAACTTCGCCGCCATCGCGCGCCTCGCGGGCATCGCTGCTGTCATCGACGGCAATCCGATCATCGCTGCGCTGTTCCAGCTTCTTGAAATTGTTGTTCCTGCGCGTGTCGCTCAGCATGATGAAGCCGACGACGCCAAGTGAGGCGATGATGAGGATGACAACCGCCATGGCGCATCAGGCCTGCGGCGGCGGTTGATCGCCGCCCTGATTACCGGGAAAATCATTGGCCTGTTCATTGGCGCGGTCCTCCGGGCGGCGGCGCCGGAACACGTTCGAAGGGTCCTTCGCCGCCAGATAAAAAAACCATGTGAACATGGCGACGTTGAGCACGGCGATGAGGATGATACCAATCATGTTGCCAGTCATACTCCGGCAGGCCAGCGCTGGCGAGACGTCAGCCTGTGAACTTGTTGTCGCGCGGGAAGCCGTTGGGCGGCATGCGGCCGCCGGTGGCGCGTGCGCCCTTCCAGAACGCCAGATCGGCCTCGGTGCGGGTGCGGCCCGATCCGCCGCCCATTGGCCAGCTCAATCCTTCGGCCATCACGAATGTGCGCACATCAGCCATGCCGCCATCCTTGTATTTCTGCAGCGCGACGCCCTGGCCCTTTTGCATCTGCGGCAGCTCGCCCAGCGGGAACACCAGCAGTTTGCGGTTTTCGCCGATCACCGCCACCATGTCGTCGGCCGCCGCGATCCAGCGCACCACCGCCAGCCGGACGCCTTCGCGCGGGTTCATCACCGCCTTGCCCTTGCGGGTTTCGGCGAGCAGTTCGGCGCTGTCGATCTGAAAACCGCGCCCGTCGCTGGCGGCAATCAGCAGGCGGCGAGCGGGCAGGTGGGTAAACAGGCTGACGATTTCGGTGCCTTCGGCCAGATCGATCATCAACCGCACCGGTTCGCCCAGCCCGCGCCCACCGGGCAGGCGATCGGGCGACAGCGTGTAAAACCGTCCGTCGCTCGCCGCCAGCACCAGCCGGTCGGTGGTGGAAGCGTGGAAGGCCCACGCCGGGCCGTCGCCTTCCTTGAATTTCAGCGCTTCGGTGCTGGCCAGATCGGCGTGGCCCTTCACGGCGCGAATCCAGCCCATTTCCGAACAGATGATGGTGATCGGCTCTTTTTCGATCATCGCTTCGATCGGCACGAATTTCACCTGCGGCGCGTCGGCAATGCTGGTGCGGCGGCGGCCGAGCACGGTAGCATGGCCATAAGCGACGCGTAGTGCGGCCAGATCAGTGGCCAGCCGTTCCGTCTGCTCGGCCTCGCTGTCGATCAGTCCGCGCAAGGCGCCGGCTTCGGCGGTCAGCGCCTTGTTTTCGCGGGCGATCTCGATCTCTTCCAACCGGCGCAAGCTGCGCAGCCGCATGTTGAGGATGGCTTCGGCCTGCACCGCCGTCAGGTCGAACGCTGCGATCAGATCGGCCTTGGCATCGTCGGCTTCGCGGATGATGCGGATCACTTCATCAAGGTTGAGAAACGCCTTGAGGAAGCCGCCCAGCACTTCGATCCGCGCATCGATGCGTGCCAGGCGATAGCGCGAACGCGCCACCAGTACTTCACGCTGGTGCACCAGCCACTTGGCAATCACCGGTTTCAAGCCCAGCACGCCGGGCCGGCCTTCATCGAGCACGTTCATGTTGAGCGGGATGCGCACCTCAAGATCGGTGAGCTTGAACAGCGTTTCCATCAGCACGTCGGCATCGACGTTGCGTGATTTGGGCGTGATGACGATGCGCAGCTGTTCGTCGCTTTCATCGGCGACGTCACCCAGGATCGGCAACTTTTTCTCGGTGATCAGTTCGGCCAGTTGCTCGATCAATTTGCCCTTGAGCACCTGATAGGGGATTTCACTGATGATGATCGTCCAGGTGCCGCGGCCTTGATCTTCCACGCTCCAGCGCGCGCGCAGGCGGAAACTGCCGCGCCCGGTGCGATAGGATTCAGCGATGCTGGCGCGCGGCTCCACCAGCACGCCGCCGGTGGGGAAATCCGGGCCGGTGACGAATTGCAGCAGTTCGGTTTCAGCTGCATCGGGCTGGCGCAGCAGGTGCAGCGCAGCGTCCACCACTTCGGCTGGATTGTGCGGCGGGATGCTTGTGGCCATGCCGACAGCGATGCCGGCGGCGCCGTTGACCAGCAGATTGGGGAACAGGCCGGGAAACACCTCCGGCTCTTCTTCCTCGCCATTGTACGTGGTGCGAAACGGAACGGATTCTTCGTCCAGCCCGTCCATCAGGCGCGTGGCGGCATCGGTCAGTCGCGCTTCGGTGTAGCGCATGGCGGCGGCATTATCGCCGTCGATGTTGCCGAAATTGCCCTGGCCATCCACCAGCGGCACTCGCAGCGCAAAATCCTGCGCCATCCGCACCATCGCGTCGTAAACCGATTGGTCGCCGTGCGGGTGATATTTGCCGATCACATCGCCGACCACGCGGGCGCATTTCTTGTAACCCTGATCGGGGTTGAGCTTCAGCAGCCGCATCGCCCACAGCAGCCGCCGGTGCACCGGCTTCAGCCCGTCGCGCAGATCGGGCAATGACCGTGCGGTGATCGTGGACAGCGCATAGACCAGATAACGTTCGCCCAGCGCGGCGCCGAACGGTGTTTCGATGATATTAATGTCTTTTTCTGGGGGTAGGCTGGCCATGGCGATGGGTTAGCGGCGGCAGGCTGTGCCCGCAAGCGCCCAGAATTTTTCAACGGGCCAGCAGGGTGACCAACCGTTCGCGTGCCGTCCAGCAGCGCTTTGCCGCCGCGCTGTCCCGCAGCACGTCGCGGGCCAGAAAATGCCCGCTGAGCGCGAGGCCGTCGGTAATCGCTGCTGCATCGGCCTCGCCGGTCCCGAGCAGGAAGCCAGGCAGCGGCAGCAACTTTGCCGCCCACGGCAGGCCGGCGCCGCGGCACACGGCTTGGCGCGATTTGGGCGAAATGTAGGCCAGATCGTGCACGGTGCCGGTGGCGGCGCAACTGGCCAGATCAAGCCCCAACCCAAGTTCGGCGAGCACCGCCAGTTCCAGCCGCACCAGCGCCGGGCCGACGTCCAGTGCCGCCGCGCCGGCCGCCGCGCCGCCGAGCAGCGCATCGAACAGCGGGAACAGGTGGGGCTGCGCCTCGCCTTCCGGCAGGGTGGCGGCGGCAAGGCTGGCAAGATAATCGACCAGTGCCAGCGCCGCCGGCCCGTGCATCAGCGCCAGGTTCGCCGCCAACGGATGCACGGTCGCAAACGCCAGCTGCTGAGGTGATTTGGACACCAGATCGAGCGCCACGCGGTTGCCAAGTTGTAGCACAGCACGCAGCTTGCGTCCGCGCCCGCCTTGAACATAGGCGGCGACAAGGCCTTGATCGGCCGACAGGAAACGGCCCACCACGGCATGTTCGCCGTGGGGGGAAAGTGCGACCACCAAGGCAGGCTCGATGCGGATCATGGCCAGCATCATAGCGAGATCGCGGCAAAAGCCACGGCAAGACGTGTTAACTATTATGATACACTTGATTAAGGTGAATTATGGAGTCATAAGGCTCATTGTGTTAATGGGTGGGCAATTGATATGAACAAGGCGCTTTTGGTTATGGCCGTCCCTGGCCTGATGGCGGCCCTGATGGCGGCGATGCCGGCGGCCGCAGTGGTGCCGCTGGTCAATTCGCCGATAACGGTCACGGCGGCCAATGTCGGGCAGTCGTTCACCTACACCTACAACGGCATCATCAATGAGCAGAACCAGAGCGGTCTGACCGCTGCGATCAAGTTCACCCTCAACAGCGTGTCGGGCAAGATCTGGAATTTCACGGCTGCCGTCGACAACACGCTGTCGACAGCGCCTGTGGGCGCGCGGGTTTCGAGCTTCGGTTTCAACGGGAACCCGAAAATCACGGGCGCGACAGCGATTTCCGGTCCGTTCACTGGCGCCGTAATCAACGCCGGCTTCCCGCAAATCGGCGGCCAGACCACGATCGATTTCTGCCTCACGTCCAACAATAATTGCCAAGGCGGCGGCGGCGGCGGCGTGGTCAACGGCGCCTTGGCCAATCAGCAGTTTGCGCTCAGCTTCGCCAACAACATCACGTCGGTGATCTTCAACAATTTCATCATCCGTTACCAGTCGATCAGCGGCAGCAGGTTCGGAAATTCCGGCATCGGCCTTGGTACCAACGACGGCGGCTTTGATCCGGGCGGCGATCCGGTGCCGGAACCGGCAAGCTGGGCAATGCTGATCGCCGGGTTTGGCCTGATTGGTGCCGCGGCGCGCCGCCAGCGGGCAGTCGCCGCTTAATCGACGAAATCAAGCCCGACCGAGCTGTACAGGCTGCGGTCGTCCCCCCAATCGGCGCGCACCTTGATGTGCAGGAACAGGTGGACCTTGCGGCCCATCAGGTCGCTGATGCCGGCGCGGGCTGCGGCGCCGATTTCCTTGATGCGGCTGCCGCCCTTGCCCAGCACGATGGCTTTCTGGGTGTCGCGTTCGATGATGATCTGCTGGTGGATAACAACGCTGCCATCGCGGCGTTCTTCCCATTTCTCGGTCTCGACCGTGGCGGCATAGGGCAGTTCGGCATGAAGCTGCAGATACAGCTGCTCGCGGGTCAGCTCGGCGGCCATCAGGCGCGTGGTGGCATCGCTCAACTGGTCTTCGGGATAATGCC
>NZ_JBDNFM010000009.1:0-10855 GCF_041689835.1 Sandarakinorhabdus sp.
AGTTGCAGCCGCAGATTGTCGCCGTCGCTCACCGTCTCGTCAGGTGGGGCATGGCCGGCGGCGACGAGCGTGTAGGCCAGATCAAAGGCACGCTGTTCATCGCTGGCAATGCTGCGCTGCACTTCACCGATCAGTTCGGGCGGCAGATCGGCCAGCCATTTGGGATTGGATTCGGCAACCAGTTGCAACGTCTGGGCGGCGCCCGGCATGTCGCCGGTGATGGCACGCAGCACGAACAACTGGCGCAGCAGCAGCGGGGTGGGGTTCAGCGCCGCATCAACCGCCAGTTCGATGGCGGCGCGGGCTTCGGCAAATTTGCCGATCCGGGCCAGTGCAAAGCTGCGCAGCCCTTCTACCTGGCCCTTTTCGGCCGGGAGATCGGAGGCATGGAGCAGCGGATCGAGGATGGCGAGCGCATCGTTCGGCTTGCCGGCATCGACCAGCGCAGCAGCCTGGGCCAACCGGTCTTCCCGAGCCGTCGCAGCACCCGGCGCAGCGGCCGCAGCAATAGTCGGGGCAGCCGACGGTGCGGCGCTTGGGGCCGCTGCGATCAACAGCGCCGTCAGCGGTGCCAGCAAAAAGACCGGTTTGAAACGTTGCATCATGGCCTCACAGTAGCGCCGCGAATGGATTTGGGGAGAGGGTCATGACGGCACAGGTGGAATTCTTCTTCGATTGCTCCAGCCCGTGGACGTATCTGGGCTTCGAGGCGCTGGCGAAGGCGGCCGATGAGGATGGATTCGGCATCGTCTGGCGGCCGTTTCTGGTGGGCGGCGTGTTTAACACGGTGAACCCCAGCGTGTATGAAATGCGTTCGAAACCCGTGGTGCCCAAGGCGCGTTATTTAACCAAGGATCTGCACGACTGGATTCGCCGTTCCGGCCTGTCGATCAAGTGGACGCCCAGCATATTCCCGGTCAACAGCGCGCGGGCGATGCGGCTGTGTCTGGTGGCGGACGAGATGGGCCAATGCGAAGCCGTCGCCCGCCGCATCTTCCAGCTTTATTGGGGCGAGGATCGCGACATCAGCCAGCCCGATGTGCTCGCACAAGCCGCAGCCGCTGGCGGGCTGGACGCAGCGGCGCTGGAACGGGCCGATGCGCCGGAGGTGAAGGCGAAATTGCGCGCCAGCACCGATGAACTGATTGCGCGCGGCGGTTTTGGCAGCCCGACGTTTTATGTGGGCAGCGGCGACATGTATTTCGGGCAGGATCGCATCACCCTCGTGCGTGAGGCAGCGGCGCGGGCGCGGTAAATGACGGGCTGACTTGGCTCTGCAGGCCCACTGGCGGCAACGTGAGTAAAAGTAGAACACGTTGCCATAAGTGAGTCGTTTGATTGCCGCCTGTCGCCTATCTCGTGCCGTCTGTGCCCAAAGCCGCCCCGGCCTCTGCCGCGCCTCTGCCGCGCGGTTGGCGCTGGATGGCGGACGATGGTGCTGTCGATCATGTGCTGCCAGTTGTCGGTCAGGCCGATATCGACCAACGTCTGCAACAGGGCATCCCCGACGCCCTGTTCGGCCCAGCGGCGGAACCGGACACAAACCGAGTTCCACTTGCCGTAGCGCTCGTGCATGTCTCGCCAGGGGCAACCGGTCCTCAGCACATCGAGCATGCCGTTGAGAAACAGCCGGTTGTCGCCGGCAGGGCGTGCCCAGCGACCGCGTTCCGGCGGTAGCAGCACCCCGATGATCGCCCATTCCTCGTCCGTCAGATCGCCTCGGAACAACGCTGCCTCTAAAAGACAGCCTTGAATCGGATAAAATCCGATCCGGGAATCCTCTTTTGTCAACAGAACCGGGGGCGGAGCCGTGATTTCCATTGAGGGTGGCCGTGCCCTGTGCCACCAATTCCACCAGCAGCAATCAGGGTGGGATGAATGGCAACGGACACGGCAGAGGCAGTCACCGCCGGCCAGTTCTGGGATCGTCATGTGCGTAGCCCGGACGACCGGGTGAACTGGTGGTCCAGTGACGCCTGCACCGCGGCCTATAACGAACAGGTTTGCGGCGAGGCTGTGCCGGGCAATTCGCGCGGCTGCCGCATCGCGCTGGCCGCAGCGGCGGGCCGGCCATTGGGGCGCGGCGTTTCGGTGGGCGCTGGTGCGGGCGACAAGGAACGCGCGCTGCTGCTGGACGGCATCGTTGGCGAGATGCGGCTGTGGGAGTTGTCCGAACGCCGCGCCGCCGAAGCCCGGGCGCGGGCGCAGGCTGACGGCGTGGGTGACCGGCTGGAGGCGCGCATCGGCAATGCCTTTGTGGAGGAAACCGGCGCCTTCGATCTCGTCACCTGGGATCACAGCCTGCACCACATGCCCGATATCGATGCCGCGCTGGCGTGGAGCGTGGCGCGGCTCAACCCCGGCGGCTGGCTGATGATCAACGATTATTTCGGCCCCAACCGCCTGCAATGGCGGCGCGATGAAGTGCAATTGTGCAACCGTCTGCTGGACGAGATCGACCGCACCCACGGCACAAGCCTGCGCCGGGTGCGCCGCAGCAACATCCTCACCCGCCTGCGCATGCACCACCGCGACCCATCCGAAGCCCCGCACAGCGAGGCGATCGCCGCCGCCATCACCCGCCACCTGGGCGCGGCGGTGAAACCGGTGGGCGGACTGGTGATGAACATCTTGGGCGGCATCGTCGTGCCGGCCTTCCCCGAAAATCACCCCGCCATCGCCGCACTGGTGGCGGCGGACCGCGCCGCGCTGGCCACCGGGAAGTGGCATTTCGGCTTCACGCTCTGGCAGAAGCCGGCCTAATCCGGCGGGGCGATTTTCATCATGTCCACCAGCGCTGGGCCAAGATGTTGGGTGAGCAGGGCGCTTTTGCTCAGCAATGGCGACGACAGATGCACCGGCACCATCACCGCCAGCAGCAGCCACGTCGCCGGATGCACACGCCCTATCTGCCGCCGATCGTGCAGTGCCAGCCAGACCAGAACGGCATCGCCGATCACGGCACTGCCCAGATCCGTCCACGGCGGTACCGGCGGCAGCACCAGCATCAGCCGGCTGGCCGCCGCCACGAACAGCGCCACGGCGGCGCCCAGCATGAAGCGGCGGTGCCAATCGGGATGGCGGCTGGCGGTGAACAGGGCCAGGCTGCTCATGAGGGTGAACAGCCCAAGATCGACGACATTATAACCGGAAAAGAAATAGGGTTCCGGGTTGCCGGCGGCGATGCGGCGCATGGCGGCGGCCGGGATCATCGGCACGCCGGTGAACACCACCGCGCCGCTCAACCATGCGCCCGCGATGCCCCATTCGCGGTGCCGCGCCAGCTTGCGCTGCGCCGCCAATTGCACTTGCCACGCATAAAGCAGCAGCCAGGCAAAGCAGAGCGCGCCGTGGACGTGCAGCAAGCCATAAAACAGCTTCGACCCGCTCGCCATTGGCCCGAAATAGGTGAGGGGGAAGCTGACGAGCGCCAGCGCCACCATCCCCCAGCCGGAAATCAGGAAAAATCGGCTGCGCGCCGGTGCTGCTTGCGTGGTCATGCAGGCCCCCCCTGCCAATTACTTGGCCGATTGCGCCTGCCATTGCCAGCCCCCGGCACGCCGGCCATATTCGGTGTATGACCATGGAAAATCTGTTCGCCGCCGGTGCCCGCGTGGCGGAACAATTGAAAGCCCGCCGCGAGACCGTGGCGGTGGCCGAATCCGCAGCCGGCGGGCTGATCTCGGCGGCGCTGCTCGCCGTGCCCGGCGCGTCAGCCTTCTATCTGGGCGGCGCCGTCGTCTACACGCCCCGCGCCCGCCACCGGCTGCTGGGGCTGCGGCGGGAGGATGTTCGCGGCTTCATGTCTGCCACCGAGCCGTTCGCCCTGCTGATGGCGCAAACCATCCGCAAGCAGCACAGCGTCACCTGGGGCATCGGCGAAACCGGCGCTGCGGGGCCGAACGGCAATCCCTATGGCCACGCCGCCGGGCATGATGTGGTGGCGGTGAGCGGCCCGGTGCAGGCGGCCCGCACCATCGCGACAGGATCAAGCGACCGCCAGGCGAACATGGTGGCGTTCGCAATGGCGGCGCTGGAATTGTTGGAGGAGCAGTTGGGCGGTTAGTCCCCCAACGTCACGCTCCCATCGGGTCCCGGCAGCATGAACGGGTTGTAGGCCACTTCCCACGGGTGGCCGTCGGGATCGCAGAAATAGCCGGAGTAGCCGCCCCAGAAGGCATCGTGGGCGGGTTTTTGCAGGGTTGCGCCGTTGGCGACGGCGCGGGCGAGGAGTTCGTCCACCTCGGCCTTGCTGGCGACATTGTGAGCGAGGGTGAAGCCGCCGAAACCGGGGCCTCTATCCGTCATGCTGCAATCTTCGGCCAATTTGTCGAACGGGTAGATCGCAAACGCCATGCCGCCGCACTGGAACAGGGCGATGGCGTCGAATTTGCGGGCCTTGCGCGGCCAGCCCATCGCCTCCCAAAAGGCGACGGCGCGGGGGAGATCGTCGGTGCCGAGGGTGACGATGCTGATGCGTTGGTCCATGATGCGCTCCGGTTGAATGGGGAGACGATGGCATGACGGCTGGAACAATGAAACGCATCGTGTTGGCGCGGCATATCGTGGGGGTGCCGACGCCGGCGGATTTCCAGCTGGAAACGCTGCCGATCCCGGCGCTGGAAGACGGGCAGTTGCTGATTGCCAACCGCTTCATCAGCTGTGATCCTGGCACGCGTTCACGGCTGTCGCCCGGCGCGTCTTATGCGCCGCCGCTGAAACCCGGCCAGATGGTCGATGGCTTTGCCGTGGGTGAAGTGATCGAAAGCCGCCATCCGAAGTTTGCCGTGGGTGAGAAATTGATGGGCACGGGCTGGGCCACCCACATGGTGTCGAGCGGGCGCGGTTATCTTGCCAAGGTGCCCGACATGGATGTGCCGCTGTCCCTGTGGAATGGCATATTGGGCGTGCCGGGGATGACGGCGTGGTTTGGACTGAAGCGCGTCGCGCAGATGCAGGCCGGGGAGCGCGTGCTGGTGACCAGCGCGGCCGGGCCGGTGGGAGCGACGGCGGGCCAGTTGGCAAAAATCTGGGGTGCGGGCCACGTGGTCGGCATTGCCGGCGGGGCGGAGAAATGCCGCTGGCTGACCGAGGAATGCGGCTTTGATGCTGCGCTGGATTACAAGGCGCCGGATTTCGACGCGCAGTTTGCCGCCGCCAGTGCCGATGGCTGGGATGTCTTGTTCGACAATGTCGGCAACGCCAGCGTCGACCGCGCGCTGCCGGTGATGCGCATGAAGGGCCGCATCGTGATTTCAGGGCAGGTGGCGGATTACAACCTGACGCCGCAAGACGCGCCGGGCATCCATCACATCCGCGAATTCATCGGCAAACGGCTGCGCATGGAAGGGCTGGTGGTGTTTGACGATCTGCCGCAGTTCCCAGCCGCGCAAACGGAACTCGCTGGGCTGATCCGGGCGGGCAAGATGCGGTATCGCGAGGAAATCTTTGACGGCATTGCCAGCTTGCCCGCTGCGTTTTGCGGGCTGTTTACGGGCCAGAGTTTTGGGCGGCGCCTGATCCGCATCTGACAGGCGCGCTTGCAATTACTGGCAAAGCCGCCACCTTGGGCGTAAGAAGCGCATCTGTTTCGCACAACGGCGAGGATATTGTCATGGGTTCGTTCAGCCTCACGCACTGGCTGGTGGTTATTCTGGTGGTTGTACTGTTGTTCGGCCGTGGCCGGATTTCGGATTTGATGGGTGATTTTGCCAAAGGTATCAACAGCTTCAAGAAGGGGCTGAATGATAACGACACCCCGCAAGCCAACCCGTCGGCACCGCCGGCGCAGGTGACGCAAACCCCGCAGGCACCCGCCAAATCCCCGGTCGAGGACGCGCGCGGCTGACAGCCGGGAAAGGGCTGGTTTCGGCCCCTGATCGAAAATGTTCGGTATCGATTCCCTTGAAGTGATGGTGATCGCACTGGTGGCCTTGCTGGTCATCGGCCCCAAAGACCTGCCCAAGGCGATGCGCTGGGTTGGCCAATGGGTGGGCAAGGCCCGCGCCATGAGCCGCCATCTGCGCACCGGCTTTGATTCGATGATGCGCGAATCCGAGCTGGAAGAAATGCAGAAACTTTGGGCGCAGCAGAACGACGCAATCATGAACGCGACGGCGCTGCCGGCAAACGCGCTGCCCGATTTTTCCGGCCCAGTGCCTGCTTACGAGCCTTGGCCGGCGCCCGAACTATTGCCTGGACTGGCGCCCGAACCGGCCGCGATCGAAACCCTGCCAGAAACGGCAACAGCGAAGCCCAAGCGCGTGCGCAAACCGCGTGCCAAAAAGCCCGCCGAAACGGGCGAGCCGGCATGAATCCGGAGCCCGATCGCGCCGACATCGATGCCAGCAAGGCGCCGTTGCTCGATCATCTGATCGAACTGCGCGGGCGGCTGCTGCGCTGTGTGGTGTATTTCGCCATCGCCTTTGCCGTGTCGTTCAGCCAGGCCGGGCCGATCTTCGATTTCCTCGTGCAGCCACTGGTCGATGCTTCCGGCAAGGGCGCGCGGCTGATCTACACCAAACTGTATGAAGCGTTTTTCGTCGAAATCCGGGTGGCGGCTTTTGCCGGGTTTTGCGTAGCGTTTCCGCTGATTGCCAATGAATTGTGGCGGTTTGTGGCGCCCGGCCTGTATCGGCGCGAGCAAAAGGCGTTGCTGCCGTTTTTGCTGGCGACGCCGATCCTGTTCACCTGCGGCGCGGCGCTGGCCTATTATGGCGTGATGCCGGCGGCCTTCCGGTTTTTCCTGGGGTTCCAGCAGGTTGGCGGCACGGGGGGCATCAACCGCGAAGCCTTGCCAGCGATGGGCGATTATCTCGATCTGGTGATGAGCATGATTTTGGCGTTCGGGGTCGCGTTTTTGTTGCCGGTGCTGCTGATGCTGCTGGAGCGCGCCGGCATCGTCAATCGCAAGCAGTTGATCGCCGGGCGGCGGTATGCCGTCGTGGCAGCATTCGTGCTGGCCGCCGTACTTACCCCGCCCGATCTGTGGAGCCAGATCGCGCTGGCGATCCCGCTGCTGCTGCTTTACGAAATCTCGATCATCGGCATCTGGTTCACCGAGCGCCGCCGCGCCAAGGCGGAAGCGGCAGGCCAGTCAGGCCAAAGCGCCGTCTAATCTTTTGCGGCACCCGCCGATTCCTCGATGGCCTTGCCAACGCTGTTGATGTCGCGCCCGGCGCCCTGGACGGTGTTGCAGGCCGTCAGCAACACCAATGCCGCCACTAGGCCGAATCTCAAATTCTTCATCGTTAGCCACTCCCGTTGAATTGAACGCGCAGCTTGCCGTCAGCCGGCTTGCTGGCGGCTGAACGGGCTGGCATCAGGGGCAATGAATTTTGTCTTGCCTGCCGCTGTGGTGCCGCCTGAACTGGCGGCCCTCCTGCCGTCCGGGCTGACGCCTGCCCTCACCAAAGCCGCGGGTGCCGCGTGGGCCGATGCACCCTTTCTCAAGGGTCTGATTCGCGGCCGGCCGGCAACATTGGCGCTGCTCGCCGCTGCCGGGCCTGAAGCCGCTCTGGCCGCTGCGCTGGCACAGGCGGGCGATGCTGCGCAGCCGATCATGCCGCGCTTGCGCACCGCCCGCCGCGATGTGGCGCTGGTGGTGGCGCTGGCCGATCTGGCCGGCTTGTGGGGGCTGGAGCAAGTGACGGCCGCGCTGTCGGACTTCACCGATCTGGCCATCGATGCCGCCATCGCCGCCGCGCTGGCCGAACGCGGGGCGCCGCCGCGCGGGCTGACGGCGCTGGCGCTGGGCAAGCTGGGCAGCCGCGAGCTCAATTACAGCTCCGATGCCGATCTGATCTTTGTGCACGATCCTGATCTGATCCCGCGGCGGGGCAACGAAGATTCCGGCGAGGCTGCCGTGCGCATCACGCGCCGCGCCGTCGCCATTCTGGGTGATCTCACGCCCGATGGCTATGTCGCCCGCATCGATCTGCGGCTGCGCCCGGCCAGCGAAATCACACCGATGTCGATCAGCCTGGCGGCGGCGGAACATTATTATCAATCCGAAGCGCTCACTTGGGAACGCGTTGCCTTCATTCGCGCCCGCGCCGTGGGCGGTGATGTTGCCATGGGCAGCGATTTCCTCGTCCGCATCCGCCCCTTCGTGTGGCGGCGCAGCCTGGATTACACTGCGGTGCGCGATATCCAGTCGGTATCGCTGCGCATCCGAGACCACTTCGACGGCGGCCAGGCAGTGGGCCCGGGGTTTGATCTGAAACGCGGGCGCGGCGGTATCCGCGAGGTGGAGTTCTTTGCCCAGATCAACCAGCTGATCTGGGGTGGGCGTGATCCGGCGCTGCGCTGCCCGGCAACGCTGGATGGCTTGGCCGCGCTGGCCGCTGCTGGCCATGTGCCGCCGGCCGAGGCGGAGCGGCTGGCCGCCAGTTACCGCGCGCTGCGCACCCTGGAGCACCGGTTGCAGATGCGCCGCGACGAACAGACCCACGCCGTCCCGCGGCTGATTGCCGATCGCCAAGCCGTCGCCCGGCTGTGCGGGCTGAAGGATGCCAAGGCGCTGGAGGCCGGGCTTGCCCGCCTCACCGATCCGGTCGCGGCAGCCTATGACCGGTTGATCCAAGCCGCCGCGCCCGCGGCAACGCCGGTGCCGGCCGATCCCAAGGCCTGGCTCAAACAGCATCACCCCGCTTTGGTGAAACTGTTGCCGCCGCTGATCGCGAGTTGGCGCCAAGGCAAATATCGCGCCCTGCGCAGCGAATCGGCGCGGGCTGATTTCGAGGCGGTTCTGCCCATGCTGATCGAACGGCTGGCGGCAGCGGCCGATCCCGCCACAGCCGCCGCCCGGCTTGATGGCCTGCTGGCGGCGCTGCCGGCGGGCGCGCAATTCCTGGCTTTGCTGCGCGCCAATCCGCGGCTGGTGGGCCTGCTCGGCAATCTGGTGGGCATCACGCCGGTGCTGGCGCAAGCGTTGGCCCGCGATCCGGCGCTGTTTGATGTGATGTTGTCGCCAGATGCCTTTGCGCCCTTGCCGGATGCGGAGACGCTGACAGCGCAACTCGCCGGCCTGTGCCGGGGGGCGCAGGGCCTCGAAGACGTGCTCGACCGCGTGCGGCGCTGGACGGCGGAATATCGCTTTCAATTGGGCGCCCAGCTGATCGAGGGCCATGCCGGCGCGCTGGCGGTGGGCCGCAGCCTGGCTGATCTGGCCGATGCGGCCGTGCGCATTCTGCTGCCGGTGGTGGCCGCTGATTATGCTGCCGTCCATGGCCGCGTGCCGGGCGGCGAGCTGGTGGTGCTGGCGCTGGGCCGGCACGGCGGCCGGGCGATGACCCATGCCTCCGATCTTGATCTCGTTTTCTTGTTCAGCGGCCACCACGAGACGCTGTCAGACGGCGCCAAGCCATTGCCGGCCAGCCAGTATTTCAACCGGCTGGCGGCGCGGCTGGTCACCGCCCTGTCGGTGCCGACAGCGTCCGGCGCGCTTTATGAGGTGGATACGCGGCTGCGGCCGTGGGGGGCAAAGGGCAATCTGGCGCTGTCGGTGGGCAGTTTCGCCCGCTACCAGATGGAAGAAGCCGAAAGCTGGGAGCACATGGCCTTGACCCGCGCCCGCGTTGTGGCGGGGCCGGCCGCTGATGCTGATGCCGTGATTCACGCCGTGCTGTCGCAGCCGCGTGACGTGGGCGCGCTGCGCTCCTCCGTGCTGCAGATGCGCGCCGACATGGCCGCCGCCAAGAAACCGCAGGGGCGGTTTGATGTGAAGCTGGCCGCGGGGGGCCTGGTTGATCTGGAATTCATCGTGCATTTCCGCCAGCTCGCGTCGGCGCGCGGCCTGCATCCCGAACTGCCGGCGGCGCTGGCGCAGCTGATTGCCGATGGCCAGCTGCCGGCCGATCTTGCCCGTGCCCACGATGTGCTGGCGCGCTGTCTGATCTGGCTGCGGCTGCTGTTTGCCGGCGCGCGGGTGCCCGATGCCCTGCCCGATCCGGTGGCGGCGATCTTGGCCCGCGCCCTGGGTGCGGCAAATTTCGCCGGACTGGTGGAGCAACTGGCCATCGCCAGAGAGCAGGTGCGCGTGGCATGGGCACAGACATTCACCCAAGGAGACCGCCTGTGAGCATGCCGCAACCCGGAACCGCCGCCCCCGCTTTCATGATGGAGGGTGACAACGGCCCGATCAGCCTTGGCGATTTTTCCGGCAAGAAACTGGTGCTCTATTTCTATCCCAAGGACGACACCCCGGGCTGCACCAACGAAGGCAAGGCGTTTTCGGCGCTGCAGGCGGATTTTGACGCGGCCGATGCGGTGGTGGTGGGCGTGTCGCGCGACAGCGCCGCCAGCCACGCCAAGTTCCGCGCCAAATATGGCCTGACCGTGCTGCTGGGCAGCGATCCCGGCGTGGTTACCGAAGCCTATGGTACGTGGGTTGAGAAATCCATGTACGGCAAGAAATACATGGGGATCGAACGCGCCACCTTCTTGATCGGCCGCGACGGCGGGGTTTCCGAGGTGTGGGGCAAGGTGAAGGTGCCCGGCCATGCCGAGGCGGTGCTTGCCGCCGCCCGCGCTTTGGGCTGACGGCTGCCAGAAATTCTTTGTACGCCGCGCTACTCGCACAAAACCGGGTAAAATGCCGGCGGCAAACCGGATCAAGGCTGGAGGGGACTCCCGCCCGTCTCGATTCGCCGCCGGCGCCCTCGCACACCGCCCTCCAAGAGGGCCGATCCGGTCAAAGAGGGGGTGTCACGGTCTAATACCAAGTCGCGATAATCATGACCCATGTGCCCATTGGCGCATTCCGATGGATTTGATGCGGTCTGGCTGATCGATCAGCTTGTTCCAGGCGTCACAGCAGTGATCGACGATTTCGGTGTAGGACCCGAAGATGCGG
>NZ_JBDNFM010000010.1:0-10615 GCF_041689835.1 Sandarakinorhabdus sp.
CGCCAACCTGCCGAGGCTGGTCTCGGTGGGTCGGCTGGACCTGACAAGCGAGGGGCTGCTGTTGCTGACCAACGACGGCGCCTTGGCGCGCAAGCTGGAACTGCCCGCTAATGGCTGGATCCGCCGCTACCGCGCCAGGGTGCATGGCCCTGTGGATGAAGGCGGACTCGCCGCCTTGGCCCGCGGGATCACCGTGGAGGGTCTGAAATATGGCCCGATCGAGGCCGGGCTCGACAGCCGTCGAGGCGCGAATGCCTGGCTGACCGTCAGCATCCACGAAGGCAAGAATCGCGAAGTGCGCCGCGTGCTCGAACATATCGGGCTGCAGGTGAACCGGCTGATCCGCGTTGCCTATGGCCCTATTGGCCTCGATGATCTGCCGCCGCGCATGGCCGATGAAATCCCCGAATCCGATGTGGCCCTGCTCAAGTCGATGCTGAAGGCTTCGAAATCGGAAAAACGCTGATGCGTTCGATCAAATGAGGGTCGTCTCGGGCCGCTGGCGTGGCCGCGCGCTCATTGCACCGCCGGGCGAATCCACCCGCCCGACCAGCGACCGCGCCCGCGAAGCCATCTTCTCCATGCTCACCAGCCGGCTCGGCGGCTTTGACGGGCTGGACGTTCTTGATCTGTTTGCCGGCACCGGCGCACTGGGCATCGAGGCACTATCCCGCGGCGCCGGCACCGCCTGCTTCATCGACAATGATGCCGCTGCGGCCAAAGCGATCAAAGCCAATCTCGCTGCAATGGGCGCCGCCGGCGATGTGCGGCAAAGCCCGGTCGCCAGCCTCGGCACGGCCCTGCGCTCGCACCACCTCGTCTTCCTCGATCCGCCCTATGGCCTTGGCCTCGCCGATCCGGCGCTCAGCCATCTGCACGCACGCGGCTGGATTGCGCCTGGTGCCATCATCAGCGTGGAAACCGCCGCCGCCGACACATTGGCATGCGAGTGGGAGCTTCTGGTCGAACGCCGCTTCGGCAAGGCACTCGTCCGCCTGCTGCGCGCACCCTGACTTCCCCTTCCCCCTGCGGGAGAGGGAACTACTCAGCTCTGTCCCGCGCGCGGGGATAGCTGCCGATGATCTTCACCCAGTTGGTGAAGAAGGCCAGTTCCTCCAGCGCGCGCTGTACCGACGGCTGGGCTGGCGAGCCTTCGATTTCGGCGTAGAATTCGGCCTGCGAAAACTTGCCGTCGCGCAGGTACGATTCCAGCTTGGTCATGTTGACGCCGTTGGTGGCAAACCCGCCCAGCGCCTTGAACAGCGCGGCGGGCACCGATCGCACCTCGAAATTGAAACTGGTCATCGCCGGCAGGCCAAGCGGCGGCGTCACCGGCTCACGCGACAGCACCACAAAACGGGTGGTGTTGTGATCTTCATCCTCCACGCCTTCAGCCAGGATATTCAGCCCATAAAGCTCGCCCGCCAGCCGGCTGGCAATGGCGCCCACGCTGGCATCGCCTTCGCCGGCCACGGCCGCAGCGCCAGCGGCGGTATCGAAATATTGCACCGGCGCAATGCCCCACGCGCGCAAATGGCGGCGCACCTGGCCCAATGCCTGCGGGTGGCTTTTCACCTCGCGCAGGGCCGCCTTGTCCGCCAGCCCCAGCAGGCAGTGCCGCACCCGCACGAAATGTTCGCCAATGATGCTCAACCCGGATTCGGGCAGAAGGAAATGGATATCCGCCACGCGGCCGTGCAGGCTGTTTTCGATGGGGATCATCGCCGCCCCGGCGCGGCCGGCCTGCACCGCCTCGATCGCGTCTTCAAAACCAGCGCACGGCAGCGGCAGGCGATCGGGAAAGGCTTCGCGCACGGCCTGATGGCTGTAGGCACCGGGCGCGCCCTGAAAGGCCACGGCCCGATCCGGCATCGCAGCGGCGGCCGCCACCATGCGATCAACCAGAACTTGGGCCAGGGGCGGATAGCTGCTCGTCATCTGCGTTCGTTATGATAGTGCGCTGCAACAAGCAAATGCTTGCGGGCCGGCGCACAATTGCCTAATCGCAGCCCAAACAAGGCGCAGGCAGGGCTAATCCCCAAACAGCCCCTGCGCCGCAGTGGAGCCTCGCCGTGGACAGCTTTGAGTGGAACAAGATTTTCGGCGGCGTGCTGGCAGGCCTGGTCGCCGTGCTGGGCGTATCGATCATCAGTGACATGACATACACCCGCCATGTGCCAGAAAAGCCCGGCTATGAAGTCGCTGGCGCCGAAGAAGCCCCGGCCGAAGGCGCCCCCGCCGCCGAAGCCGAAAAGCCCGCTGCCTTCTATCTGGCCAGCGCCGATGTCGCCAAAGGCGAAGCCGTGTTCAAGAAATGCGCGGCCTGCCACAATGCACTGCCCGGCGGCACCAACGGCACCGGCCCCAATCTGCACGGTGTGGTTGGCGGCCCAATGGCAGCCAAGGCCGGCTTCAGTTATTCCGAAGCGTTGGGCGGCATGAAGGGCAAGAATTGGGATTGGGACAATCTGTGGGGTTGGCTCAAGAGCCCCAAAGCCTTCGCAGCCGGCAACAAGATGAGCTTTGCCGGCATCAACAAACCCGAAGACCGCGCCGCCGTGATCGCCTGGCTCAACAGCCAAAGCGCCAGCCCGCTCCCCCTGCCCGCCGCTCCGGCCGAAGAAGCCCCGACAGTGGCCGAAGCTGAAGCCGCGCCGACAGCGGAAACCGCAGACGCTGCACCAGCCAAATAAGCTGGTTCCAACATTAAAAAGGGGCGGCACCCAGTTTTGGATGCAGCCCCTTTTTTGTGTCTGGGGCTACGTGCTCAAAGGCCGTAATGCGCCTTCACGATGGCCCAGCCTTCTTCCGCGGTTTCAACAAAGTGGAACAGGTCAAGATCGGCAGGGGCAATCACGCCTTCTTCGGCCAGCGCTTCGAAATTCACCACGCGGTTCCAGAATTCGCGGCCGTACAGCAGGATCGGCAGCGGCGCGACCTTGCCGGTTTGCACCAGCGTGAGCAGCTCGAAAAACTCGTCGAAAGTGCCGAAACCGCCGGGGAACACCGCCACCGCCTTGGCGCGCATCAGGAAATGCATCTTGCGCAGGGCGAAATAGTGGAACTGAAACGACAGGCCGGGCGTGACATAGGGGTTGGGCACCTGTTCGTGGGGCAGCACGATGTTCATGCCCAATGATGGCGCGCCGGCTTCCCAGGCACCGCGGTTGGCGGCTTCCATGATCGAAGGGCCGCCGCCCGAACACACGGTGAAACACCGCTCCCCATCCTTGCAGAAATTGGAGACCTGCACCGCCAGTTCGCGCGCCACATCGTAATAATGCGCGTTGCGGGCCAGGCGCTGCGCCACCGCCTTGCGTTCTGGCGTGTCTGCGGCTGCGACCAGTGCCGGCGCTTCTTCGGGTGACGGGATTCGCGCCGAGCCGTAAAACACGAACGTGCTGTGAATATCGGCCTCGGCCAGCAGCACTTCGGGTTTCATCAGTTCCAACTGGAACCGCACCGGGCGCAGATCTTCACGCAACAGGAAATCGGCATCCTGAAACGCCAGGCGATAGGCGGGATGCTCCGTCTGCGGCACGGCGGTAGGCGCATTGCCCAGCCGCGCGTCTTCCTGCGCTGTGGGGAAAATGCGTTCGGGAACGGTGGGGGGAACCGGAGATGTCATGTCATACTCTTTGCAAAACGGACGCGGGGCGTAAAGCAGCGGCGCCGGCTTGTCACGCCTGCTTGCCCAACTGCAACAGCGCGGTGGCCTCGCCCACGCTGTGATAACGGCCGCCCATATCATCGTGCAGATGGGCGTGGGTGGGGATGTGGAACAGGCCGAGATCAAGGCTTTGCAGGCAAATTTCGGCAGCGCGTTCGGGCAGGATGATGCCCATGTCCGCCGGCCAGCGCGCCGGATCGTCGCCCAGCCCGGCCGCCGTGAGACCGGTGTAAACCCCGCCCGGCAGCAGCACGTGCACATCCAGCGGCTTGCCGGCGTTGCGGCATTCGGTTGCCAGCCATTCCGCCAGGATCAGCACGCCATGCTTTGATGCCGCATACAGCCCGTTGCCGAAATTCTGGATCGACGGCGGCAGCGACAGGCTGTTTTCCGAACCCGTGATCACGATCCGCGCCCGCCAGCCGCCGGCTTCGGCCGCGCGTACCAACGCCTGTGCCAGCCGGGTTGGCCCCAGCATGTTGATCTCCCACAGCCGGGCCAGGCCGGGATCATCCAGATCGGCCTTCAACAGCCGGCGCGTGTGGCCGATGCCGGCATTGGCAAACACCGCATCAAGCCGGCCGTGGCGGGCAACCAGTTCCTCCACCGCTGCCGGCCCGGCGCTGCCATCGGCCAGATCGAGCGCCAGCGCCTCGCCGGCGCAAACTGCGGCCGTTTCGGCGGCGCCGTCAGCATTTATGTCAGCCGCCGTCACCAATGCGCCGCGCGCCGCCAACAAAACCGCCAGCGCCCGCCCGATTCCACTGGCTGCACCGGTGATCAGCACGCGCTGCCCCGTCCAGTCGATCATCCACAGTTTCCTTTTCGTCTGCGCATTGACGAGACGCCATCGCCGATGCGACGTCAACCGCAGCGCCATCGTTGTTGCCCTGATGCCTGCGGAGTGATCCCCATGTTCGACCGCCGCCAGTTGATCGGCGCCCTGCCTGCTCTGGTGGCAGCCCCGGCCCTCGCCGGCGCTGACCGTTTTGCCGCCCTGCGCCGCGCCATCGCGCAGATCGAGCGCAGTGCCGGCGGTCCGATCGGCATCGCCCTCATCGATACGCACACAGGCGACGGCTTCAACCACCGCGCAAACAACCGTTTTCCGCTGTGCTCAACGTTCAAGCTGCTGCTGGCTGCACGCCTGCTGCACGGGGCAGACAGCCGAGAATGGGCGATGAACGATCGCCTGCCGGTGACCCAGGCCAACATGCTGTTCAACGCACCCTTCACGCAAAAGCGCGTCGGCGGCAGCGCCAGCCTGCTGGAACTGGCCGAGGCAATGGCCGTCCTCTCCGACAATCCTGCCGCCAACATCGCCGTCGCCCATATCGGCGGCCCGGCCGCGCTCACGCGCTGGCTGCGCGCCGGCGGCGACGACGTGACCCGCCTTGACCGGGTGGAGCCGGATATGAACAATGAAACTCCCGGCGATCCGCGCGACACCACGACGCCGGCCGCCATGCTGGCCACCTGCCGCAGATTGGCCGAAGGCCGCATTCTGTCGCCAGCCGCGCGGGCGCAACTTTTTGCCTGGATGGCGGCCAGCCGCACCGCCGATACCATGATCCGCGCAGCGCTGCCGCCGGGCTGGCAAGAGGCCAACAAGACCGGCGCCGGCAGTTGGCGCGCGCGCAATATCGTATCGGTCATCACCCCGCCGGGCCGCAAGCCGATCTGGCTTGCCGCCTATCTGTTCGCTGCGAAATCGGAACTGGAAGAACGCAACCGTCAGTTCGTGCCGCTGGGCCGGGCGATTGTCGATTCGGTCGCTTGAACCGCCGCCAACCCCTCATGGTAAAGCCAAAACCGCTTGACCCTCCTCCGATAATCCCTATCCCCGGTGGCGGGCCACGCGGTCCCAACGCCGCGCGCGCTCTCTGTGAGGAGAGAATATGACTGATCGACCTTCCGCGCTTCCGGCGCGTCCGCATTTTTCGTCCGGTCCCTGCGCCAAGCGCCCTGGATGGACAGCCAGCAATCTCAAAACCGATTCGCTCGGCCGCTCGCATCGGTCCAAGATCGGCAAGGCGCGCCTAAAACACGCCATCGACCTGACCCGTAAAATCCTTGGCGTGCCCGATACGCACCGCATCGGCATCGTGCCCGCCAGCGACACCGGCGCCTATGAAATGGCGATGTGGACAATGCTGGGCGCCCGCCCCGTCACTGCCATGGCCTGGGAAAGTTTCGGCGAAGGCTGGGTCACCGATGCCGTCAAGCAGCTGAAATTGAACCCCACGGTCATCACCGCGCCTTATGGCGAGCTGCCCGATCTGAGCGCCGTGGATTTCAGCCAAGACGTCCTGTTCACCGCCAACGGCACCACCTCGGGCGTCCGCGTTCCGAACTATGATTGGGTGCCCGCCACCCGCGAAGGCCTCACTTTCGTCGACGCCACCAGCGCCGTGTTCGCGCAAGACGTTGATTGGGCCAAAGCCGATGTGCTCACCTACAGCTGGCAGAAAGTGCTGGGCGGCGAAGGCGGCCACGGCATCCTGATCCTCGGCCCCCGCGCCGTCGAGCGCCTCGAAAGCTACACGCCGGCGTGGCCGCTGCCCAAGATCTTCCGCCTCGTCTCCAAGGGCAAGCTGACCGAAGGCATCTTCGCCGGTGAAACCATCAACACACCGTCGATGCTGGCCGTCGAGGATTATATCGACGCGCTGGAATGGGCGGACGGCCTTGGCGGGCTCGACACCCTGAAAGCCCGCGCCAACGCCAACGCCGCCGCGCTCGATGCCTGGGTGCAGTCGCGCCCGTGGGTCGAACATCTCGCCAAGGATGCCGCCTCACGGTCGAACACGTCGGTCTGCCTCGTCCTGCCTGATTTGGCGGAGGACAAGGTGAAGGCCATGGTCAGCTGCCTCGAAAAGGAAAAGGCCGCCTACGACATCGGCGCCTACCGCGACGCGCCGACCGGCCTGCGCATCTGGTGCGGTGCCACGGTGGATACCGCCGACGTGGTCGCACTTACTCACTGGCTCGACTGGGCATACGCGCAGGTCACTGCGGCCTGACACTCAACTCCCCTTCCCGTCAGGAGAGGGGGTGTGGCCGTGCCACGTGTGCCGCCTTATCCCGATTACAGCCCGTTTCCCAACAGCCCCACCCCCAACCCCTTCCCTGAAGGAGAGGGGAACTGGAGACCCCCCATGCCCAACACCCCGCCCCGCGTCCTCATCTCCGATCAAATGTCTCCCAAGGCCGCCGAAATCTTTCGTGCGCGCGGTATCGAGGTCGATGAAATCACCGGCCTGTCAAAGGACGATCTGGTCAAGATCATCGGCAACTATGACGGCCTCGCCATCCGTTCCTCCACCAAGGTCACCAAGGAGGTGCTCGCCGCAGCCACCAACCTCAAAGTTGTCGGCCGCGCCGGCATCGGGGTGGACAATGTCGATATCCCCGCCGCCTCCGCGCTGGGTGTCGTCGTCATGAACACCCCCTTCGGCAACAGCATCACCACCGCCGAACACGCCATCGCCCTGATGTTCGCGCTCGCCCGCCAATTGCCCGAAGCCGATGCCTCCACCCAGGCCGGCAAGTGGGAAAAGAACCGCTTCATGGGCGTCGAAGTCACCGCCAAAACGCTGGGGCTCATCGGCGCCGGCAACATCGGCAGCATCGTCGCCGATCGCGCGCTGGGCCTGAAAATGAAGGTGATCGCCTATGATCCCTTCCTCACCCCCGAACGCGCCGAGCATATGGGCGTGACCAAGGTGACGCTGGATGAACTGCTCGCCGGCGCCGATTTCATCAGCCTGCACACGCCGCTGACCGACAGCACGCGCAACATCCTCAGCCGCGAAAACCTGCTCAAGGCCAAGCCGGGCGTCCGCATCGTCAACTGCGCGCGCGGCGGACTGATCGACGAAGTGGCATTGAAGGAACTGCTCGATTCCGGCCACATCGCCGGCGCTGCGCTTGATGTGTTCGTGGAGGAACCAGCCAAGGCCTCGCCCTTGTTCGGCACGCCCAACTTTGTTTCCACGCCGCATCTTGGCGCCTCCACCGACGAAGCGCAGGTGAATGTCGCCATCCAGGTCGCCGAGCAGCTTTCGGATTTCCTGCTCACTGGCGGCGTCACCAACGCGCTCAACATGCCGTCGCTGTCGGCCGAAGAAGCTCCGCGGTTGAGGCCATACATGGCGCTGGCCGAACGGCTTGGCAGCCTGGTCGGCCAGCTCGACAATGAAGGCATCAAATCGGTGCGCGTCGAAGTCGAAGGCGCCGCCGCGCAGCTCAACCTCAAGCCGATCACCGCCGCCGTGCTCGCCGGGCTGATGCGCACGCATTCGGACACGGTCAACATGGTCAACGCACCCTATCTGGCGCGCGAACGCGAGATCGATATCGCCGAAGTGCGCCACGACCGCGAGACCGATTATCACACGCTGCTGCGCGTGACGGTGGGCACCGCCAGCGGCCCGCGCACCGTTGCCGGCACGCTGTTCGGCAACAGCAAGCCGCGCCTGACCGAAATCTTCGGCATCACGGTCGAAGCCGATCTGGCCGGCGACATGCTGTACATCGTCAACGAAGACAAACCGGGCTTCATCGGCCGCCTGGGCACCGCGCTGGGCGGCGGCGACGTCAACATCGGCACCTTCCACCTTGGACGCCGCGATTCCAGTGACGAAGCCGTGCTGCTGCTCAGCGTGGACAATGCCATCCCCAATGCGCTGCTCACCACCATCCGCGCCCTGCCTGGCGTAAAAGTGGCCAGCGCGTTGCGGTTTGTGTGAGCAGCCCTTCTCCCCTCCCCTTCAGGGGAGGGGCCGGGGGTGGGGGTGGGGAAGTGCCGGCTCTGGCCCGTGCCTCGACAAGCCCCCTCCCCTTGCCCGCCCACCCCCAACCGGCTAACCCGCAGCCCATGACGAGTTTCGGCCTCCTCCCTGAAGGATTGCGCGATCGGCTGCCGCCGCAGGCGCAGGCGCTGGCCAATCTGGTTCGCACCCTCACCGATGTCTGCGCCGCGCACGGCTATGAACGCGTGGCGCCGCCACTGGTAGAATATGAAGCCAGCCTGGCCGGCGGCAGCAGTCGCGAACGCCTGCGTTTCACCGATCCCGTGTCCCAGATGACACTGGCACTGCGCTCCGATATCACGGGCCAGGTCGGCCGCATCGCCGTCACCCGGCTGGCTGCCCAAGCCCGCCCCATCCGCCTGATGTACGCCGGCCCCGTGCTGCGCGTGCGCGGCGACCAGCTTTCGCCGGAACGCGAACGCACGCAGGCCGGCGCCGAATTGATCGGCAGCAACAGCCCCGCCGCCGCCGCCGAAGTGCTCGCCGTCGCGGTCGAGGCGCTCACCGCCGCCGGTCTTGCCGGGCTGTCCGTCGATCTGACCATGCCGACGCTGGTTGGCGATCTCGCCGCGGCCGGCTGGCCATTGGGCAACGCGTCACTGGGCCAAGTGCAGGCCTGGCTGGACGGCAAGGATATCGGCGCCCTGCGTGCAGCGGGGGCCGATGCCTTCGTGCCGCTGATTGCCGCAGCTGGCCCGGTGCAGGCGGCGCTGCCGGCGCTCAAGCAGCTTGATCTGCCGGATGCGGTTCTGGTGCGATTGGATGCGATTGCCGGGCTGGCCCGCAGTCTGGACGGCATTTCCGTCACCCTCGATCCCACTGAACGACACGGTTTCGAATATCAGACCTGGCTGGGCTTTTCACTGTTCGGCGCCGGCCTGATGGCCGAAGTTGGCCGCGGCGGCGCCTATCTGGTGGCGCATGCCGATGGCCGGCAGGAAACCGCGGTGGGCTTTTCGCTGTATGTTGATGGCCTTGTTGATATGGGGCTGGGGCAGGAGGCACGAATGCGCGTGCTGTTGCCGCCGGGAACGCCCGCCGATGTTGGCCCGGCGTTGCGCGGGCAAGGCTGGATCACGGTAGCGGCGCTGGACGCCAGCAGCGATACAAATGCACTGAATTGCAGCCATGTCTGGACCGATGGCGCCGTACGACCGGCGAGCATTGCCCTGTAATGAGCTGGACACTGCGTTTCGGGGTAAACCGCGCCGACGCGGAAAATCTGCCTGATCTGTTCGATCTGATGGATGATCCGCCCACGTTGAATGTGGAGGAGCCCGATCCCTCAAAGCCCGATGAGTGGGTGCTGACCGCCTATTTTGCCGATGCACCGTCTGTTGATGCCACCACGCTGATTTGCGGGCTGTTCCCATCGGCTTACGATATCGTCGTGGCCGAACTGGCTGAAGCGGATTGGACGACCATGTCGCAGCTTGGGCTGGAACCCGTGCGGGCCGGGCGTTTCATCGTGCACACGGCCGATCACGCCGATGCGGTACGGATGAGTGACTGGCCCTTGCGCATCGAGGCCGGCCTGGCCTTTGGCACCGGCCAGCATGCCACCACCCACGGCTGCCTGGCGGCGCTGGTGCGGCTGGGCAAGGCGCATCGTTACAACAATATTGCCGATATCGGCACCGGTACCGGCGTGCTGGCGATGGCGGCGCTGCAGGCCAACCGCGCGGCGCGGGCGATCGCCAGCGATATCGATCCAATCGCCATCGACGTCGCGGCGGAAAATCTGGCGCTGAACCATTTTGTCGCGGGTGCATGTTCTGGTCGCATGGCTCTGGTCGTTGCAACGGGGCTTTCCGCTCCCGCTCTGCGCGGACGGGCGCCCTATGATCTGGTACTGGCCAATATCATGGCGCCGCCATTGATTGCGCTGGCGCGGGATTTGTCAGCCGTGATTGCGCCCGGTGGGCACTTGGTGCTGGCTGGACTGCTCGACCGGCAACAACGCGCCGTGGCCAATGCCTATCTCCGGCACGGGATGGTCCCGGCCGGTGCGATGGATCGTCAGGCCGAATGGCCTTGCCTCGTTTTGGTCAAGAAACGACGCCCATAAAAGGGGTTACCCCCTGTCCCCGCGCTTTACAGCGCGTGGAACAGGCGGGCTTCGACCACGGCC
>NZ_JBDNFM010000011.1:0-23137 GCF_041689835.1 Sandarakinorhabdus sp.
CTAGCACGAACCTTGTGACCCTCTCCAGCAATAGGCGGGTCATCCAGCAGTAAAACCAATTTGATGAAGGTATCTTACCTGCGAATGGGTTTTGATAACCTTGCATATTCTTTTTGTTAGATGCGACGACAAAATATCGCGCATCCAATTCAGCCATCATCTTACAGACTATGACGCGCTTTCCGGGACTAAGGCCGGCAAAGTGAATGTCGGGCCGTTGATGATTACGAAATTCAGCATTGATCGCGTTCACCCAATCGGTCACTTTGGCTTGGTTTTCAGCGCGAATTACGACCGCTGATAGTATCAGCCACTCACTTGATCCGTTAGGCATTACAAGCGGTTTGACGGCCCTAAGCCCGTCGTCGCCGGCTTCATCAATATATGCTACGTAGCCATAACTGGGATTGGAAAGCGCCATTGTTATGACGGCAACACCAGATTATAAACTGAGTCAAGCAGACCCGTTCAATGATGTCGCTTACGCCGTAAAATTCGACTTTGACGAAGCCCGCAGTCAGAGCGGTTCAATAAGTGCGTGCTGAAGTGCAATCCAATGCATTGGAGACCTAAATGACGCGGACACAGCGGGTTCTGGCGGTAGTCTTTGCGTTGTTTCTGTGGCTCGTCGCATTTGGCGCAATGACCTCCTACAATAGCGACGGATCGTGGATTGCCCTAGCGGCGCTTTTGGCCGGAATGGGGTTTGCGCTATGGGCAGCTAAATCGCCAAAGTCCTAAGTCTGCCAAGCATATAACCGTCGACAAAAGCGGGTGCAGGGGCTGAGCCCCTGCCCGCCGGGGGCGTTCTTTCTTGCTGCTCTGTCCTACACGGGCCGGGCCTGTCATCATTTAAGAGACGGAATTTGGGTTGGGGCCGGCGGCGGGGCGTGGGGCCTTGATTGCCAAGGGAAAAAATCCCCCATTCGGTACGAAACGTCAAAACTGGCAAAGCTGGTGGGGCGGTGGGGTGCCTCGACAGGCTCGCCCTTCGACAAGCTCAGGGTGAGTGGGGTGGGTTTGTGGGCAAAAAAGGGGCGGCTGGTGGGCCGCCCCTTTCGGATTTGGTGCTGGGGGAGACTTCCCCGCTCCCGGTTCCTCCCATGAGGGGGAGGGGCGTTAGTGGCCCGCCAGGGCTGCCAGCAGCAGCAGCGCCACGATGTTGGTGATCTTGATCATCGGGTTCACGGCGGGGCCGGCGGTGTCTTTGTAGGGGTCGCCCACGGTATCGCCGGTGACGGCGGCCTGGTGGGCGGGGGAGCCTTTGCCGCCGTAGGCGCCTTGTTCGATCACCTTTTTGGCGTTGTCCCACGCGCCGCCGCCGGAAGTCATGGAGATGGCAACAAACAGCCCGGAGATGATGACGCCCATGAGCAGCGCGCCGAGCGCGGCAAAGCCGTTGCCCTGGCCGGCGACGGCGGTGATGACGTAATAGACCACGATCGGGGCCAGCACCGGCAGCAGCGATGGCACGATCATTTCCTTGATGGCGCCGGCGGTGACCAGCCCGACGGTGCGGGCATAATCGGGTTTGACTTCGCGGGTGGCGATGCCGGGGTTTTCGCGGAACTGGGCGCGGATATCCTGCGCCACGGCTTGTGCGGTGCGGCCCACCGCTGTCATCGCCATGCCGCCGAACAGATAGGGCAGCAGCGCGCCGAGCAGCAGCCCGACGACCACATAGGGATTGGACAGCGAGAAATCGACCGGCACGTCTTTGAAGAACTGCGCCAGATCTTCGGTATAGGTGGCAAACAGCACCAGTGCGGCCAGCCCGGCCGAACCGATGGCATAGCCCTTGGTCACGGCCTTGGTGGTGTTGCCCACGGCATCCAATGCATCGGTGCGCTGGCGCACTTCCCCATCAAGGCCGGCCATTTCGGCGATGCCGCCGGCGTTATCGGTAACGGGGCCATAGGCATCCAGCGCGACGATCATTCCGGCCAGGGCCAGCATGGCGGTGGCGGCAAAGGCGATACCGATCAGGCCGCCCAGTTTGTAGGTGGCGATGATGCCGGCGACGATCACCAGCGTGGGCAGCGCGGTCGATTCCATCGAAACGGCCAGGCCCTGGATGACGTTGGTGCCGTGGCCGCTATCCGATGCCTTGGCGATGGATTGCACCGGGCGATATTCGGTGCCGGTGTAATATTCGGTGATCCACACGATAAGCGCGGTGACCGCCAAACCAACCAGCATGCAATAAAACAGCGCCCGGCCGGTGAAGCCGCCGACCACGCCGGCCACGGTCACCGGGCCGATTGCCGCCGGATCAGCGCCGATCACGGCGTTCATGTCGGGGAAGATCGCTGCGGTAGCGAACCACAGCGCCGGCACCGACAGCAGGCCGGTGACGATGAGGCCCTTGTACAGCGCGCCCATGATCGAACCGCCACCAAGGCGCACGAAATAGGTGCCGATGATGGAGGTGATGATGCACACGCCGCAGGCCAGCAGCGGCAGGGTCATCAACCGCGCAGCATCGGCGCCGGTGACCAGCAGGGCGCACAGCACCATGGTGGCACCGATGGTGACAACGTAGGTTTCGAACAGATCGGCGGCCATGCCGGCGCAATCGCCCACATTGTCGCCGACGTTATCGGCAATCACGCCGGGGTTGCGATCATCATCTTCATCAAAGCCAAGCTCGTTCTTGCCGACCATATCGGCGCCCACATCGGCCGCCTTGGTGAAGATGCCGCCGCCCAGCCGGGCGAAAATGGAAATGAGCGACGCGCCGAACGACAGCGATACCAGCGCATTGACGACAGCGCGGCTGGTCGGCTCAAGGCCCGAGGTGACTAGCGCATAAAAATAACCGGCGATGGCGAGCAGCGCGAGGCCGGCGACCAGCATGCCGGTGACGGCGCCCGAACGGAACGCCATGGTGAGCCCGGCTTGCAGCGATTCCCGCGCGGCTTCGGCAGTGCGCACGTTGGCACGCACCGAAATGTTCATGCCGATGAAGCCCGTGGCGCCCGACAGCACGGCACCCAGCACAAAGGCCACGGCCGGAATGACCCCAAGCAGCAAGCCGACCAGTGCAGCAACAATGACGCCGACGATGGCGATGGCGGTGTATTGCTTGTTGAGATAGGCGTTGGCGCCTTCCTGAATGGCGGCAGCGATTTCCTGCATGCGGGCATTGCCCGGTGACGCACTCAGCACTTGGCGGGATGTGATCACCCCATAGGCCACCGCGGCCAGGCCGCAGATCATGGCAATTACAACGCTATCCATCGTGATCCATCCCCTTGTGCAAATTCGCCGCTCCGGACAGTGTCGGGCTGGCGAAATTTGTCGCACCATGGACACGGGATTCGGCGAACGCAAGCCGCAAGGCAGCGTTTGCGGGGCGAATTCCGGCACAAAAGCGGCACAAAAAGGGGCTGGGCATGAGCATTACACGGCGCGAAGCGATCTGGCTGGCCGGAGCAGCGGGAGTGGGCACGGGCCTGGCCGGTGCGGGGCAGGCGGCGCTGCCAACCGGCATCATCGCGCCCGACGATGAAGCCGGCTGGCAGCGCATTGCTGCGTTGTATCCCACCACGGGCCCGGTAACGCAGCTGGAGCACGGTTATTGGGGCAATATGGCGTTTCCGGTTGCGGAAACCCACCGGGCAATCTTGGCACGGCTGAACCGTGACACCAGCGCCTATGCGCGCCGGGCGATGCGCAAGGATCAGGACGTGGTTCGGGCGCGGGCCGCGCAGGCGATGGGCGTGCCGCCGGGCGAGATTGGTTTTTGCCGCAATGCCGCCGAAGCGTTGCAGGCGCTGATCAGCCAGTTTCAGGGTGCCCAGGACGGCGATGCGATCCTGTGGTCGGACAATGATTATGACACCAGCCACAATGCGATGCGATCATTGGCGAAAAACCGGCGCGCCGTGCCCGTGCAGGTCGTGCTGCCGCGCGCACCCACCCACGACAATGTGATTGCCGCCTATGCCGAGGCGATCCTGGCAACGCCGCGCCTGAAATTTGTGCTGCTCACCCACGGTACCCACAAAAGCGGTTTGGTGGTGCCGGTGGCGGAGATCGCGGCAATGGCCAAAGCGGCGGGGGCGATGGTGCTGGTCGATTGCGCGCAAAGCTTCCGGCAGCGTCCATTCCTTATCCCCGATTTCGGCGCGGATTTTGTCGTGCTGAATTTCCACAAATGGGTCGGCGCGCCGGTTGGGGTGGCCGGCTATTGGTGCCGGCCGGGCGCCGCCGCCATGATTGCCGCCGCCGCTGCCGAACCCGATGCCAAGCCTGATGATGTGCAGGCCAAGGTGCACCAGGGCACGCTGGATTATGCGCCGCAGCTCACCTTGCCGGCCGCGCTGGATTTTCAGGAACAGGTGCTGCCGATCCCGATGAAACTGGCGCGGCTGCAGTATCTGCGCACTCGCTGGGTGAGCCAGTTGCGCGGGCTGTCCGGCCTGGAAATCATGCTGGGCGATGATCCGCGCACCTTTGGCGCCATCACCAGTTTCCGGATTGCCGGCCACACCAGCACCGCCGACAATATCGCCATCACCGATACGCTGTTGGGTCGCTACAACATCATGACCGTGCACCGCGCCGGACTGGCGGCTGGCGGCTGCGTGCGGGTGACGCCGGCATTGTTCACAACGCCGGCGGAATGTGACCGGCTGGTGGCGGCATTGCGCCAATTGGTGCCGGCAATCGCGCGCGGGTGAAAGCTCAGCCGTGTTCCCAGCCCAGCCGGGCGGGCAGCGGCACCGGCTGGCCAGCAAAACGCAGCGTTAGGCCAGCGCCCGGCAGCACCCGGCCGATGCGCGTCACCGGCGTCGTGCAAAGGCCGCGCGCATCGGTGCCCGCCGGCAGCGAAAACAGCAGTTCATAATCATCCCCGGCCGTCACCCGGGCCAGCAGCTCGTCCAGATTGGCTGCCGGGCGGGACAGCGGCACGGCATCCAGATCGATCGCCAGAGCCACCCCGCTGGCGGCGGCCAGCCTTGCCGCGTCGATCAATAAACCATCCGAAACATCCATGCCCGCGCTCGCCACCCCGCCCAGCGCCGCGCCCAGTGCAAGGCGCGGCGTCGGCCGGCGAAAGCGGTTCAACAGGGCCTTGTCGAACGGCGCCTCCCCCCTGGCGATGGCCAGGCCCAGACCGGCATCGCCAATGGTGCCCGACACCCAAAGCTCGTCACCCGGCACGGCGCCCTTGCGGCCCATTGCCTTGCCCGGTTCCGCCCAGCCCACCGCCGTGCAGCCCAGCACGGCGCGGTCCAGCCCGGTCACCGTATCGCCGCCCCACAGCGAAACACCGAAACTTTCCAATGCCCTGCCCAGTCCGGCCACGAACGCCTCGCGCCAGCTATCGTCCTCCGCCGCCGAAAGCCCCAGCCCCAGCAGCACCCCGGCCGGGGTGGCCGCCATGGCGGCGAGATCGGACAGGTTCACCGCCAGCAGCTTCCACGCCACATCCGATGGCGGCTCATCGCCGATATAATGCACCCCGGCGGCCAGCACATCATGGGTGAGGACGAGGTTGCGGCCCAAGGGCGGGGCCCACACCGCGGCATCGTCAATCAGCCCGCGTGCAGCGGCTGATGTGGCCAACGGGGCCAGCAGGCGGGCGATGAAATCCCGCTCCGGCATCTGCGTCAGCCGCGCACCCGGCGCGCCACCGCATCGAGCAAGCCATTGACGAACTTGGCTTCCTTCTCTTCGTGGAAGGCGTGGGCGACATCGACATATTCGTTGATCACCGTCGCTGCCGGCACGTCAGCGCGCGCCAGCAATTCGTAGACGGCTGCCCGCAACAGCGCGCGCATCGGCCGATCAAGCCGGTTCAACGTCCAGCCTTGCGCCAGGCCGGCCCCAATCAGTTCATCCAGCTCGGCCTGACGGGCCGCAACCCCGGCCACCACGTCGTCGAAAAATGGTTCATCGGCAGCGAGATATTCGGCGCCTTCGATTTCCTGCCCCAGCCGGTGCTTGTGGAACTCGTTCAGCAGCTTGGGCACGTTCTCGCCGCGCATCTCCAGCTGGTACAAGGCCTGCACGGCAGCAAGGCGGGCCGCGGAACGGGCACGATAATCGGGAATGTTGCTCACCGCCGCGGCTTTACGCGATTGTGTGAGGCCCCGGCAAGCGGCACGACTTGTGCAAAACCATCCCCGACTTTTCCACAGGCCTGCCCACCGCGATTTTCAGGCCTCGCCTTGCCGCCGCGCAGCGCTTGCGCGATGACGCTGCGATGGCCAGTCTCCCCCCTTCGATCACCACATTGCGCGTTGTCGATGGCGGCCAAGGCGCACCCACGTTGCCGCAAAACCTCGAAGCCGAAGCCGCCCTGCTCGGCGCGCTGATGATCGACAACCGGCTGGTCGAAGATGTCATCACCAAACTGAAAACCGATCATTTCGCCGACGCGCTGCACGGGCGCATCTATGGCGCCATCCTCACACTTTCGGCCAAGGGCATGGCAGCAACGCCCGTCACCCTGAAACCGATGTTCGAAGCCGATCCGGCCATCGCCGAACTGGGCGGCCCGGGTTATCTGGCAACCCTTACCCAGAACGGCGCGGCGCTTCTGGCGGCGCGAGATTTTGCCCAGCAAATCTATGATCTTGCCTTGCTGCGTGAACTGATCCGCGTCGGCCGCGAGATGGTAACCGAAGCCAGCGACACCAGCCGCGACATCGCCCCGATCACCCAGATCGAAGCCGCCGAAATGGCGCTTTATAAGGTTGCCGAAGCCGGCGAGATCCAGGGCGCGGTGAAAAGCTTTCGTGATGCCGCGATGGCAGCGGTCGCCATGGCCGATCGTGCCAAGCGCTCGGGTGGGCATCTGTCGGGCTACACCACCGGCCTTACCGGCCTGAACGAAAAAATGGGCGGGCTGCACAAATCCGATCTGCTCATCCTTGCCGGCCGGCCGGCGATGGGCAAGACCAGCCTTGCCACCAACATCGCCTTTGCCTGCGCCCAGCGTTTTGCTCAGGATCAGGCGCGCGGGATCGAACCGGAAAAATCATCCGGCGCGCCCGTCGCGTTCTTCAGCCTCGAAATGTCATCCGATCAGCTGGCCACCCGCATCCTGGCCGAACAATCGGAAGTGAACGGCGAATCGCTCAGGATGGGCAAGATCAGCGATGAAGAATTCACCCGGCTGGCCCGCGCCTCCGCCGATCTGGCGGCGCTGCCGCTGTGGATCGACGACACGCCGGCGCTGTCCATCGCCGCTCTGCGCACCCGCGCCCGCCGGCTGAAACGCCAGCACGGCATCGGCCTTGTGGTGGTGGATTATCTGCAACTGCTGTCGGGTTCCAAATCAGGTGGCAGCGAAAACCGCGTGCAGGAAATTTCCGAAATCACCCGCGGCCTGAAAACGCTGGCCAAGGAATTGCAATTGCCGGTGATCGCACTGTCGCAGTTGAGCCGCGCCGTGGAAAACCGCGAAGACAAGCGGCCGCAACTGGCCGATTTGCGCGAATCCGGCACCATCGAGCAGGATTCGGACATCGTGATGTTCGTCTACCGCGAAGAATATTATCACGGCCTGAAACAGCCCGACCCCGAAGAGCCGGAAAAGCATGCCAAGTGGCGTGAAAAGGCCGAAAAAATTTATGGCCTCGCCGAAGTGATCATCGCCAAGCAGCGCCACGGCGCCACCGGCACGGTGCCGCTGACCTTCATCAAGCAGTTCACCAAGTTTGCCGACCGCGCGGAAGGCGATTTCAGCGGCTCCGCTTATTGAGGCGCCGCAACCGAACCGGGCAAAAGCGCCTGAACACCCCGCCGTTTCGCCGCTGTCGGTACTGCCAGAGCCGACGCATCGAACACGGCGTGCATCTTCTGCTCTGGCCAGCAGGCTTTGCGCCTGCCAGAGTTGGCAGCGTTAACAGGCAACGGGGAAGCAAGGGCAGATGAACTGGGCTGAACAGGGTCCGACGCGCCGCGACGTGCTGCACGCCATCGGCATGATGGCCGGCACCGCCGTGCTGTATCAGGCGATGGAGGCGATGGGCCACGCCAAGGAAACCCAGTTTTCCGGCCCGCCCAATTTGCAGGGTGCGCGGCCAGGCACCAAGGTGCTGGTGCTGGGCGCGGGCCTTGCCGGCATGTTGGCAGCCTATGAGCTTACCAAGGCCGGCTATGACGTGCAGATCCTCGAATACAACAACCGCCCGGGTGGCCGGAACTGGTCACTTTATGGCGGCGATACCTACACCGAACTGGGCGGCGCCACTCAGAAGGTCGGCTTTGCGGCCGGCAATTATCTCAACCCCGGCCCGTGGCGCATTCCCTATCACCACCGCGCCCTGCTGCATTATTGCAAGGCCTTCGGGGTCGCGCTGGAACCGTTCATCCAGATGAACCACCAGGCACTGCTGCATTCGTCGAAGGCGTTTGGCGGCAAGCCGATGCGCTACCGCGAACTGGCCGGTGACTGGGATGGCAATGTTGCCGAGTTGCTGGCCAAGGCCATCGACAACAAGGGCCTGAACAGTGTGATGACCGCCGAGGACGGCGACCGGCTGCGCATGGCGCTGCGCGAATGGGGCGCGCTGGATGAGGATTTCAAATATTCCAAAAACTACCGCTCATCGCGCCGGCGCGGTTTTGATCGGCCGCAAGGCGGCGGCGTGCTGGGTGAGCCGATCCCGTCGCAGCCCCATGCATTCAATGACATCATGGATTCGCAGATCTGGCGAACTGTTGCGCAGCACATGAGCATCGATCACCAGCATTCGATGTTTCAGCCGGTGGGCGGCATGGGAATGATCGGCCGCGGCTTTGCCAGGCAGGTCGAAGGCAAGATCCGCTACAACACCAAGGTGACCAGCATCAGCCAGCAGGGCGGCAAGGTGACTGTGGCCTATGCCGACACCAGCAACGACACCGGCACCGGCACCGGCAGCGGCACCACGGGCACCGCCACCGCCGATTACTGCGTCTGCACCATCCCGCTGGGCATCCTCAGCCAGATCGATGTCGATTGCTCGCCGGGGCTGGACGCGGCGATCCGGGCGGTGCCCTATTCCAATTCGGTCAAGGTCGGCCTCGAATTCAAGCGGCGCTTCTGGGAAGAGGAAGAAGCCATTTACGGCGGCATCAGCTTTACCGATCGCGAAATCAGCATGATCTCCTACCCGTCGGGGCGCATGCACAGCGATGGCCCGGCCGTGATATTGGGCGCCTACACATTCGGTGCGCCAAGCTACAAATTTGCCGGCATGACCCCGGAACAGCGGATCGCCCGCGCGCTCGATCAAGGAAGCGTGTTCCATCCCGGCCGCTACAAGGAAGAATTCATCGGCGGCGCCACCGTGGCATGGAGCCGGGTGCCGTTTACCCTGGGCTGCTGCGCGCAGTGGAACGAAGAAACCCGCAAGGAACATTATCAAACGCTGGTGGCAGTCGATAACCGGCTGGTGCTGGCCGGTGAGCACGCCAGCTATATCGGCTGCTGGATGGAAGGCGCGATCCTGTCGTCGCTCGATGCCATCACCCGCTTGCACAGCCGCGCGCTGGAGGCCTGAACATGCGTGTCGCCCTTTTTATTGCCGCCCTGATCGCCAGCCCGGCGCTGGCCCAGAAGCCGGCCAAGGCCCCGCCTCCACCGCATCCGGGCGCCGAAGTGTATCAGAATATCTGCCAGGCCTGCCACATGGCCAACGCGGGTGGCGCGGAAGGCGCCGGCAAGATCACCGCGTTGGCCAAAAACGGCGCGCTGGAAGCGGCAGCCTATCCGATCATGGTCGTCACCGGCGGCAAAGGCGCAATGCCGTGGTTTCGCGGTAGCCTGAACGATCAACAGATCGCCGACGTGATCAACTATGTCCGCAGCAATTTCGGCAACAAATACAAGGACAAGGTGACTGCCGCCATGGTTGCCGAAATCGGCGTGCCGGCCCCCAAGGGCGGCATGCGCGAGCAATAGGCTGGGCGCCAAGGACAGCATGAACGGATTGGCCAAACCACGGCCTCAGGTCCGGTTGTCGGCAGGCTGAATCCGTCCGTGATTTTCAATTGTGAGAGCCGCCGGTTCCCGGCAGGCGCGGTTCAATTTTGCCAGTTTTGACGAATTGTGCGGGATTCCAGTTTTTTCTGCCGCCGGAAACCGCACGGGCAACAACCCCGGACGGAGCCATGATGACAGGGTTTGGCCGCGTAGGACAGGCCAGGTCCCGCAATCCCGGCCTTGTCCAACCAGCTGGCAATCCTGCTTATTTCGCGAAATAATAGTTGTACGCAGGATTGGTGAGGAACGGCTCCAACCGATCGGCCAGCACGAGCGTGCGGAACAGATCGGCAGCTTCCGTGTACTTGCCGGCGGCGAAGAAATTGTCCCCAACCTGGGCCTTGTACACCGCCAGCTGGTCCTCGGTGACGCGGGTTATCAACGCTGCATCCACGGCCTGGCCGCTGTCCAGCGCGGCGCCGTGGGTGCGCCATTGCCACAGCTGCGTGCGGCTGATTTCGGCGGTCGCGGCATCTTCCATCAGATTGTGCAGCGGCACGGCGCCCTGCCCGCGCAGCCATGCAGCGACATAACCGATGCCGACATTGATGTTGTTGGTCAGCCCAGCCAGCGTGCGCGGGCCGGGGGCCGGCGTCACCAGATCCGCCAGCGTCGCTTCGCCGGGCGGGATCACCTGCAACTGGTTGGGCGTCGGCATCAACCGGTCGAACACCTCGCGCGCCACGCCCACCAGGCCGGGATGGGCGACCCAGGTGCCATCGTGGCCTAGCGTCGCCTCGCGCTCCTTGTCGGCGCGCACGGCAGCAAAGGCGGCTTCGTTGGCGGCGGTATCGTCCTTGACCGGGATGAAGGCGCTCATGCCGCCCATCGCGTGCGCGCCGCGGCGATGGCACACCCGCACCACGTGGGCGGCATAGGCCGCCATGAACGGCACCTTCATCGTCACCGCCGCGCGGTCGGGCAGCAGCTTGGCGGCGTCGTTCTGGAAGGTCTTGATATAGCTGAAGATATAATCCCAGCGCCCGCAGTTCAGCGCGGTGATGTGATCGCGCAGTTCATACAGGATTTCCTCTGCCATGAAGGCACCGGGCAGGGTTTCGATCAGCACGGTGGCGCGGATGGTGCCCAGCGGCAGGTTCAGCATCGATTGGGCAGATATGAACACATTGTTCCACAGCCGCGCTTCCAGGCTGTGCTCCAGCTTGGGCAGGTAGAAATAGGGGCCGCTGCCCTTGGCCAGCAGCGAAACCGCGTTGTGGAAAAAATACAGGCCGAAATCGAAAATGGCACCCGCGACGCGCTCGCCATCGACGATCATGTGCGCTTCATCGAGGTGCCAGCCGCGCGGGCGGCAGATCAGCACGGCAGTCTTGTCATTGAGCTTGTAGCTCTTGCCCTTGTCTTCGAGGGTGATGGTGCCGGCGGCTGCATCGCGCAGGTTCACCTGGCCCTGCACCATCACGTCCCACGTGGGGGCGGAGGCGTCTTCGAGGCACGCCATGAAGCATTGCGCGCCGCTGTTGAGCGCGTTGATCACCATCTTGCGGTCACACGGCCCGGTGATCTCGACGCGGCGATCGGCCAGATCGGCGGGGGCGGCGCGCACAGCCCAGGAACGGTCTTCACGGATGGACGAATATTCCGGCGCGAAACCGATGAAGCTTTCCTCGTTGATCCATGCCTGCCGCTGGTCGCGGGCGCGCAGCAGCGCCAGCCGGGTGGGATTATACATGCGGTGCAATTGCGCGACGAAGGCCAGCGCTTCGGGCGTGAGAATCGTGTCGTAGCCGGGCTGCATGGCGCCCTTGATTTCAACGCCTTGGAGTCCAGGGAGATCCTGGGCTGGATTGCTGGTCATGATACGCCTTTCAATCATCGGTAAAACGGAATGGAGTGAGGCCGCGCTGGCGTTCGTCGAAGGCCAGGTGGGCATTGGCGGGCGGCAGGCCGCGCTGGCGGCAGGCAGCACGGTGGCAGGCAGGGCAGCCGGGGCCGATCGGTGCAGCCGGGCCGCCCGCATCCACGCCGGCGCTCCACGACAGGGCGGGCGCGTGGGCGATGTCGCAGCCGATGCCGATGGCAAAGCTGGGCCGCGCCCCGCCCCACGGCATCGCGGCGGTGCGCACCGTGCGGGCCACGGTGAGGAAGCGCTGGCCATCTTCCAGCTCGACCAGCTGGCGGCGGATTTCGCCGGGCCGATCAAAGGCATGATAGACGTGCCACAGCGCGCAGCCACCAGCGAGCGGCAGCGGCGATGGGCCGGGCGCGAACGATTTGGAGATGGTGCCGGCGCGGTCCACCCGCAGGAAAAAGAACGGCACGCCGCGGGCGCCGGGGCGATGCAGCGTCATCAATCGGTGCGCCACCTGTTCGAGCCCGCGCCCAAAACGCGCCTGCAACAGTTCGACATCATAGCCGGTTGCCTCGCACGCGGCCAAAAAGCGCCCATAGGGCATCAGCGTGGCAGCGGCCGCATATTTGCCCAGCGCCACCGTGCAGGCCCGCGCCGCCAGCGGGTCGCTGATGCCGGCGGCGGTGATGGTATCGGCGATCTGGGCCTTCAGCTCGATCAGCGCCAGTTGCACCGCGGCGGCAAAGCCCCGGCTGGCGGCGTCCAGCGATTCCGACAATTGCAGTTGCCGTGCGTGCAGATCGAGCCGGCGCAACTGGCCCGGCAGCACTTCGGCCGGCAGCGCACGCACGGTGATGGCGTGGCGGGCGCGCAGCCGGTCCACCACCGCCGCATTGAGATCGGGACCGGACAGGCGCAATTCGTCGGCAAGCTTTTCAGCGGCTTCGTCCAGGGCGGCAAAATAATTTCCCGCCGTGTCGATCATCGCCCTCACGGCCGCCAGCGGGCCGGGCGGCGGGGCAGAGGGCGCCAAGGCCGGGGTAGCAGCAGCGAGTCGCAGCAGCGCATGGGCGATTGCCGGCGATCGGCTGGCGAGATCACGCAGTTCGCTGCGCGGCACGTCGATGCCGATCAGGCGCGGATCGGTGAACAGCTTTGACAAGTCGTCAATCAGTTCGCCGTCTTCATCACCGGTCAGGCTGCGGATATCGAGATCGAAATTCTGCGCCAGCTTGAGCAGGAAACTGGCCGACAGCGGGCGCTGATCCCGCTCGATGAGGTTGAGATAAGAGATTGAAACGCCAAGATCATTGGCCATCCGTGTTTGGGTCAGCCCGCGCTGGGTGCGCAGCCGGCGCACGCGGGCACCGGCAAAGATCTTGCGGCCGTTGCCCAAGGGTTCGGGCGGCACCGGGGCGCCTATTGCAGCACTGGTCGAGGCAGGTATATTTGTCAATATCTTTACAATTTCACACCCACCTCAAGCGAAACCTGTACATTTACACACGATTCTTTGACTGAATTGATTGACCGGGCGGTAGCCGAAGCGCACGGCGTTGACAAGTTTTACCGGCGGGACGTTCGCGATCCCTGCCATTTGTGGGTGGAAGGATTGGCCATGGGCTATCAGGACGAGATCAGGCAGGCCGCGGCCGCCATCACCGGCAAGCCCGGCTGGGAATCGATCGACGCTGCCAGCGTCGCCCGCATGCGCCTGCAAAACCGCTTCCAGTCCGGCCTCGACATCGCGCGGTACACCGCCGCGATCATGCGCCGCGACATGGCTGCCTATGATGCGGATCCGGCCGCCTACACCCAGTCGCTGGGCTGCTGGCACGGCTTCATCGGCCAACAAAAACTGATTTCGATCAAGAAGCATTTCGGCACCACCGACAAACGTTACCTTTATCTGTCGGGCTGGATGATCGCGGCGCTGCGCAGCGATTTCGGCCCGTTGCCCGACCAGTCGATGCACGAGAAAACCAGCGTGCCGGCGCTGATCGAGGAGCTTTACACCTTCCTGCGCCAGGCCGACGCCCGCGAACTGGGCATGTTGTTCCGCGATTTCGATGCTGCCCGCGCTGCTGGCGATGCCGTGAAGGCCAAGGCCGTCGAACACCAGATCGACAATTTCCAGACCCACGTGGTGCCGATCATCGCCGACATCGATGCCGGTTTCGGCAATGCCGAGGCCACCTATCTGCTGGCGAAAAAGATGATCGAAGCCGGTGCCTGCGCCCTGCAGATCGAAAACCAGGTTTCCGACGAAAAGCAGTGCGGCCACCAGGACGGCAAGGTGACCGTTCCGCACGAAGACTTCGTCGCCAAGATCCGCGCCATCCGGTATGCCTTTCTGGAACTGGGTGTGGAAGACGGCATCATCGTCGCCCGCACCGACAGCCTGGGCGCCGGCCTCACCAAGCAGATCGCCTTCAGCAACGTGGCCGGCGACATCGGCGACCAGTACAACAGCTTCCTTGATTGCGACGAAATCGACGTTGGCCAGGTCGGCAACGGCGATGTCGTCATCAGCCGCAATGGCAAGCTGCTGCGGCCCAAGCGGCTGCCATCGAACCTGTTCCAGTTCCGTAGCAATTCCGGTGAAGACCGCTGCGTGCTGGATTGCATCAACAGCTTGCAGAACGGCGCCGATCTGTTGTGGATCGAAACCGAAAAGCCGCACATCGGCCAGATCGCCGGGATGGTGAACCGCATCCGCGAGGTGATCCCCACCGCCAAGCTGGTTTACAACAACTCGCCCAGCTTCAACTGGACGCTGAATTTCCGCCAGCAGGTGTATGATGCCCATGTTACCGCCGGCAAGGACGTGAGCGCCTATGACCGCGCCCGGCTGATGAGCGTGGATTACGACACCACCGAACTGGCGCTGGAAGCCGACGAACGCATCCGCACCTTTCAGCGCGATGCCGCCGCGCAGGCCGGCATTTTCCACCACCTGATCACTCTGCCGACATATCACACCGCCGCCTTGTCCACCGACAATCTGGCACGCGAGTATTTCGGCGATGCCGGCATGCTGGGTTACGTGAAGAACGTGCAGCGCGCCGAAATCCGCCAGGGCATTGCCTGTGTGAGGCATCAGAACATGTCCGGTTCGGACATCGGGGACGATCACAAGGAATATTTCGCGGGCGAGGCGGCGTTGAAGGCTGGCGGCACGCACAACACGATGAATCAGTTTGCGGCTTGAGTGCGGCCGAAAATAGCGGCGCTATTTTCAGACTCGCACCAAGCCCGGACGGCGAGCGAAAAAGGCGGGAGCATTCTCCCGCCTTTTTTGACTCGTCCGACCCCGGATCAAGTCCGGGGCAGGCATTGCGGCTTGGCCGCGCACTTCCTTCCTACCCCTTCGGCACCCAAAGCGGACTCGGCGGCTCCGCCGCCGGCCGCGCCCGCCAACTCCAAATCACCGCGTATTCGCCCGCCACCGCGCAATCACCCGGTTCAGCATATCGGCATCATCACCGGTTTTCACCCACAGCTCGCTGAACACCGGATCGTCACTCATCGGCCGTTTGGCGGCTTCCAGTTCATCCAGCCGCACGCGGATCGGGGCCGGCACGCCTTCGCCGGAGATGATGCATTCGCGGTTGCGCAGCGCCGGGATGGCTTCGAGCAGGCTGCGGCCGCCTTCGGGCAGGGCGGCCTTCACGAAATCCTGATCGCGTTCGTTGTTGAGGCGCAGCGAAACGATGGTGCCGCATTGCGACAGCGCGCCTTCGGCCAGATCGGACGGGCGCTGGGTGACAAGGCCCAGCGACACGCCATATTTTCGCCCCTCCTTGGCGATTCGTTCCAGCACATCGCGCACTGGCGAGCGCAGCGAAATGGCCCGGTTGGGGATGTAGCGGTGGGCTTCCTCGCAGATCAGCACGACAGGCCGCCGCCGTTCCCCGCGCGACCACACGGCGAAATCAAAGACGATGCGCGACAGCACCGAAACAACGGCCGTCACGATGCTGGTAGGCACACCGGACAGATCGATCACCGAAATCGGCTTGCCGTCCACCGGCAGGCGCAGCATCTTCGCCATGAAATCAGCCATCGAATCGGTCGAATAGCGCCGATCGAACATGAATTGCTGGCGCGGATCACGCATCACCTGATCAAGCTTGTTGCGGATGCGGATATAGTTGGACGCGTTCTGGTTTTCCGACATCCTGCCCATTTCCGATTGCAACGTGTCAACCAGAACAGACAGCATATAGGGAATCGGCGTGTCGGTGGTGACCGCCGCCAGCCCCTGGGCATAGACCGATTTGGCCCGCGCCATCTGCAGGCAGCGCGCCAGGATATCGCGGTCCATGTCGCGGGCGGCGCCGTCGCTGGTCAGCAGCACTTCGCAATGTTCCTCGAAGTTGAGCAGCCAATAGGGCAATTCGAGATTTTCGACGTTGAACACCATGCCGGTGTGTTCGAACGCCTTGGCATATTCGCCGTGCGGATCGATCATCACGACATGGCCTTCCGGGGCCTTTTCAATGATGCGGTGCAGGATCAACGCGGTGGAGGTGGACTTGCCGGTGCCGGTGGAGCCGACGATGGCGAAATTCTTGGACAAGAAGGTATCGAACAGCAGCGCGGCGCGCACATTGGCGGTGGGATAGACGACACCGATGTGGATGTGCGGACGATCGTCGCCGGAAAACACCCGCGCCGATTCCGGGCTGGACATCGGATAAGCGCGGTTGCCGGCGCGCGGATAGGTGCCGACACCGCGGCCGAAACGTTCGATGCTGCGATCGGGCGCCATGCCGGCTTCGCCAACCAGGTCGACCTCGGCAATCGCCACATTGTCTTGCCAGGTGATGCCGCGCAGGGTCGCAACCACCCAGCGTTCACCCGATTCCACCTTGATCAGGCCGCCCAACATGCCGGCAGATGCGATCACCGCATCGGGATTGTCCTTCAGGCTGGCGGCGGCGGCGATATCGATCCGCAGGCGCAGGTTGCCAGCGGTCACGCCCACCACTTCACCGATCACCGTTTCTTCATGCATGGCGCTTCACTCCCTCGCGGCGCTGATGTGCGCCGATTTGGGTTAAGGATGGCTTACACCCTTCCTCTTTTTACCATGATTGCAAGTCGCGGCCGCCCGCGCCACCATCGGCAAAATTCGCGAGGAGAACGAGATGACCGGCTTTTACCCACACGAGATCGTTGCCGACGGGCTGAGCTTTCCGGAAGGTCCGGTGGCGATGGCCGATGGCAGCGTGCTGGTGGTGGAAATCCGCCCCGGCCGCATCACCCGCGTACACCCCGATGGCAGCACCCAAACCGTGGCAACGCCGGGCGGCGGCCCCAACGGCATGGCGGTGGGGCCGGATGGCGCGCTGTATGTGTGCAACAACGGCGGTTTTGAATGGTACGAACAGGACGGGATGCTGCTGCCGGGCAATGCTGCCGCCGATTACAGCACGGGCCGTATCGAGCGGATCGACATCGCCACCGGCACCGTGGAGCGATTGTACGACAGCTGCGACGGGCACCGCTTGTCAGGCCCCAACGATATCGTGTTCGATGCCCACGGCGGTTTCTATTTCACCGATCTGGGCAAGCATTTTGCCCATCACAGCGATGCCGGCGGGCTGTTTTATGCGCTGCCCGATGGCTCGCGGATCACGCGGCTCATCCATGGCCCGGATTTGAACGGAGTGGGCCTCAGCCCGGACGGCAACACGGTCTATGCTGCCTCCACCAGCCGGCGCGTGGTGCTGGCGTTCGACATCGTTTCCCCCGGCGTGCTGGCGCCCGAGCCGTTGCCGGCAGTGCCCGGCCGCTTTGTGACGACGTGGGCCAACAAGACCTATCTTGATTCGCTCGCCATTGAGGAAAATGGCAACATCGCGCAGGCGACACTGATCGAAAGCGCCGGCATCACCAGCATCGATCCGGCGACGGGCGCGCAGGAATATTTCCCGTTTCCCGATCTGCTCACCACCAACATCTGCTTTGGCGGGGACGACATGATGGATGCGTGGGTGTGCCTTTCCACGACCGGCAAGCTGGCCAGATGCCGGTGGCCGCGGCCGGGCCTCAAACTGAACTACAACGGGTGATCCTCAAGGCCAACGGACTGGATTTCGCCTGCGACGAAGCCGGCAGCGGCGACGACGTGGCGCTGTGCCTGCACGGCTTTCCCGAATCGCGCTTTTCCTGGCGCTATCAGTTGCCGGTGCTGGCGCAGGCCGGCTGGCGCGCGGTGGCACCCGATTTGCGCGGTTACGGCCAGTCGAGCCGGCCCACTGGCAAGGCTGCCTACCATATCGATCACCTCGTCGCCGATGTGGCCGCCATGTTCGAGGCACTTGGCGCGCGCCGCAAACTGCTGATCGCGCATGATTGGGGTGCGGTGATTGCGTGGACGGCGGCGATGCGGCGCGCGGTCCCGCTGGATGGCCTGATCGTCATGAACGTGCCGCACCCGACGGTGTTCGGCGACCTGATCAAGCACTACCGGCCGCAGCAGCTGAAAAGCTGGTATGTCGCCTTCTTCCAGATCCCGTGGCTGCCCGAATTTCTGCTCCGGCAAAACCGGGCGGAAGGCATCGCCAAGGCGTTTCTGAACATGGCGGTGGACAAGGGCCAATTTCCGCCGGACGTGCTGGAGGTCTATCGCCAGAACGCCCTCATCCCCGGCGCGCTGACCGCGATGATCAATTACTACCGCGCCAATTTGAAGATCCTGGACGAGGTGAGCCCGCCCATCGAAATCCCGACGCTGATGCTGTGGGGCGAGGAGGACAAGGCGCTCGATATCAAGCTGACCGAAGGCTACGGCCCGCACGTCAAGGATTTCACCCTCAAGCGCTTCCCGCAGGTGTCGCACTGGGTGCAGCAGGAAGCACCCGATGCAGTGAACGCGGCGATGCTCGTGTGGATGCGGGCGAAGGGGCTGATGGCGGGCTGAGGCGGGCCTCGCCAAAACAATTTGTCATGCTGGCGAAGGCCAGCATCCACTGTGCAGCCATGGCCTATTGCGGCGGCGGTCAGCGCCAGCGGCACGGTGGATGCTGGCCTGCGCCAGCATGACTGGTTTTGCTCGTCAGTGCGCATCCCCCCACGACGCGCCGTGGCCGATCTCCACGCCCAGCGGCACGGTCAGCTCCACCAGCGGCCGGTGCGCGTTCGCCATCACGCTGCGGATCACCGGCTGCACGGCTTCAACCTCGCCTTCGGGCACTTCAAACACCAGTTCATCGTGCACCTGCAACAGCATCCGGGTGCCGGTCAGCCCGGCGGCGGCCAGTGCGCCCGGCATCTGCACCATGGCGCGCTTGATGATGTCGGCGGCGGTGCCCTGCACGCGGGCGTTGACGACGGCACGCTCGGCAAACTGCCGCTCACCCTGGTTCTTGGAGGTGATCAGCGGTGCGTGGCACTTGCGGCCGAACAGGGTGGTGACAAAGCCGGCCTCTTTGGCAAAGGCGATGGTTTCGGCCATGTAGTTGCGGATGCCGGGAAAGCGGCTGAAATACAGCTCGATATAACGCGCTGCCTCAGCCCGATCGATGCCCAGCCGCGCTGCCAGACCAAAGGCGGAAATGCCGTAGATGATGGAAAAATTGATCGTCTTGGCGCGGGCACGGGTGTCACGGTCAACATGCCCGAACACCTCGCGGGCGGTCAGCGCGTGCACATCCTCGTTCGCGGCATACACTGTCTTCAATTCCGGCACGTCGGCGATATGCGCCACCAGCCGCAATTCGATCTGGTTGTAATCCGCCGCCATGATCACATTGCCCGGCGCCGCCACAAAGGCATGGCGGATGCGGCGGCCCAGCTGGGTGCGAATCGGGATATTCTGCAAATTGGGATCGTTCGAACTCAGCCGCCCGGTTGACGTGGCGGCCAGATGGAAATTGGTGTGCACCCGGTCCGTCGCCGGGTTGATCTGGCCTTGCAGCGCATCGGTGTAGGTGGATTTCAGCTTTGAATGCTGGCGCCAGTCCAGCACCTTCTGGGCAATCGGCGCGCCTTCTTCGGCCAGACGCTCCAGCTCGCTGGCATCGGTGGTCCAGGCGCCGGTTTTGCTGCTTTTCTTGCCGCCCTTGTATCCCAGCTTGTCGAACAGGATTTCGCCCATCTGCTTGGGGCTGCCGATGGTGAATTGGGTGCCGGCAAGTTCGTGGATCTCGCCTTCCAGCCGGTTGATCTCCACTTCATAGGCGGCTGACAATCGCACCAGCTCGGCGCGGTCTACCTTGATGCCTTCCATCTCCATCGCGGCAATCACCGGCAGCAGCGGCCGGTCGACGGTTTCGTGGATGGTCGTCACCTGTTCGTTCCACAGCCGGCGGCGAAAGCCCTGCCACAGCCGATACGTCACATCGGCATCTTCGGCGGCATAGGCCGTGGCGCGGGCGAGATCGACTTCGGCAAAGCTTTTCAGCCCCTTGGCTACCTCCTTGTAGGCGATTGGCGCGTGGCCGAGATGGCGGGCCGACAGATCATCCATGCCGTGGTTCCAGCGCCCGGCATCCAGCGCGTACGACAGCAGCATGGTATCGTCATAAGGGGCCAGCACCGGCACACCGTGGCGGGCCAGCACGATCAGATCATATTTCAGATTCTGGCCGATCTTCAGCACCGCCGGGTCCGCCAGCAGCGGGTTCAACCGGGCAATCGCATCGGCCAGCGCCAGTTGCGGCGGGCGCTCCGCGAACATGCCCTCCCCGGTGCCGTGGGCAAGCGGGATATAACAAGCCTTGCCTGGCGCGATGCACAGGCTGATGCCGACCAGATCGCAGCGCATCTGATCGGTGCCGGTGGTTTCGGTGTCCACCGCCGCCGCGCCCAGCCGTGTCGCTTCCGCAATCCACCAGTCCAGCCGTTCCAGTCTCGTCACCGTCTCGTAATCGGCGTGGGTGAAGGCAACCGCATCTGCCGCCACCGCCGTGCTAGGGCGGTGCACGTTTGGCGCCCCGCTGCTGGCCCCGCTGCTGCCCCCGCTGCCGCCCAATTTGGTCAGCATGGCGCGGAAGCCGTGTTTGGTCAGGAAGGCTGCCAACGGCTCGTGCGCCGGCTCCCGCAGGGTCAGCTGGTCCAGCGGAACCGGCAGCGGCAGATCATCCTTCAGCCGCACCAGTTCGCGGGAAAGGCGCGCCATATCCACCGAAGCCGCCAGCGTTTCCTTGAGCTTGGGCTTCTTGATCGCATCGATGTTGGCAATCACGCCTTCAACGCTGCCATATTCGCGGATCAGATCGGCCGCGGTCTTGGGGCCAACGCCCTTCACGCCCGGGATATTGTCGGCCGTGTCACCCATCAGCGCCAGCACCTCGCCCACCTGCTCGGGCGGCACGCCAAATTTCTCGATCACTTCAGCGCGGTCGATCGTCTGGTTTTTCATGGTGTCGAGCATGTTGATGCCGGGGCCGACCAGCTGCATCAGGTCCTTGTCGGACGAAACGATGGTGACGTTCATGCCGGCAGCGCGCGCGGCCACGGCATAGGATGCGATGATGTCGTCCGCTTCCATGCCCGCCTGTTCGAAACACGGCACCGAAAAGGCCCGCACGGCGTCGCGGATTAGCGGAAATTGCGGCACCAGATCTTCGGGCGGCGGCGGCCGATTGGCCTTGTAGCCATCGTACATGTCGTTGCGAAACGTGTGGCTGCCGGCATCGAGCACAACGGCCAGATGGGTTGGCGCCTCGGCCCGGTTGAGCTCGGTGATCAACTTCCACAGCATCGCCGTGAAGCCATAAACCGCGTTCACCGGCGTGCCTTCCGGGTTGGTGAGCGGCGGCAGCCGGTGATAGGCGCGAAAGATGAAGCCGGAACCGTCGACGAGGTAGAGATGCTGGGCCATGCCCACTTGTAGGCCGGTCGCGGCCAAGGCGAAAGCACCCCATTGCCTGCGCGGGCGCGCCTGTGCGAAAACGCCCGTCATGCAAGCGTTCACCACAGTTTCCGGCCAGGCCATTCCGTTTGGCGCTGCCAACATCGATACCGATGTGATCATCCCGGCACGGTTCCTCAAAACCATCACGCGCGCCGGGCTGGGCAAGGGTGCGTTTTGCGTTCTGCGCGAAAACAGCGACAATGTATTCGACCGCAACGCCGGCGCGCCCATCCTGATTGCCGGCGATAATTTCGGCTGCGGTTCCAGCCGCGAGCATGCGCCGTGGGCGCTGGGCGATCTGGGAATTCGCGCGGTGATCTCGCCGGGGTTTGCCGATATCTTTGCCGGCAACGCCTATAAAAACGGCCTGCTACTGGTGACGCTGCCTCAAGAGGCTGTGGACCGGTTGCTGGAGGTTGCGAACGACGGCCATCCGATCACCATCGATCTTGAAAATCAGGTCGTCACCACCCCGTTCCAGGATCGTTTTGAATTCGCGATGGATCCCTTCCGCAAGCAGTGCCTCGTAAGCGGGCAGGACGAAATCGGGCTGACACTGGGCATGAGCCCGGCCATCGCCGCGCACGAGGCGCGATTGTCGGCCGAGCGGCCGTGGCTGGCCGGCGCCGCCTGCCGGGCGGATTGAGCCCTTCATTTGCGGCTGGCACACCGCGCCGGATTGACCTAGTGTGCACGGCGTGCGGCGATCTTTGGCGCTGCAAACGTTTCACGGAACACCCTGGGGAGGGTTACCGGTCTGCTCGCCGCCGCGCACGATGGTGATGCCGGGCAGACCGGGTTTTTCATCTCCCGCATCCAGCCCCGCACCACTCCGGCATTTGACGCTGTTGGCAGCGCTGCCCATTGCCGTTAAGGGCGAAGCATGACCAAAACGCTGCTGCTGCTGCCCGGGGATGGCATTGGCCCCGAAGTCACTGCTGTTGCCCGCCGTGTGGCTGGCCGACTGATCACGGGGGGGCTCGCCCTTGCCGTGGAGGATGCCCTGTTCGGCGGTGCCAGCATCGACGCGCACGGCGTGCCGCTGACCGGCGAAACGCTGGCGCGGGCCAAGGCCCGCGATGCCGTGCTGATGGGCGCGGTGGGCGGGCCGCAGTGGGCCGGCCAGCCGTATGACAAGCGCCCCGAAGCCGGGCTGCTGGGCTTGCGCGGCGGCATGAACGTTTATGCCAATCTGCGCCCGGCGCGCTGTTTCTCGGCGTTGGCCGATGCCTCTTCGCTCAAGCGGGTTTTTGTCGACGGGCTCGACATCCTGTTCGTGCGCGAGCTTACGGGCGGCGTCTATTTCGGGCAGCCGCGCGGGGTGGAAACGCTGGCCTATGGTCAACGCCGCGGCGTCAACACCCACGTTTACACCACCAGCGAAATCCAGCGTGTGGCCCGCGTGGCCTTTGAACTGGCGCGCGGCCGCAAGGGCGAAGTCGTGTCGGCGGAAAAGGGCAATGTGATGGAA
>NZ_JBDNFM010000012.1:0-15517 GCF_041689835.1 Sandarakinorhabdus sp.
AAAACCCCGCGGAAGCTAGGGATTTTCTGCCCTGTATCGGGCCATCTCATTGATTCGCATTGAGATGTTGGCGGAGAGGGTGGGATTCGAACCCACGGTGAGCTCACACCCACAACGGTTTTCGAGACCGTCCCGATCGACCACTCTGGCACCTCTCCGCGAAGCGTGCCCGGCGGGGGTATGGTCCCGCGGGCTGGTCAAGGCGCGGCGTATAGCCGAGGGGGCGGAGCCTGCCAAGCCCGGCTGCCGGGCAATTTTGGCAAGAAAGCGCGACATCGCCACCCTTTCATGCCCGCGCATGTCATCCTATATTGTAATTGGGTGACACCTGATCGTCGCCACATCTGCGGCCCGCCCGTATCTGCAACACTGCTGCCTGAGTGGAAACCGATGACCGTCCGCCCCGTATCCCCTGCTGAAGCGCCAAGCACCGCGACCTTCACCATTGGCGATGTCGTGCGCCACCGGGTGTTCCCGTTCCGCGGCGTGATCTTCGATGTCGACCCCGTGTTCAACAATACCGAGGAATGGTGGGAATCGATTCCCGAGGCAATCCGCCCGCGCAAGAACCAGCCCTTTTATCACCTGTTCGCCGAAAACGAAGAATCGGCCTATGTCGCCTATGTCAGCCAACAGAATCTGCTGCCAGACGGCGAGGGCGACCCCATCGCCCACCCGGGTGTAACGCAGATGTTTTCAGGGCGAACAAACGGCCGCTACCAACTGCGCGACCAGATCCGGAACTAGATTTTCCGGGCCACCGCAATCGCAGTACGGCAGCCGGCGCGGATGATCGATTCCAGTACAGGAAAGGCGGCGCCCCCGGTGTGGGCGGCCGCTGCCTCGCGGTGCTCCACCTCGTCGGCACGATAATCGTCGATCATCGCCTTTAGCTCGGGGTCTTTGCCGTCGGCCAGCGCTTCGGTTTGCTCACCATAATGTTCGTCGATCACCGTCTCCACCGCTTCGGTGCACGCCATGGCAGCCTTCGGCCCCAACAGCGCGGTGCCGGCGCCGAGCACGAAGCCAGCAATATGCCAGGCCGGTCCGAACAAGGTGGGGCGCACACCGCGCCGCGACATGACGGCGTTCATGCCATCGAGGTGGCGCTTTTCCTGACCCGCCATGTGGCGAATTTCGCCGGCCATCGCATGGCGCCCGCCCATCACTGCCAGTTGCCCGGCGTATATGCGCGCTGCACCGTGCTCGCCGGCCTGATCGACACGGATCATCTCGCGCGTATCGGCGTGCGTGTCGCCGGGCAGGTGGCGGGGCGGTTTCATCGGGCGTTCGTGGGGGGTTTGCGCATCAGCCATGTGGCGGCTCCAACCAGAAGCGAAGATATCAGGAAATTCCATCCTGCCATGGAAACACCCAGCATCTGCCATGGTATGGCGTCGCAGCGCACAAGCGGCTGCGCCAAAATTTCGGCCATCATCGATGCGGCATCGCCGGCCGTGAGCGGCGCTGTGCAGCGGGTAAGGCCCTGCCACCATTTCTGTTCCACACCGGCGTGAAACAGCGCGATGGCGGCATTGCTGGCAAGGCCGGCGATCGCCAGCCACGCCGTGCCGGTCGCCACCGGCGCCATTTTCGGTTGCCGCGAGGCCAGTTTCGCCATCAGCAGCGCATCGGCGGCAAAAAACACCGTCGCCATCAGTGCCCAGCGCTGCCACCAGCACATCTCACACGGCACCAGCCCACCGAAATATTCAAAACCATAAGCCCCGGCCAGCAGCGCCGCACTGCCCCCCAGCCCCAGCACCGCCACCGGCACCGGCGCCGGCTCTGGCGCCTCAGAATGCATATTTGACCACCACGAAGCCGCCAACGAACAGCGCCGTCGCTGCCAGCGCCAGCGCGTTGAAATAGCGATCGATCAGCACCTGCGCTTGGCGGCCAAACCGGCGCAGCACCAGCGCCACAAGGAAAAACCGCCCGCCCCGGCCCAGGATGGACGCTGCGATCAGCACCGGAATCGACAGCGACACCGAACCGGCCGCAATGGTCGCCACCTTGTAGGGAATTGGCAGGAAGGCAAAGGCCAGCATCCACAGGAAGCCATTGGCCTTGATGTCCGCGGCAAAGGCCACGAATTTGTGTTCATAGCCATACAACGACAACAGCGGCACGCCGACCGTCTTGTACAGCACCGAGCCGATCAGATAGCCAAGCAACGCCCCGGCCACCGAGGCCGCTGTCGAGACCGCTGCATAGCGGAAAGACCGTTCCGGACGCGCGATCGACATCGGAATCTGCATGACATCGGGCGGCACCGGGAAAAAGCTGCTGTCGGCAAAGCTGATGCCCATCAGCCAGCGTTCGGCGCCGGGGCCGGCGGCCTTGGCCAGGGTCCAATCATAGAGGCGGCGCAGCACGAGCGGCGAAATCCTTCGCGAGGGCAGTTGACCGAAGGCTTAGCCGGCGTGTGTGACAGGCGCAATCACTGCGACGCGGTGCGCCCGGCGCCCGGTGCGCCAGCCACTCGCCCAGCCGCCTGCCCAGCCGCCTGCCCAGCCACCTGCCCAGCCACTTGAACTGCCGGCAATGCCGGCGGCGCCAATCGGCCCAGCAGCCGGATGGCATAATCCTGCTGAAAATCAAGCACGCCCTTGGCTTTCAAATCCTCCGACTTGGCGGCAAAACGCGGATCGGCCACGCTGTCCTGTTCAACCAGTTTGCTGGTCGCATCCTTGATCTCGTTGATCAGATGCTTCTTCAGATCGGCCTCGCGCAGCGGCTTTCTGTCGGCCACGCGCGGATCGGAAAGCTGCGGCACCTGGATATCGGGTTCGATGCCGTTTTCCTGCACGCTGCGGCCCGACGGGGTGTAATAACGCGCCGTCGTCAACCGCAGGGCAGTGTCGGCCGAAAGCGGATACACGGTCTGCACGCTGCCTTTGCCGAAACTGCGCTGGCCGAGCACGATGGCGCGGCGGTGATCCTGCAAGGCGCCAGCCACGATCTCGGCGGCCGAAGCCGTGCCTTCGTCAACCAGCACGACCACCGGCTTGCCGTCGGTCACATCGCCGGACTTGGCAAAATAGCGGTCCACGTCGTTCTTGGCGCGGCGGCGTTCCGAAACCACTTCGCCGGCATCGAGAAACACGTCCGAAACCTTGATGGCTTCATCCAGTAATCCGCCGGGGTTGGAACGCAAATCGATGACATAGCCAACCACGCCAGCGCCCAGCTTGGCCTTGATGCCTTCGACGGCAGCGCGCGTGGCATCACCGGTTTTGTTGTTGAACGTTGAGATGCGGATAAGGCCCACGTTGCCGCGCGTTTCCCACTTCACCGGCCTGATCACCACCACTTCACGGGTGAGGGTGAATTCCAGCGGCTTGGGCTCCCCCTGGCGCACAACGGTCAGCTTGAGCTTGGTGCCAGCAACCCCGCGCATCTTGTCCACCGCTTCATTGAGCGTGCCGCCGTAAATCAATTCGTCGTCGAGATGGGTGATATAGTCACCGGCCTTGATGCCGGCCTTTGCCGCCGGCGTGTCGTCGGTGGGCGTCACCACCTTCACCGCGCCGTCTTCCGAGGTGACAGTGAGGCCAAGGCCGGAATATTCGCCATCGGTCGACTGCTTGAGGTTGGCATAGTCGCGGCCATCCAGATAGGACGAATGCGGATCAAGACTGGTCAGCATGCCGTTGATGGCGCCGCGGATCAGCGTTTTGTCGTCCACCTTGTCCACATAGGTCACGCGCACCCGCTCGAACACGTCCATCAGCGTGTCGAGTTCCTTGTAGGTGTCGGTTTCTGCAGCGGCCTGCACAGCGGCGTAGCCCGGCACCAACGCCAGCGCCGCCAACGGCAAAACAATCTTCCAGCTCTGTTTCAGGCTCATCGGACAACAGACTCACAAGGTGACGTTAAAAGGATAGCAGATGCGCAAGACGGCGCTACTCCCTGCGGCCTTGAGGGCTGGTGAGCTGCCGTTATTCGCGATGATACGGGTGGCCATCCAGAATGGAGACGGCACGATATAATTGCTCGGTCAGCATGGCGCGCACCAGCATGTGCGGCCAGGTCGCGCGGCCAAAGCCCAACAACAGATCGGCCTTGTCGCGCGTCGCGCTGTCGTGGCCATCGGCAGCGCCGATCAGAAAGCGCACTTCGCGTGCGCCATCATCGCGCCAGCGGCCCAGCAATGCCGCCAGATCGGTCGACGGCAGATCGCGGCCGCGTTCATCCAGCACAACGGTGCGGCCAGGCCCAAGCTGCAGGCCGAACGGCGGCCACGGCGCGGTGTCACCGATTTCCGTCACCGCCAGCCGGCCGCGCAGGCGCACGCCGTAGCGTTCCACCAGTTCGGCTTCGGGCGATTGGCCGATGCGGCCGCGAGCAATGATATGGAGCTTCACCGATCAGCGCGGTGCGGGTGTAACCTGGGCGGTTATTGGCGCAAATGCGGGCGACGGATTTGGCGCTTCATCAAGGCCCCACATTTTTTCCAGATTATAGAACGACCGGACGTCGGGCCGGAAAATATGCACGATGATGTCGCCGCAATCGATCAGCACCCAATCCGCCGCCGGCAGGCCCTGAACGCGCGCGCTGCGGCGAAAATCGCTCTTCATCTTGTCGGCGATCTTCATCGCCATCGATGCAACCTGGCGGCCGCTGCGCCCACTGGCGATAACCATGAAATCGGCAATGCTGGTCTTGCCGGCCAGCGGGATGGAAACGGGATCCACGGCCTGATCGTCATCCAGGCTCTTGAGGATCATGGCATGGAGTTCGTCCACGCGGTCAGTCTTGGTCAAACGTGCGTCCCTTTTCATTCAATCGGGCATCGGTGGCCCAGCCGGGGTCGGCGCTGCGAAGTGCTGTAGCCGATTCCGGCCGCAAACGGGAGTGTAGTTTGATGACCGCCGGCAGCGGCGCATCAGCCCAGCGTGAAGGCGGGGTGGGGGACCAGCCGGCCCAGCTCAACGCCGGAGCGCCGATGAGCGAAATTCCGGGGCGCGCCGCCACCGCGAGCGGGATCTGGCGCAGGAACCGCCGCCAGCGCTGCCAACGGTGAAGCTCGGCGACGATGTCGCTGCCGGCCAGCCAGATGAACTGATGCTGCGGAAACCGCCGCTGCAATGCACGCACCGTATCGGCCGCAAAGCGCGTGCCGAGTTGCTCCTCCAACGCCGTCACGCTGATGCGCGGGTGGCGGGCGACGGCCCTGGCACGCGCCACGCGAACGCCGAGCGGCGCCATGCCGGCGGCAGATTTGAGCGGATTGAGCGGCGAGACCAGCCACCACACCGCATCCAGCCGCAACTGCTGCAACGCCGCCACGCTGATGTGCCGGTGCGCAGCGTGCGCCGGATTGAAACTGCCACCCAACAGCCCGATGCGCGCCATCACGGCCGCACTTGGCCAGTGCCGCGCACGATGGTCTTGAAAATCGTCAGCCCTTCCAGCGCCACCGGCCCGCGCGCGTGCAGGCGGCCCGTGGCAATGCCGATTTCGGCGCCAAAACCGAACTCGCCGCCATCGGCAAACTGAGTTGAGGCGTTGTGCAGCACGATGGCGGCATCGACGCGGGCCAGGAAACGCTCGGCCACCGCCTCATCGCGCGCAATCACGCTTTCGGTGTGCTGGCTGCCGTGCGCGGCGATATGGGCGATGGCACCGTCCACGCCGGCCACTTCGGCAACACTGGCGATCGCGTCAAGATACTCGGTGTCCCAATCCTGAGCACTGGCCGGCACCACGCGGGCATCCAGCGCCTGCACCGCCGCATCGCCGCGCACTTCACATTCGCCGTCCAGCAAGGCTGCCACCAGCCGCTGCTTGAGCGCCTGCGGTGCCGCGGCATCGATCAGCAGCGTTTCCATCGCGCCGCACACGCCGGTGCGGCGCAGTTTGCTGTTGATCACGATCGCCGCCGCCGCTTCCGGATCGGCGCTGGCATCGACATAGACATGATTGATGCCATCAAGATGCGCCAGCACCGGCACCCGCGCATCGGCCTGTACCCGCGCCACCAGCCCCTTGCCGCCGCGCGGGATGATCACGTCGATCAGGCCATGCGCGCTGAGCATCTCGCCCACCAGGGCGCGATCCCCGGCCGGAACCATCTGCACCGCCGCCGCTGGCAGGCCCGCTGCGGCCAGCCCCCGCGCCATGCAATCGAGCAATACCGCATTCGAGCGCGCCGCCTCGCTGCCGCCGCGCAGCAGGCAGGCATTGCCGGCCATCAGGCACAGTGCGGCGGCATCGGCCGTCACCCCGGGCCGGCTTTCATAAATAATGCCGATGACACCCAGCGGCACCCGCACGCGGCTGAAATTCAGCCCGTTGGGCCGGCTCCATCGCGCGATCACATCGCCCACCGGATCGGGCAGGCCAGCAACCGTGTCGAGCCCGGCAGCAATGCCCGCCGCGCGGTCACCATCAAGCGCCAGCCGGTCAACCAGCGCCGCCGAAAGGCCAGCCGCTGCCGCCACATCTGCCGCATTGGCGGCCAGCAATTCATCGAAGCGCTCGCGTATCGCCGCCGCAGCGACTCGGATCGCTTGCGCTTTCTGCGCCGTGGGGGCCGCAGCCAGCACCGGCAGTGCCGCCCGGGCGGTGCGGGCCATATCGGTGATCAGGCTCATATCAGCACCAGGTGATCGGCGTGAACCAGGGCAGTGCGCGGCGCATAACCCAGCACAGCGGCTTGTGCGTCGCCGCGCAGGCCGCGAATAGCGCGAGCATCATCGGCATCATAGCCCGCCAGGCCGCGGCCCAGCGCGTCACCGTCCGGACCAAGGATTGCCACCACATCCCCGCGGCGAAACCTGCCCTCGATTTGTGTCACCCCGGCAGCCAGCAACGATGCACCGCGTTTCAGGGCAGCGGCGGCACCGGCGTCGACGCTCAGGCTGCCGGCGACGGTAATCCGCCCGGCCAGCCAGGCCTTGCGGCCCTTGGCGGCGCGCGGCGGCAGAAACAAGGTGCCGCCGCCGGCGTTGGCGAAATGCGTCAACGGACTCTCCACCCGGCCATCACAAATGGCCAGCGCGATGCCCGCAGCGCCGGCCATGCGCGCGGCGAGCAATTTGGCCACCATGCCGCCCGATCCCATACCCGAACGGGTTTCACCGGTGGCCATCGCCATGATTTCGGGGGTCAGCGCCTTCACCACGGCCAGCCGTTTCGCTGCCGGATCCGTGGCCGGGTTGGCGGTATAAAGGCCGTCCACATCCGACAGCAATATCACGCCGCTGGCACCCGCCGCCTGGGCAGCGCGCGCCGCCAGCCTGTCGTTGTCGCCAAAGCGGATTTCGGTGGTGGCCACCGTGTCATTCTCGTTGAGCACCGGCACCGCGCCCAGATCGAGCAGGCGCCGGGTGGTGGCTGCCACGTTCAGATAACGCCGCCGGTCCTCCAGGTCACCCAGAGTGAGCAGCACCTGCGCCGCTGTCAGCCCTTGCGCGGCCAGCAGCGCTTCCCACGCCCCGGCCAGCGCCACCTGGCCCACTGCAGCGGCGGCTTGTGCGTCTTCCAGACTGGCGCGGCCGCCTTTTTCAAGGCCCAGCCGCCGCGCACCCAGCGCACTCGCGCCTGACGATACAATCAGAATCTGCTGCCCGGCGGCACGGCGCTGCGCCACATCGGCCACCACCCCGGCCAGCCACTGGCTGCGCACCGCGCCGGCGGCATCGACCAGCAGCGACGATCCGATCTTGACCACCAGCCGCGGGCAGTTGGCGGGATCGAAGGCCGCACCCGGCGCAGGGCCGGGCGGGCTGCCGGCAGAGGTGCCTAAATCGGCGCCCACTGCCTGTCCCCAGATGGCTTCATCGCTTCGGCGCGGCCGGCTATTTCCATCAACCGGTCCAGCACGGCATCGACGCCCTGCTGTGTGGCGGCGCTGATGCAGAACACTGTCTGGCCACTGGTTTGCTCCAAGGCGCGTTTTTTGGCGGCCAGCGCCTGCGGGGTGACCAAATCGCACTTGGAGAGCGCCAGAATTTCCGATTTTTCGTCCAGACCGCCGCCATAGGCGCCAAGCTCCTCGCGCACCACGCGCCACTGGTCCACCGGGCCGGGCTGGCTGGCATCAACCAGATGCAGCAGTACGCGGCAGCGTTCGATATGGCCGAGGAAACGATCGCCAATGCCCACGCCTTCGGCCGCGCCGGCAATCAACCCGGGAATATCGGCCATCACCAGCTCGCGGTTTTTGTGGGCAACAACGCCAAGCTGCGGCTTCAAGGTGGTGAAGGCATAATTGCCAACCTTGGCCTTGGTATTGGAAATCGCATTGATCAGGCTGGACTTGCCGGCATTGGGCTGCCCGACAAGACCGACATCGGCCAGCAGCTTCAGCCGCAGCCACACCCACATTTCCCCGCCCGGAAAGCCGGCCTGGAACTGCCGCGGAGCGCGGTTGGTGCTGGTTTTATAATGGTCGTTGCCCTTGCCGCCATCGCCGCCCTTCAGCAGGATGGCGCGCTGGCCGACGTGTGTAAGGTCGACAATCAAGGTGCGTTCTTCGTCATCAGCCAATATCTGCGTGCCCACCGGAACCTTGACCAGCAGATCACCACCGCCCGGCCCGGTGCGGTTGCGGCCCATGCCGTGGGCGCCGCGCTTGGCCTTGAAATGTTGGGTATAACGAAAATCGATCAGCGTGTTGAGACCATCGACACATTCAAAGATGATGTCGCCGCCCTTGCCGCCATCGCCGCCATCTGGGCCGCCATATTCGACGAACTTCTCTCGCCGGAACGACACGGACCCATCGCCCCCGGTGCCGGAAGCAAGGAAGATCTTGGCCTGGTCGAGAAACTGCATCGGATGTTGTCCAAAACAAAAAGGGGAGCCGGTCGCCCAGCCCCCCTTTTCACGTCATGCGGATGGAGCCGGGCTTATTCAGCCGCCAACAGTTCCACGACCGGGTTGACCGAAACATACTTGCGGCCCAGCTTGCCGGTGTGGAACTCCACGGTGCCGGTGCTCAGCGCATACAAGGTGTGATCCTTGCCCAAGCCGACATTGCGGCCCGGGTGCGTGGGGGTGCCACGCTGGCGAATGATAATGGTGCCGGCGTTGACCTCCTGACCGCCAAAGCGTTTGACGCCAAGGCGCTTGCTTTCTGAATCGCGACCGTTCCTTGACGAGCCGCCTGCCTTCTTGTGAGCCATGGTGGGTTGCTCCTGTAAATGCCGGTCAGGCGACCGAGGTGATCTTGAGAACCGTCAGCTGCTGACGGTGGCCATTGCGGCGGCGATAATTGTGGCGCCGCTTTTTCTTGAAAATAATGATTTTGTCGCTCTTGGTCTGGGCAACGATCTCGGCCGTCACGCTCCCGCCCATCACGATGGCGGCACCTTCGCCAGTCATCAGGGTTTCGAGCGACAGGGGGGTGCCGGCGTCCCCTTCAAGTTTTTCGACGATGATCTTGTCACCGTCCGCGACCCGGTATTGCTTGCCGCCGGTGCGCACCACTGCGAACATGACTTGGACCCTGATGTAAGAGATTAACGACGGATACGGCACCAGAATCAGGCGATTCCAGTCCCGAACGAAGGCGGGGCACTAGAGGATGGTCCAAATCTTGTCAACGCCGCTCGTGCGCCTCGGCTGCCTGTGCCGGCCCCGCCTGCTTGTGTCGACCCTTGCCGAACCATGGGCTCTTTTTTCGGCCACCATGTTCGTGCACAAGAGCCGTAAGTGACCCGCCGCCGCCTTGTGTTGACCCTTGCTGCCTTCCTGGCCGGCGGCATTGCCATGTTCAGCCTGCATGATCCAGCCGTCGATGCGCAGGCAGCGGCCGCGCTGGCCGATCGGTTGGCGCAGAATTATCATCGCCAGTCGGGCATGCCGCACGCCGCATTCACTGCCCGAGAAGGCCGGCAATGGGCCGATGGCTGGGAATTTCGCTGGCGCTATCGCCCCTGCCCGGATTTTGCATCGCTGCGGGTGTGGATCAGCCGCAACGGCCGCCGCGCCAACTACGCCGAATTGCCCGATTGCGCGCCCGCCACTGGCTTGCCAAGCGATCCCAGGAAAGCATGAACGAAAAAGGGCCGGCCCGCAGCGGCGCGGTCCGGCCCTTGAAAATAGCGGTGAACCGTGGATTTACTGGGCGCCGATGTGCCCGTGCGCAACCATTGTGTACAGCATGGGGAACGACAGGATGAAGTTGGTACGGCTGAAGATCATCGCCGTCTTGGCGGCCTTCGCCTTTGCATCGGCATCGGCGTCAACGATGCCCAGGGCAATCTTCTGGTTCGGCCAGATCAGGAACCACACATTAAACGCCATGATGATGCCCAGCCACATGCCGAGCCCGATCACGCGAAAACCTTCGGAAAAGGTGAGCGCCTGAACCAGGTAGCCGCCCGACAGGCCGAGACCCGTGATCAATGTAAGCAGCGAGCCGTGGCGGAAAAACAACAGCGCCCTCGGGGCGATAAATTTGGTCACGCCCGGTTTCAGCTCGGCAGGAACCTGCGGCATGGTCGGGATTTGCACGAAATTGAAATAATATAGCAGGCCAATCCACAGGATGCCCGCCCACACGTGCGCCGCGCGAAGGAAGCCCATCGTCCACAGCGCCGTATCGCTGCCGATCAGGCTGCCGTGAAAAGCGAAGATCAACGCTACCATCAACACGATGCCGATGCTCAGCGACTGGCTGAGACTGCCGAAAATTTTTGCCATGCTGTTGAACCCCAAATTGTTTGACCACATACCCATAGGCGAGTGAACCGGTCTTGTTAAGTGCCGCCGGCGCGCCTGTCGCGGATCGCGGCGTTTTTCCTTGCTGTGCGGTTACCCCCGGCGTATAGGGCCGCTCATACCTGCATGGTTGATCGATTGCAGGCTGCACAGCCCCGCTGCGCAGCACGCGAACTGCTTGCCCCTGCTGATCCTGCTTGTATTTTTGCCGGAGTTTCCTGCCCTTGGCTCAGACCGATCTTGACGCCCGCCTGACGGCCATCATCGCCCCCGTGGTGGCGGCGATGGGGCTCGATCTGGTGCGCGTCATGCTTTCGGGCCAAGCCGGCAGCCTCACCCTGCAAATCATGGCCGAAGATCCGGCCACCGGCCAGTTGACGATCGAACAATGTGCCCGCCTGTCGCGCGCCCTCGATCAGCCTCTGGAAGAAGCCGATCCGATCTCTGGGGAATATCATCTGGAAGTATCTTCCCCCGGCATCGACAGGCCGCTCACCCGCCCGGCTGACTGGACGCGCTGGCTGGGCCACGAAGCTAAGATGGTGCTGGAACCCAAGGTGGACGACCGCGCCCGTGCGTCGGGCATCATCGCCGGCCTTGACGGCAATGATGTGCTGCTGACCTCCAAGGTGGGGGCTGCCTTGCGCCTGCCGCTGGCCAACATAAAACAGGCCAAGCTGGTGCTTACCGACCGGCTGATTGCCGAATCCAAGCCGCTGGACTCCAGCGGCGCCGACGAAATCATCGAAAGTGGCCCGGATACCGATACGGCCGCCGACAATGACAACGAAACCCCCGACACCGAATTTTCGGAGGATTGAGATGGCTACCGCAACTGCTCTCACCGCGAACCGCGCCGAACTGCTGGCCATTGCCGATGCCGTCGCCCGCGAGAAATCGATCGATCGCGGCATCGTGATTGAAGCGATGGAAGACGCCATCCAGCGTGCCGCCCGGGCCCGCTATGGCGCCGAAAACGACATTCGCGCCAAGATCGACCCCAAAACCGGTGAAACCCGCCTGTGGCGTGTGCTGGAAGTGGTGGAAGAGCCGGAGGATTTCTTCAAGCAGGTTAGCCTGAAGGACGCGCTTAAGAAGGACAAGGCCGCCGAACTGGGCAGCTATGTCGTCGATCCGCTGCCGCCCGTCGAATTCGGCCGCATCGCAGCGCAAGGCGCCAAGCAGGTGATCGTGCAGAAGGTGCGCGATGCCGAGCGTGACCGCCAGTATGAAGAATTCAAGGACCGTCAGGGCGAGATCATCACCGGCCTCGTCAAGCGCGCCGAATTCGGCCACGTCGTCGTCGATCTGGGCAAGGCCGAGGGTGTGATCCGCCGCGATCAGCAGATCCCGCGCGAAGTGCTGAAGCCCGGTGACCGGGTACGCAGCCTCATCCTCGCCGTTCGCCGCGAGCTGCGCGGGCCGCAGATTTTCCTCAGTCGCGCCCACGGCGACTTCATGAGGAAGCTTTTTGCCCAGGAAGTGCCGGAAATCTATGACGGCATCATCGAAATCATGGCCGTGGCCCGCGATCCGGGCAGCCGCGCCAAGATTGGCGTGATCAGCCGCGATGGCTCGATCGATCCGGTTGGCGCCTGCGTCGGCATGAAGGGCAGCCGCGTGCAGGCCGTCGTGCAAGAACTGCAAGGCGAAAAGATCGATATCATTCCCTGGTCTGCCGACACTGCCACCTTCGTGGTGAACGCGCTGCAGCCCGCCGAAGTCAGCAAGGTTGTGCTGGACGAGGACGAAGGCCGCATCGACGTGGTGGTGCCCGACGATCAGCTCAGCCTGGCCATCGGCCGCCGCGGCCAGAACGTGCGCCTGGCCAGTGCGCTGACTGGCAAGCAGATCGACATCATGACCGAAGCCGACGAAAGCGAGCGCCGGCAGAAGGAATTCGTCGAGAAATCCGAATTGTTCCAGACCGAGCTTGATGTCGATGAAACGCTGGCTCAGTTGCTGGTGGCCGAAGGTTTTTCGGAACTCGAAGAAGTCGCCTATGTCGATGTGGCCGAAATTGCCAGCATCGAAGGCTTCGACGACGATCTGGGCGCCGAGCTGCAAAACCGCGCCATCGAAGCGCTGGAACGCCGCGAAGCCACCGCCCGCGAAGAACGCCGCGGCCTTGGCGTAGCAGACGATCTGGCCGGCATCCAGGGGCTGACCGAAGCCATGCTGGTGGTGCTCGGCAAGAAGGCCATCAAGACCCTCGATGATCTGGGCGATCTGGCCACAGACGAACTGGTTGGCCGGTCCGGCCTGTTGAAGGAATTCGACCTGTCGGAAGACGACGGCAATCGCATCATCATGGCTGCACGCGCCCACTGGTTCGCCGACGAATCAGCCGTTGGGGAGGACGCGTCAGCGGATGGAACCCGATGATCGCCTGAGCGGGAATTCCCCGATAGAACAGCAGGACCACCCCGCAGGAGACAGTGCTGAAGCCAGTGCTGCGGCCAGCGCCGGAGTCAGTGAGCGCCGTTGTATCCTGACGGGCGAGACTGCCCCGCGCACCGGCCTGATTCGGCTGGCGCTGGGACCGGAAGGCCAGGTTGCGGCTGATTGGTCGGAACGGCTGCCCGGCCGCGGCGCGTGGATCAGCGCCGATCGTGGACTGTTTGATTCGGTGGCCGGCAGCACGGGGGCCAAGGACGCCCGCCTGCGCGGCGCCTTGGCCCGGGCCTTCAAAAGCGGCAGCTTCACGTTGCCCGATGATCTGGCGGACCGGATTGCTGCCGGGCTGGAAAAGCGCCTGCTCAACCGGCTGGGGCTGGAAAAGCGTTCGGGCACCCTGATTTTGGGCGGAGATCGCGTGCGTGAGGCGCTGGCCAAGGGCAAGGTGTTTGCCGTTTTGCACGCCGCTGATGCAAGGCCCGATGGCAGCGACCGGCTTGATGGCATGGCCCGCGCCGTGGGCGAAAGCCTTGGCATCGATATCCCGCATCGCCGCGTCCCGATGGCGCGCGACGCGTTGTCGGCGGCGCTGGGGCGGGAAAATGTGGTGCATATGGCGCTGCTGGCTGAAGGTGCGGCCACGCGCATTCTGGCCGATCTTGATCGGTTGATGGGCTTTTGCAGCCCGAAAATGGTAGACGAAACAGCAAATGACGCGGCGGCAGGTGCAACAGAGGTTGCCCTGAACGCCGGCGAAAGGCATTAGGCGGCGGATTATGAGCGACGACAACAAACCAAAGTTTGGCATGCGTGCCCCCCTCGGCCTGAACAAGTCGGTGGAGGTTGGCAAGGTCAAGCAAACATTCAGCCACGGCCGGTCAAAGCAGGTCGTGGTGGAGGTGAAGCGCGCGCGTGTCCTGCACCGCCCGGGCGATGCGCCGCCGCCTGCGCCCGAGCCGGCACCCGCTCCCGTTGCTGCTCCGGTCGCGGCCCCAGCCATTGCCCCGGTCACTGCGCCCGCTCCTGCGCCGGCAGCCTCGGTTGCAGCGCCGGTTGCGCCGGTTGCCCCGGTCGCGCAGGTCGCTGCGCCCGCTCCTGCCGTTTCACCGCCTGCCCCGCCGCGTCCGCAGACCCCGCCGCCGGTGATGTTCCGCCCGGTGGAACGCGCGCCCATGCCCACCCGCCCCGGCGCCAAGGCCCCGGCTGTGGAAACCGCCGTGGCCGAAACCAAGGCTGCGCCGGCCGCCGATGCAGCGCCCAAGTCAGCTGAAACCCCGCCCGCATCCGCGCGCCCGGCAGCTCCGGCCGCGTCCGCGCCAGCCCGCGCCGCCACCGGGCAGCGCCCCGGCCAACGTCCCGGCCAGCCCGCTGCCCGCCCGGCAGCAGCCGCGCAGCCGCGGCCGCGCATGTCGCCCGGGGAAATGGCGGCATTTTACGCGCGCCAGGCCGAGGAAGATCGCCAGCGCACGCTTGAAGACGTGCGCATCCGCGAAGACCAGGAACGCGCGACACGCGAAGAGGAAGAGCGCCGCCGCATCGACGAAAAACGCCTGCGCGAAGAAGAGATTGCCACCAGGCCAGACCCGGTTCCGAATGCCGACGGCGGCATGGTGATGCCCACCGAAGGCATCGAAGACGACGACGACAGCATGCGCGTGCGCATCATTCCGGGCCGGGGCAAGGTCGAGGCTGCCAAGCCGTCGCGCCCCAAGGTTGCCGACGATCGCCGCAAATCGGGCAAGCTTACCGTTACCCGCGCTCTGGATGACGAAGGCAGCACCCGCGTGCGCAGCCTTGCCGCGCTGCGCCGCGCCCGCGAAAAAGAACGCGGCCGCATGGGCAGCCAAGCCAAGCAGGTGCGTGATGTGACCGTGCCGGACATGATCACCGTGCAGGAACTGTCCAACCGCATGGCTGAACGCACGGGCAACGTGGTGCGTCTGCTTGCCCGCCTTGGCGTGCCGTCGGCGGCCGTTGATGAAATCGATCAGGACACCGCCGAGCTGGTGCTCACCGAATTCGGCCACAACATCGTGCGCGTTTCGGAAAGCGATGTCGAAAAGGGCATGGTCGGCGAAGTCGATATCGACAAGGATCTGGCGTTCCGGCCACCGGTCGTCACCATCATGGGCCATGTCGATCACGGCAAGACCAGCCTGCTTGATGCACTGCGCGGCACCAATGTGGTGAAGGGCGAAGCCGGCGGCATCACCCAGCACATCGGCGCCTATCAGGTGACGACCAAGGACAAGCACAAGATCACCTTCCTCGACACGCCGGGCCACGAAGCCTTCACGGCGATGCGCGCCCGCGGCGCCAGCATCACCGATATCGTTGTGCTGGTGGTGGCGTGGGACGATGGCATCATGCCCCAGACCATCGAGGCCATTCAACACACCAAGGCCGCCGGCGTGCCGATGATCGTGGCCATCAACAAGAT
>NZ_JBDNFM010000013.1:0-4909 GCF_041689835.1 Sandarakinorhabdus sp.
AGGATTGGAATCGATCAGCACGCGCGGGTGATCGGTGTCGCTTGCCGCATCGACGCCGGCCACCAGCCGCGCCATGAAATCGGCCGTGGCTGCCGGCCCCATGCCTCCGATCACGCCGATCGTGCGCCAGGCGGGCATCAGGTTAATTCGGGATTACGCAGATCGCCGGCAAAGGCCGACAGCGACGGCGAGCCGCCGGTGTGCAGGAACAGCACGCGTTCGCCAGCAAAAGCGCCCTGCCGCGCCAGCCCGATCAGCCCGGCCATCGCCTTGCCGCTGTACACCGGGTCGAGCAATATGCCTTCTTTGGACGCCAGCAGCCGCACGGCTTCCACCATTTGCGCGGTGGGCAGCGAATAGCCGGGGCCAACCCAGTCCGCGAGCGCGACGATATCTTCGGCCACCGGTTGCGGCGTGCCCATCAGATCGGCAGTCGCCTGCGCCAGTTTCAGCACATTGGCTTCCTGTTCAGCGCGGGCGCGGCGCACGTTGATGCCCGTCACCGGGATGCCGGCATTCAGTGCTACCAGCCCGGCGATCAGCCCCGAATGCGTGCCGGCACTGCCCGATGCCACCACGATGCGATCGAATGCAACGCCCGCATCGAACGCCTGCACCATGATTTCCTGCGCGCAGGCGGCATAGCCCAACGCGCCCAGCGGCGACGAGCCACCGCCAACGATAATATAAGGCTGCCCGCCAGCCGCCGTCACCGCTGCGGCTTCCTCGGCCATTTCGGCAGCCAAATCGGTGCCGGCCTTGACCATGCGCACACTGGCCGCGCCCATCAGATCAAACAGCAGATTATTGCCCAGCCCCGCTTCGGAATAGCTGCCCGGCACCCGCTCTTCGATTATCAGCCGGCAATCCAGGCCTTCCTTGGCCGCGGCGGCGAGCGTGAGCCGGCAATGGTTGGACTGCGGCGCACCCACGGTGATCAACGTATCGGCGCCCTTGGCCAGTGCATCGGCGATCAGGAATTCAAGCTTGCGGGTCTTGTTGCCGCCGCCGGCCAAACCGAGCAGATCGTCGCGTTTGATCCAGATTTCACCGCCGCCGGATTCTGTCGCCAGCGCCGCCGTAAGCCGCGGCATCGGCTCCAACGGGGTGAAACCGGGGGTGTAATGACGGCGAGGGAAGCGGGCAAGGTTCATGACGGCAGCTTGTGCCCGTGCCCGTGCGGCAATGCAACCGTGCGCCGGGCGCGAAAGCCGGCCAAGATGACACTATGGAAGATTTCAACACGCCTGCCGGCATTGCCATCGCCTGGGCTGTGGGGCTGTGCCTGATCGGCGGGCTGATGACGCCGCGCGCCGATTGGTATGCCCGCCTCAACAAGCCGTCGTGGCAGCCGCCGGGCTGGGCGTTCGGCCCGGCGTGGACGGCCATATTGGGCTTGGCCGCCTGGAGCGGTGTGATCGCCTGGGAGGCTGCGCGCGGGCCTGCCGACCAGCAGGCCATCCTGATCCTTTTTGCCGTCAACGGTGTGTTTCACCTGCTGTGGAGCCCGCTGTTCTTCAAGGCCCAGCGGCCAGACTGGGCGCTGGCCGAGGTGCCGTTTCTGTGGGGGTCCATCTTGGCCCTCGTGGCCGGGCTGTGGCCGATTGCGCCCGAGGCTGCGTGGCTGAATTTGCCTTATCTGGCATGGGTGAGCTTTGCGAGTTTCCTCAACCTGACCATCGTTCGCCTCAATCCGCGCCCAGCCGCCGCCTGACCGCTCCCTGCTACTTCAACCGGCACGATCCCACGGCATCAGCGCGCGCGGCACCAGATAGGCGGTGTCCACGCCAAACTGCACCAGCGCCGGATCTTGAACAAAGCGGCGATCAAGCCCCGTTGCTTGGGAATCGGTCGGCAGTTTGGCCGTATCGAACCACAGCCCGCGTGCGAGTGCCCCTTTGCCTTGCGCGCCGTCGCCACTCGCGGGCGGCATCAAACCGGCACAGCGACAGCGCCGATGCCCTTGGCGCGCGCACCCGAAAGCTGGTGGCGCTGTCAGCAACATGCGAGCCGTAGGGCAGCATCAGGTCACGACATCAGGCGCAGTGCGGCCGGTGTGGTGGGCAATCCCGGCGATGTCTTCGGCTGCGGCCACGATGGCTTGCAGCATGTACGCCGTGTCGCCGCTGATGTGGCCATCGGCTGGCTCATAGCGTTCCAGATACACCCGCAAGGTCGCGCCCTGCGTGCCGGTTCCCGACAGGCGGAACACCACGCGCGAACCGCCTTCGAACAACACGCGCAGGCCCTGGTTGGCACTGATCGAGCCATCGACCGGATCGGTGTAGGAAAAGCTGTCGGCACCGGCCACGGTCAAGGTGCCGAAGGTCGAACCCGGCAGGGTGGGCAACCGCGCGGTCAGCGCGTCGATCAGCGCATCGGCCAGTGCGCTTTCAATGGCTTCATAATCATGGCGGGCGTAATAATTGCGCCCGAACCGCGCCCAATGATCGCGCGCCAGTGCATCGACGCTGATGCCGCGCACGGCCAATATGTTGACCCACAGCAACACCGCCCATAGCCCGTCCTTTTCGCGGATATGGTCCGATCCGGTGCCGGCGCTTTCCTCGCCGCAGATCGTCGCGAGGCCGGCATCGAGCAGCGTGCCAAAGAATTTCCACCCCGTGGGGGTTTCAAAACACGCGATGCCCAGCGCCGCTGCCACCCGGTCCGCCGCCGCGCTGGTCGGCATTGACCGCGCGATGCCCTTCAGCCCCGCCGCATAGCCCGGCGCCAGACGCGCGTTGGCCGCCAGCATCGCCAGCGAATCCGACGGGGTGATGAAACGGTGCTTGCCAATGATCAGATTTCGGTCGCCATCGCCGTCCGATGCAGCGCCGAAATCCGGCGCATCCGGCGCCATCATGGCGTCGTACAGCGCCTTGGCATGCACGAGGTTGGGATCGGGGTGATGCCCGCCAAAATCTTCCAGCGGAGTACCGCCGCGCACGGTTCCGGCAGCAAAGCCAAGCCGTCGTTCGAGGATTTCCACTGCATAAGGCCCGGTGACCGCGTTCATCGCATCAAACGCCATGGTAAAACCGCCGGCCACCGCCGCACGCATGGCGGGAAAATCGAACAGGCTTTCCATCAGCTGCGCATAGTCGGCGACCGGATCGATGACATCGACTGCCATCCCTGCCACCGTCACCGTGCCGACCGTGTCGAGATCGATATCGGGCGCCGTCACCGTCAGCCAGCGATCAATGACCCGCGTGCGCGCGTAAACCGCCTCGGTGATCGCTTCGGGTGCAGGGCCGCCATTGGCGATGTTGTACTTGATGCCGAAATCTTCGTCCGGCCCGCCGGGATTGTGGCTGGCGGACAGGATCAGGCCGCCGCTGGCGTGATATTTGCGGATGACATGGCTGGCCGCCGGCGTTGAGAGGATGCCGCCTTGCCCGACAATCACCCGGGCATAGCCATTGGCCGCCGCCATGCGGATGGCCTGCTGGATGGCGGTGCGGTTGTAGAAACGCCCGTCACCGCCCAGCACCAGCGTGGCACCACCGGGGCGTTCCACCACATCGAACACGGCCTGGATGAAATTTTCGGTATAGTTTGCCTGCTGGAAGATCTTCACCTTCTTGCGCAGGCCCGACGTGCCGGGCTTCTGCCCGTCAAAGGGCGTGGAGGCGATGGTTTCAATCATGGGTTTGCCCCGGCAAGTTGCTGATAGATGGCGGCATATTGTGCGCCGCTGCGCCGCCAGGAAAAATCAGCGGCCACGCCGTTGCGCTGGATTTGTTGCCAGTGATCGGGCTGTCGGTACAGGGCGATGGCGCGGCTGAATGCGGCGGCGAGGCCGTGATAATGCGCCCCGTCGAATTGCACGCCCGTCGCCGCCCCGACACCGGGCACGGCGGGATTTGCATCGATGACGGTATCGGCCAGACTGCCGGTGCGATTCATCTCCGGCACGCACTCATGGGCCAATTCGCACAACTGGGTCTCCGCATCGCCCGAGCCGAGGATTGCCAACCGCGCGCCATTGCCAACCAGGAAATCGAGCACTTCGCAAATCACATCGGTACCCTTCTGCCGCGACAGCCGGCTGACCATCAAGAACAGTGGGCCATCATCCTTGTCGAGACCAAAATGCTGTTCCAGCGCGCGTTTGTTGACCTTGCGTGCATCCGGAATGCGCGCGTTGTAGTGGGCTGCCAACGCTGGATCGGTTTCGGGGTTCCATCGAGCGGTGTCGATGCCGTTGACAATGCTGCGCACGCGGTCTCCGCGAATCGCAGCCAGCCCTTCCCCCCATGCCGAATTCCGGACGGACGATCTTGCGGGCACAGGTGGAGTTGACGGTGGTCACCATGTCGGCGAGTTGCAGCCCGGCCACCCCGATGCGAGCGATTCATGGCCGGCGAACATGCGCGCGTCACCTTACGCCTCAGGAAAACTCTCCGCTTTACCGGAGCAAGTCCATCGTTCCCCTGAAGGTCAAGTGGCGCATTCGATCCGGTGGTATTTTTATCGAACGTCAGGCGTGCTGTTTTCCCGCTTCAGGCCACCCCAACGCGGCGTCGTGAGCGCGAAGATTATCGAGCCAGAAACTCCAGTCCTGGGGGAGCAGAGAGAAGGGATTACCGTGCCCGAGTTCGCGGGCCGCCCAGATTGGCCAATGCGGGTTTGACAACGCCGGGCGCCCCAAAAACACCAGGTCGATCGCGCCTTCTTCGATTACGCGATTGGCCAGCGCCGGCACGCCCAAATTCCAGCTGACGCCGACGGGTATATCCACCTCGCGGCGCAATCGCGAACCTCTCTCGACCATGAAGGCCAGCTGGTTGAAGGGACGTTCGCTCATGTCGTCGGTGTTGAAACCCAGGCTCAGATCCGCGAGATCCACGCCGTGTTCCTTCATGGCAGCAACTGCCACGATTGCGTCATCGAACTGTATCCC
>NZ_JBDNFM010000014.1:0-3913 GCF_041689835.1 Sandarakinorhabdus sp.
CACAGGTTGCGCCGCCCGCCCTCCACCGGTTGCAGGCCAGCATAGCCGCCATCGAAGAACGTCACCGCCACCGTGCCGGCAAGGCGGCGGGACAGCGCGGCGTCGCGGAAATACATCTTGAAGCCGATTTCGTCCGGCCCGTCCGGGCGCGGCAGCCCGCGCACATCATGCTTGCCGGTGGCGAGCAGCAGGGCGGGCGCAGCGATGTCGCCGGCGGTGGTTTGCGCTGCCCCATCAGACAGCGTGCGCACGCTCACCCCGCGCTGCACTTCCACGCCCACGGCGGCGGCGCGTTCCAGCATTGCCGCATCCAGCACCCGCCGTGACAGGCTGAGCGCCGGGAACGGCAGGCGGGCGGCGGCCTGGCGGTGGCCGGCATTGATTTCGACGCGGGTGATCGGCACCGCGCCCAGGCTGCGTGCATCCACGCCCAGCCCGGCCAGTGCCGCCACGGCTTCACCGCTGAGGAATTCGCCGCAGATCTTGTCGTGGGCGCCAGCTTCGCGTTCGAGCAGCAGCGGGCGGCAGCCGGTGCGCGCCAGATCGATGCCCGCCGCCGTGCCGGCTAGCCCGCCGCCGATAATCAGCGCCGGAGTTATTTGGCGCATGACGCAACCGTCCAGCGGAAAGGGACGTGCCAGCGCAGGTCGGCCTGCACTCCGGCGCGGGCCAGCAGCGCCTGCCAATCGGTGCGGGTGAAGGCGCGGCGAACCGACAATGCGCCGTCGTGCGCCACGATCGGATGCCAGCGGAAAACCACGGCAAGCAGGCGAAAGCCCGCCCACGCCAGCCAATGCCGGTGCAGATCGTTGATCAACCAACCAACGCGCGCCGTAGCGTCCATCCACTGGATGAAGGCCACCAGTTCATCGTCGTGCATGTGGTGCGCGACCAGCGAAGAGATGATGAAATCCGGCGGCGGATCGAGCGTTTCGGCGCGGCCGGTGAGGAAGCGGATGTTCATGCCCGGATCGGTGGCGGCGGCAGCGACCGGGGCGGAACGCGGGTTGAGATCGATGCCGGTCAGTTCGGCGCGCAGGCCCTTGCCGCGCGTCCAGCGAGCGATCGCGCGCAGCATGTCGCCGTGGCCAAAACCGACATCGAGCAGGCTGAACGAGGCGCGCGTGGGCGCGTGCCCCCCCAACCACGCCAGTGTGGGCGCGCGGGCCAGCGTGAGCGTGTTGACGCGCGCCAGATCAGCAATCACGGCGGCATAGGTGGCTTCGTCGAGCGATGCATCGTCCATGATCTCCGGCAGATCGGCACGCGCGCTGAAATCAAGGCGGGCGTGCGGCCAATCGGCGGGGACTGCGTTCATCCACCCACCGTTTCAAAGCGGAAGCTTTCCGCCGCCAGGCCCGGCCCGAACGCCACGGCAAAGCCCGGCACACCGCGTGGCACGCTGGTGCCGATACCGGCCATGATGCGTTGCAGCACAAACATGATGGTGGCGCTGCTCATGTTGCCGCATTCGCGCAGCACATCGCGGGACCAGTTGAGCGCGCCCTGCCCCAAGCCAAGCCCGTTTTCCACCGCATCCAAGATGGCGCGGCCGCCGCCGTGGACAGCCCACACGCCGTAGTCGTCGGGGCTGCGGCCGTGCAGCAGATCGGCGCCCGCCGGCCCGGCCAACGCCTGTTGCAGGATCGCCGGCACCCGGCCCGACAGCACCATGTCAAAGCCCTGATCGCCCACGCCCCAGGTGATGGCGTCGGCGGAATCGGCGATGGTGGCGGCGCGGAAATCGGTGAGCGCGATGCCGTGCGCGTCTGCCGTGACCAATGCCGCCGAACAGCCATCGCCGAACAGCAGCATGGCCAGCAGCGATTCAAGCTGGCCGGTTTCCTGAAAATGCAGGCTGCACAGTTCGAGGTTCACCACCAGCACCCGCGCTGCCGGGTCGGAGCGGACGAAATGATGCGCCAACCGCAGCGAATTGACCGCAGCATAACAGCCCATGAAGCCAACGTGCGTACGCTCCACCCCCGGGTTCAGGCCCAAACGCTGCACCAGTATCTGATCGATGCCCGGCGCGGTCATCCCGGTGCAGCTGGCCACCACCAGATGGGTGATCGCTCTCAGTTCCTCGCCCGTCAGGCCCAGCCCGGCGATAGCCTCCTGCGCGAGGCCGGGCGCGGTGGCGGCAAAGCGTTCCATGCGGCGCGCCGTCGATGGAAAGGCACCGGGGCGGTAAAAGCCTTCGGCATCGGCGGTAAAACCATCCGGGTCTTTTACCGGGGTGAAAAAGCTCCAGCGGTGATCGATGGCGCTGCGGCCCACAAGCCGCTTGAAGATCAGCTGGTCACGGCGTTCCTTGATCAGGCCGCCAACGAAATCGACGAACGCTTCGTGCACGTCGTTGGGCGGCAGCGCGGTGCCGATGCGATTGATGTGCGCGACTGCAGAGGCGGGCATCGCGAAATTTCCTTTTGATTTGCAATGTGACAGTGCGCCGGTTGGCAGAGGCTTGCAACGGGCTTGCAACGGGATGGGCTGCGGCCGATGGATGCGCCATGAACACATCAGGCATCAGTGCGGTTCCCGGCATCAGCGTGGGCCATGCGCACTGCACGGCGGCGCGCACCGGTGTCACGCTCATCATCCCGCATCAACCGGCCGTAATGGCGGTGGACGTGCGCGGCGGCGGCCCCGGCACCCGTGAAACCGATGCGCTGAACCCGATCAATCTGGTGGAACGCGCGCACGGGCTGGCGCTGGCGGGCGGATCGGTGTTCGGGCTGGCGGCCGGCGATGAACTGGCGCTGCTGCTGTCGGCGGCGGGGCGCGGCCTGCCGATGGGGGATGGCCTGCCGTGCGTGCCAGTGGTGCCGGCGGCGATATTGTTCGATCTTACCAACGGCGGCGACAAGGCGTGGGCGATGGACCCGCCGTATCGCCGGCTGACGCGGGAGGCGTTTGCCGCTGCCGGGCAGCCGGGCAGCGATGGCCACGGCGCAATCGGTGCGGCGCACGGCGCCCGCGCTGGCAGCCGGGCGGGCGGCATCGGCAGCCTGGCGCGGATGCTGGGCGATGGCCACGTGGTCGGCGCCTTGATCGCCGCCAACAGCTTTGGCGAGGTTTATGCCGATGCGCCGCCCGGCGATGGCCCGGTGGAAATGCCCAAGCTCGGCCGCCATCGCCGTTTCGGGCGGGAAAACACCATCATCGGCGCGGTGGCCACCAACGCGCCGCTCACCCGCGCCCAGGCGCTGCGGGTGGCAATGATGGCGCAGGGCGGGCTGACACGCGCGGTTCGCCCCGTCCACACGCCGTTCGACGGCGATTGCCTGTTTGCCTTTTCCACCGCCGCGCCCGGCCTGGTGCCTGTGGACGATGTGCAATTGACCTGGATCGGCACTGTCGCCGCCGATCTGGTGGCAGCCGCCGTGCGCCGCGCGGTCGGCCTTTACTGATTGTCCAGAAGTGCGATGCGGTTGGCGAGGGCGGCCAGGCGCGGTGCCAGCGCGGCGGTAGCGGCGGGCGCTTCCCGCAGGGCTTCGGCCAGCGCTTCGCGGCGGTAATCGGCTGCGGCCAATGGCGCCAGCGCGGCGGACAGCACCGATTCGGCGGCTTCAAGCCCAAGCGCCGATGTTGTTTCCGCGCCGGCGCCGGCAGCCCGGGCGCGCGCTGCATCACGGGCAGCGCGAGCAGGGCCTGCGGCCAATTCCACCTTTGCCACCAGCGCCTCGATCGCCGCCAATTCGGTTTGGGCCGCGCCCAGCGTTGGCGGCAAGATCGGGGGCGGCGGGATGGGCGGCGGCATATCGGGTGCCGCGGCGGCGGCCGGCGGCGCGCATTCGGCACCGTCACCGCGAGGGCAGCGCCCCGCCCCCAACAAATTCCCTCCCACGTTGCGCGGCACCATCGGCGAAATCTCCCCGGGGCGCGGGCTCAGGCTGGGCCAATCAGTGCC
>NZ_JBDNFM010000015.1:0-12380 GCF_041689835.1 Sandarakinorhabdus sp.
ACCGCAGCATAATTGTCCACGCCAAACATCCCCGGCCGCTCCCAAAAGGAGCCAGCCTAACCGATGGCCGGGTTTTACACCGCCCTCATCGACCCCGCGCCGACGATCCAATGGCCTGCTTTGTCACCGCCGTGCACAGCCGCCAGTGCCGCCACGTTTCTGGTGCCGCTGCTGGTGGTCGCGGTGGTTGTTGGTCTGATCCAGACGATTTTTTCGGTGCAGGAAAGCAGCATTTCCTTCCTGCCCAAATTGGCGGCGCTGATGCTGGTGACAGCGATTGCCGGCGAGGGCCTGATGCTGGGGCTGGCCGATTATCTGGAACGCGGCCTCACCGACATGGTGGGGGCGATAAGGTGAACATCGCCATACCAGGCTTTGATGGGCTTGAATTGCTGGTGCGATTTACGCTGGCGGCGGTGCGGCCGTTGGCGATGGTGGTGCTGCTGCCGAATATTGCCGGCGCCGATCTGCCGTGGCGCGGGCGGCTGGCGATCGTGGCGGCGCTGGCGGTGTTTGCCGCCTTCCGGCCCGGCGCACCGGTGCTGACGGGGGCGGATATTCCGGCTGAAATGCTGGCCGGGCTGGTGGCGGGGCTGGCGCTGGCGCTGGCCTTTGGCGCTGCCGGGCTGGCGGGCGAAATGCTGGCGCAGATGGTCGGGCTGGGTTTTGCCACGTTGGCAGGGGCTGGCGGCAATGTTGGTGCGCTGTCGGCGTTGTTCACCACGCTGGCGTGGGCGGCGCTGCTGGCGGGCGATGTGCATCTTGATGTGTTTGCGCTGCTGGCCAGCGGGGCGGCGCTGGTGCCGGCAGGGGGCCTTGATCTGGGCGATATCGCGGCGTTTGGCGGGCTGATGTTCCTGTGGGGGCTGAAGGTGGCACTGCCGATATTGGCGGTGCTGCTGCTGGCCAATGCGGTGGTGGCGATCGCGACACGCGCGGCGCCGCAATTGTCGGCCATGGCGGTGGGGCCGGCGGCGCTGCTGCTGGCGTTCGTGACGTTGTTGCCGCTGTTGTTCGCGCATTTGTTTGGCCGGCTGGGGGAGGCGCTGGCTTCGGGTGTCGGGCTGCTGGCCTGATGGCGGGAGAGAAAACCGAAAAGCCGACTCCGCGCCGGCGCGAGAAGGCGCTGGAAGACGGCAATGTGTTTGCGCCGCGCGAACTGGCCCCGGCCGGCAGCCTGGCGGTGGCGACCTTGTTTCTCAGCCTGGCTGGCCCGGCGTTGTGGCAGGATCTGGCGGGCTTTCTGGGGGACAGCCTGGCGCGGGCAGCGGCTGCCGATCCGCGCAGCCTGATGCGGCGGTTGCCCGTAGCCTGGCCGCTGGCGCTGTTTGCCATGGTGGCGGTGGCGGCGTTCGGCTTGCAACTGGCCACCACCCGGCATGTGAGCACGGCGCTGGCTGCGCCCAAGCTGTCGCGATTGTCGCCGATAAGTGGCCTGAAGCGGCTGTTTGGCTGGCAGGGGCTGGCCGGGGCGGCTTCGGCGCTGCTGAAGATCGGCGGTATGGCGGCGTTGTCGGTGATGGTGCTGCAGCCGTTGATGCCGGCGCTGGTGGGGCTGGAGGAAGGCGGGCTGCCGATGATCGGCGCGGCGCTGGTGCGGCTGGCGTTGGCGGCGACGTTGCTGCTGGCGGTGGTGGCGGCGGTGGATGCCGGCTTTGCGTGGTGGCGGCGCGAACAGCAGTTGATGATGAGCCGCGAGGAAGTGAAGCGCGAATCCCGCGAGAATGAAGGCGCGCCGGAAATGAAGGCCGCCGTGCGCCGGGCTCAGATGGCGGCCGCGCAGGGCTGCATGAAAAAAGGGCTGGCGACGGCATCAGTGGTGGTGGTCAACCCCACGCACTTTGCCGTGGCGCTGCGGTACCGGGCCGGGGAAGACGAAGCGCCGGTGGTGGTGGAGAAGGGCCGGCTCGATATGGCGCACGCGTTGATTGCGGCGGCGCGGGAACTGAAGCTGCCGATCATCCGCACGCCCAGGGTGGCGCGTGCGCTGTTCTGGTCGGCCAAGCGCGGCCAGATGGTGCGGCCCGAATTGTTTCAGGCGGTGGCGACCATATTGGCGTTCGTGATGCGGTTTGACGATCCCGAGGGCGAGGCGGTGCCTGATGTGTTCGTGCCGCCGGTTCTGGATTTCGACGAGAATGGCGGCCCGCGCAAACCCGGCGCGCCACTGCCGTTATGACGAATTGAGGAGCTGCCATGGCCACCAATCCACTCACCTCGTTCGGTGCCGGTTCCGGGCTGGACAGCCGGGCCATTGTCGATGGCCTCGTCAAATTCGAGCGCGAGACACGGTCGGCGCCGCTGAACCGCCGGGTGGAAACGTTGAATGCCCGCATTTCGGCGCTGGGGCAGCTGCGCTCGGCGCTCACCGGCATTGCCTCGTCATTGGATTCGCGGGTGCGCAGCGGTGGGCTTGGTTTGCAACTGGCCAGCAGCGATGCCGCCATCGCCGTGGAACGTGTTGGCCTTGGCCCCGCCGGGGCGGTCGCGTCGGGCGTGGTGGTGAACCGGCTGGCGGGCGGGCAGCGACTTAACAGCCCGGTCTTTGTCAGCGGCAGCGATGCGGTGGGGCTGGGCACGTTAAGCTTTGTGTTTGGCCGCCGCACGCCTGATGGCAACGGCAGTTTCACCTTTGCCGCCGGGGTGCGGCCATCGGTGAACGTGACCATTACGGCGGAAAACAACACGCTGGTCGGGCTGGCCAAGGCGATCAACGATGCGGGTACGGGGGTGACCGCCAGCATCATCGCTTCATCCGGCAGCGCCACATTGATATTGCGCGGCCAGGAGGGGGCGGAAAACGCCTTCATCATCAGCGCCGCCGCCAGCGGTATTCCGCTCCCTGGTTCACTGGGATTGGAGCGGTTCAACCACACGCCCGGCGCCGAAACGATGGTGCAGGGGGAGGCGGCGCAGGATGCCGAGCTGGTGGTGGACGGGGTGGCGATCACCCGTCCGTCCAACCGCATCGAAGACGTGATCGCCGGCACCCGCCTGTCGCTCAAGCGCACCACCACGGCGGGCGTGGCCATCACCGCCGCGCGCGATGGCCAATCGATATCGGGCGCGCTGGCGGATTTCGTTGGCACATTGCAGGCGATGCGCCAGTTGATCGGCGATTTTCGCCGCCCGTCGCTGGACGGCGAGCAGCCCGGCCCCTTGGCCAATGATCCCACCGCCCGCGGGCTCGATCAGCGCATCACCCGGCTGGTGACGCAGCCGGTGGCGCAAGCGGGCGGGCTGCGGCTGGCCGATCTGGGCGTGAACATCCAGCGCGACGGCACCATCGCGGTGGATGCGGCGCGGCTGGCCAATCTGCCGCCGGCGCGGCTGGGCGATGCCGAAGCACTGCTGCGCGAACTGTCGGGCGCGGCGAGCCCGACCCGGCCCGGCCGGCTGCAAAGCATCGCCCAGCTGACGGTGACGGCCAGCGACGGCCTGACCCGCCAGCGCGAGGCCGCCAACCGCGATCTGGAAAAGGTGAGCCGCGCCGCCGATGTGCAGCGCACCCTGCTCACCCGGCAATTTGCGGCGATGGATCGTTCGGTGGCAGCGTCGCGGGCCACGCAGGTGCAACTGGATCAGCAGATCGCGTTCTGGACGCAGCGTAACGGTTGAGGCGCTATTCCGCCACGGCGATGTGCATCCGGCGCATTTTTTCGATCAGGGTGGTGCGCTGGAGGCCGAGCAGGCGGGCCGACCGCGCGATGGTGCCGCCCGACAAGGCCAGGGCTTCGCGGATATAGGCCTGTTCCAGATCGGCGAGCAGTTGTTTGAGATCAACGCCGTTCTGGCTGAGCAGCGATGCGGCTTCGGCGCCTCGCGGCGGCTCGATTGTATTGGGGCGCGTTGGCTGCGGCAGCGCGGGCGAGGCAGCGCCGCGCAGCAATTGGGCCAGCGCTTCGCGGCCGATGATCTCGCCGCTGTGGTGGACACAGGCGCGTTCGACGAAATTCCTGAGCTCGCGAACATTGCCCGGCCACGGCTGCTGGGCCAGCGCCTCCAGCGCCGCTGCGGTGAAGCGCGCCGGATGGGCCGCAGCCGACAGGAAATGCTGCACGAGGCAAGCCACATCGTCCGGCCGCTCGCCCAGGGGCGGCATGGCGATGTGGATCACATCGAGCCGGTACAGCAGATCGGCGCGGAAACGCCCGGCGGCAATGGCGGCATTCAGATCGACGCTGGTCGCCGCCACCACCCGCACATCGACCGTGATCGGCAGCATGCCGCCAACCCGTTCGATCACCCGCGTTTCCAGCGTTCGCAGCAGCTTGGCCTGCATGGCGGCCGGCATGTCGCCCACTTCGTCGAGAAACAGGGTGCCGCCGTGCGCGGCTTCAAAGCGGCCGGCGCGGGCCTTCACGGCGCCGGTGAAGGCGCCCAGTTCGTGGCCGAACAATTCGGATTCGAGCAGTTCGGCCGGCACTGCGGCGCAGTTAAGCGCCACGAACGGGCGCACGGCGCGGCGGCTTTTCTGGTGCAGCAACCGGGCCACCACATCCTTGCCGCTGCCCGATGGCCCGGTGATCAGTACCGATGCGTCGGCGTCGGCGATCTTGTCGATTTCGCTGCGAATGGCGGCAATGGCCGGGCTGCCGCCGATCAGTGCTGCCAACTGCAAATCGGTACGCACCGCAACTTCAGAACAACGCCGGGCGTGACTGCGCATTTTCAAGCAATCCTTAACACAAATTAAACAACTTCATGACAAATTCAATGATCAAAACTTGCCATTGATTACAGGATAGGAATTATCCACAGACTTTTCCCTTCGAATGCTTCCACTATGAAGCCCGGCATGCTGTCAGCAGGCGGCAAATTAACCGTATCGGATGTGTAATGCGCGAATTGCGGATACTTGCCCTTGGCGGCACCTGGCCCAAGGCCGGCCCCGGCTGGAAAATCATCGATTCGGCAGATGCGGCAAACGCCGATATGGCTTTGTTGCCGGCCGATTCGTCCCTTTCCGATACTGTCATCGACCGGCTGGCCTTGCCGCTGCTGGTGGCGGTGGGCGATGCGCCGGCGGCGCCCGGGCCGGAGCGTCACCTGGACCGCTGGCTGGACCGGGCCGACGGCTATGTGCTGGCCGGCGACGATGCAGAGACCATTGGGGCCGTGGCGCATGCTGTGCTGGGCGCGCAAAAGGGTTGGCGCGTGGCCGAACAATCCGCCACGGCCCAGCATATCTCGGCGCTGTCAGCCGAAGCCCAGCGCATCGCCGACGCGCTGGCCCAGCTGGCGCGCGAAGCGGACAGTGCCGGCGAGGCGCAGGTTTCTGCTGCGATGGTGCGCCGGCTGGTGAAGCTGCGCCGCGACCGCGACCGGCATTTTCCGGCCGATCTGTTCGGTGATCCGGCGTGGGACATGCTGCTCGATCTCACGGCTGCGCGCATGGAACGCGCCGATGTCGCTGTGTCCAGCCTGTGCGTGGCCGCCGCGGTGCCCACCACCACGGCGCTGCGCTGGGTGCGCACCCTGTCGCAAGCCGGCATCTTTGTGCGCCGCACCGATCCGGGTGATGCGCGCCGCGTCTTCATCACCCTTTCAGATGAGGCGCATGACGCGATGATCGCCTGGCTCAGGCGGTTTTCCGGCGCATTTCAGCCGCGCTGATCGGCCAATGGGGGGGCAGGGGCGGGGGTTGGCGCAGTTGTTCGCGCCAGCAGTTCCAGCACTGGCACCAGGCTGCGATCGGGTGCTTCCTCCATGGGAATATGGCCGATGCCATCGAGGATGGTGACGCGCGCGCCGGGGATTTTCTGGCTGAACCAGGCCGCGACGGAAACGGGGATGAGCTTGTCTTCGCGGCCCCACAAAATCAGCGTTGGCACGGCAAGGCCTTTCAGCTTGCCCGCAGCGCCGTCATCGCCGCTGTATTGGCCGAAACGCTGCACGGTGGCGCGGCGATTGCCGGGGTAGCGCAACAGTTCCCAATAGCGGTCCACCATGGCCGGGGTGGCGATGGCCTGATTGGAAACGCTTTGTTTGAAGCTGCGTTCGATCAGGCTGCGCGGCGTGATGGTGGCGAGGATATCGCGCGCCACCGGCACGCGCGCCAACCTGAACCCCAATGGCGGGGCGGAGCCCTTGGCCATCGGTTTGCCGCTGGCATCGACCAGGATCAGCGCGCTCAGGCGATCCGGGTGGCGCACTGCATAACGCCACGCCACGCCGCCGCCCATCGAATTGCCGCCCAGCGCAAAGCGCGTCAGGCCCAATCTGTCCACCAGTGCCTCGACGATGCCGACATAGGCCGTGCTGGTGTAAAAGCCCTGCGGCATGGGGCCGGAGAGGCCGTGCGCCGGCAGATCGAGGCTGATGACGCGGTAACCCTTGGCGGTGAGGCGCTGCGTCCACGGTTCCCAGGTGTGAAGCGAGGCGTTGGAGCCGTGCACGAGCACCACCGGAAACCCGGCGCGCGGGCCTTCATCGCGGACATGGATGACGGTGCCCGGCGTCAGCTCGACGAACTGGCTGGCGGCAGTGGCATATTTGGCGCGCAGCGTGTCAACCGGGATATCGGGCGTGGCGAACACCGCCCACAGCACGGCGATCAGGCCGGCGAACACTGCCAGCCCATACCCCAAACCGCGCCACCAATTGCGCTTCTTGTCCGCAGCCATCAGATCGCCTCGATGCGGATGGGCAGGCCATCCTTGGGCTTGGGGATGGGGAACATGCGGAAATCGCTTTCGACATCGCCCAGCGGCTTTTGCGCTACGATGCGGTGGCCTTCGAGCAGCGCGAACAAAAACATCTTCACCTGCATGTAAGCAAAATGCTGGCCCAGGCACATGTGGACGCCGCCGCCGAACGGCACCCAGGCATATTTGTGGCGGCCGCGGATGTTTTCAGCCGTGAAGCGGGTGGGATCGAAATGTTCCGGGTTGGGCCAATATTCTTCCATGCGGTGGCTGATCATCTGGTTGATGCCGATGTGCGCGCCGGCCGGCACGACATGATTTTGGAAGGTAAAGCTTTTGACAGCGCGGCGCGGCATCGACGGAACTGGCGGGATCAGCCGCAGCGCTTCCTTGAACACCATGTCGGTGAGTTCCATCTCGCCCAGCGTCTGATAGGTCAGCTTGCCGTGCCGGGCGCGGATGCCGGCGATTTCCGCACGCAATTTGTCCTGCCATTCCGGGTGTTTGGCGAGGCACCAGACGATCGAGGTGATCGACGAGGTGGTGGTGTCGTGCGCGGCCATCATCAGAAAATTCATGTGATCGATGATGTCTTGATTGGTCAGCAGTTGATCGTTTTCGTCACGGGCATTGCAAACCTGGCTGAAGATGTCGTTGGCCTGCACACCGCGCCGCTTGGGGATTTCGCCGGCGAAATACTGGCTCATGAAAGCGCGGCCATCGACGCCGCGCTTCATGGCGGTGAACGGCAGCGGCTTGCGGATCACGCCAACCGAAGCGGCGACCATGTCGCGAAAAGCCTTGTTGATTTTTTCCGCTTCGCCGCCCCACGGCACGCCAAGGAAACTGGTGGCGGCCAGATCGAGCGTGAGCGCCTTGATCGACGGGTAGAATTTCAGTGATTTGCCTTTCGGCCACTGTGCCAGGCCGCGGGTGATGCCTTCATCCAGCTGGGTGAAATAATGCTGCATCGGCTCGGTCTTGAAGGCGACCGAAAGCGTTTTGCGGTGGATGCGGTGCTCTTCGAAATCCATCAGCATCAGGCCGCGCGGGAACAGCAGTTCGAGCACCGGGTTCCAGCCGAGTTCGCTGGAAAAAATCTTGTCCTTGTTGAACAATACCAGTTCGTTGGCTTCGGGGCCGATGAGGGAAACGCCCCAGCCGCCGAAATCCTGGCGGCGCACGATGTTGCCGTATTGCGCGAACAATTCGCGGCTGCGGCCCAGCGGATTGGCGAGGAACTTCAGCGTGCGCAGCATCGGGGAACGCGCCGGCGACATGCCAGGAATATGCTTGAGTTCATCGTAAGAGGGTTCCGGCAAGTTTGCGGGAATGAATTCGCTTTTGGCGACGGGGGCATTCATGATTTCACCTCTCCCTTGATGCGGAGTTTCGATACGCATTTACAGCGCAGTGCGCAATCATAGCGGCAAAGCGCCCCTTCCCCCGGAGGCAGCGCCCGGGTAACAGGACGGCAGTGACACCGGATTTTGATCTTGTCCTCGCGGGCGGCGGATTGGCCAACGGCCTGATTGCCTTGCGGTTGGCGCAATTGCGGCCGGAATTGCGCGTGGCGATCATCGAGGCCGGGCCGGCGATCGGCGGCGATCACACCTGGTCCAGCTTTGGCCTGGACATCAACGACGAACAGCGCCGTTGGACCCAGCCGCTGTTTGCGCACCGCTGGGACAGCTATTCGGTGCGTTTTCCCAAGCATTCCCGCACGTTGAACGTGGGCTATGGCAGCAGCAATTCGCAGCGGCTGGCGCAGGAACTGGCCAAGGCGTTGCCGCCGGCGCATATCTTTACGGGTGTGTCGGTCGTGGCTTTGTCGCCCACCAGCGTGACGTTGGCGGATCAGCGTGTGATCAGTTGCAGCGCGGTGATCGATGGGCGCGGTCAAAGCAAGACAAAGGCGCTGGATTTGCGCTGGCAGAAATTCCTGGGCCAGGAGGTTGAGCTGGCTGAGCCGCACGGGCTGACCGGCCCGATCATCATGGATGCCACCGTGCCGCAGCAGGATGGCTATCGTTTTATCTACACGCTGCCTTTTGGCCCGCGCCATGTGCTGATCGAAGACACGTATTTTTCCGATGGCCGCGATCTGGCGCCGGAATTGCTGCGCCGGCATATCGCCGATTATGCCGTGTCGCAGGGCTGGCAGATCACCAGCGTCATTCGCGAGGAAGCCGGCATCCTGCCGCTGGCCATCGGCGGCGATATCGCGGCCTTTCTGGATGAAGGCGTGCCCGGCGTGGCGCGCGTCGGGCTGGCGGCCGGCCTGTTCAATCCGGTGACCGGCTATTCGTTTCCCGATGCCGTGCGCATGGCCGATATGGTGGCAGCGTTGCCGGCCTTTGACGCCGCGACCATCCACCACGCCTGCCGCGACCATGCGATACGTGTGTGGAACAGCAGGGGCATGTATCGCATTCTCAACCGAATGTTGTTCCTCGCCGCTCACGATGAAGAGCGGCGCACCATCATGGAGCGTTTTTACGAACATCCGGATGAATTGGTCGGGCGGCTTTATGCCGCCGAAAACCGCTGGAATGATTGGCCAAAGGTGTTTTCCGGCCGGCCGCCCATCCCGCCGTTGCGGGCGCTGAGCACGCTGGTGAAATATGAATTGGGGATAAAATGACGACTGCAGCAGTGATTGGTTCGGGTTTTGGCGGCTTGGCACTGGCCGTGCGCCTGCAAAGCGCCGGCATCCAGACCACCCTGATCGAAGCCCGGGACAAGCCAGGCGGCCGGGCGTATGTGTTCGAAGACGATGGTTTCATCTTCGATGCTGGCCCGACGGTGATCACCGATCCCACCTGCCTTGAAGAATTGTTTGAACTGTCGGGCCGCAAGCTGGCCGATTATGTTGAACTGATGCCGGTGACGCCGTTTTATCGGCTGCTGTGGGAAGACGGCACGGTGTTCGATTATTCCAACGACGAAAAAGAGCTGCTGCGCCAGATCGGAGAGCTCAATGTCAAAGACGTCGCCGGATACAAGGAATTCCTGAAGTTTTCCGATAACGTGTTCCGCGAAGGCTATGAAAAGCTTGGCCACGAAGCGTTTCTCGATTTCAAATCGATGCTCAAGGCGGCGCCGCAGCTGATGCGCTACGAAGCGTTCCGTTCGGTGTATTCGATGGTGTCGCGCCACATTCAGGATGAACGGCTGCGCCAGGCGTTCAGTTTCCACACGCTGCTGGTTGGCGGCAATCCGTTTCGCACCTCCAGCGTGTATGCGCTGATCCACGCGCTGGAAAAGAAATGGGGCGTCTGGTTCCCGCGCGGCGGCACCGGTTCACTGGTGCGCGGGCTGGTGAAGCTGTTCGAAGATATCGGCGGCACCGTGCGCATGGGCAGCAAGGTCGAAGCCATCATGGCCGACAGCGGCCGGGTGACGGGTGTGCGCTGCGCCGACGGCTGGTCCGGGCGTTTCGACGCGGTCTGTTCCAATGGCGATGTGGTCAACACCTACCAGGATCTGCTCGGCGGCCATCCGCGCGGCGCCGAAATGGCGGCCAAGATGAAGCGCCGCAGCTTCTCGCCGTCGCTTTTCGTGCTGTATTTCGGCCTCAAGGGTGTGCGCACCGATGTGGCGCACCACACCATTTTGTTTGGCCATCGCTACAAGGAACTGCTCAGCGAAATCTACAAGGGCGGCGAACTGCCCGAGGATTTCTCGCTGTATCTGCATCACCCGACGATGACCGATCCATCGCTCGCACCCGAAGGCCACGGCGCTTATTATGTGCTGTCGCCGGTGCCGCATCTGGGCAAGCTGGATATCGATTGGGAGAAGGAAGCACCGCGCTATGCCGATTCGATTCTGGATGCGCTGGAACGCCGCGTTTTGCCGAACCTGAAACGCGATCTGGTGACGCTGCGCACCTGGACGCCCAAGGATTTCGAAACCGAATTGTTTGCCCACCACGGCAGCGCCTTCTCGCTTGAGCCGGTGCTGTGGCAGAGCGCCTATTTCCGCACCCACAACCGTGATGATGTGCTGTGCAACCTGTATTTCGTTGGTGCTGGCACGCACCCGGGCGCCGGCATCCCCGGCGTGGTGGGCAGCGCCAAGGCGACGGGCAAGTTGATGGTTGAGGATCTGCTGGGCCGCAAGGCAGCGTAGCCGGGTGCCCACCGTTCAGCCCGCTTGCGCCGCGCCGCGCAGGCGGGCAGAAGCCGTTCGTGTCTGATGTTCTTGCCAATGCCCGCGACGCGATTGCGCGCGGCTCCAAAAGTTTCGCGCTGGCCAGCCGCCTGTTCGATGCGCCCACGCGTGACCGCGCCATGCTGCTGTATGCCTGGTGCCGCCACACCGATGATGTGATCGACGGCCAGGTGCTGGGCGAAGGCCGCAACAACGATACGCGCCCGCCCGCCGAACGCCTGGCCGAAGTGCATTGGGAAACCGAACGCGCGCTGGCCGGCAATCCCACACCGGGCACGCCGTATGAAGCGCTGGCCCGTGTCGTGCAGGAAACTGGCATGCCGGCGCAGTATCCGCGCGATCTGATCCACGGTTTCCGTATCGACATGGAAGCGCGGCCGTTCCTCACCTTCGATGATACGCTGGTGTATTGCTACCATGTCGCGGGTTGTGTGGGCGTGATGATGGCGATCGTGATGGGGGTGAAGCCCGACAATCGCGCCGTTCTGGAACGCGCCTGCGATCTGGGCATGAGTTTCCAACTGAACAACATCGCGCGCGACGTGGTGGAAGATGCGATGAACGGTCGCCGCTATATCCCCGATGATTGGCTGGCCAGCGTGCGGCTGGAGCCACATGATTTTGCCTATGATCGCAACCGCCGGCAATTGTCGCGGCTGGTGGCGCGGCTGGCATTCAAGGCCGAGGAATATGAGGAATCGGCGCGGTTCGGAACATCGGCGCTGGGCAATCGCGCCGCGTGGGCGGTGCTGGCGGCGGCGCGCATTTATGGCGGCATCGGCCGCAAGGTGCGCGCGGCTGGCGAAGCCGGGCTGGAACAGCGCGTCTCCACGACAAAAGCCGAAAAGGCCCGCGCCGTGGCGCTGGCCTTTGGCGATATGCTGGCGCGAGGCCGGCGCTGGCCGATGCCGGGTCCGCCGCGTGACGGCCTGTGGACGATGCCCGATTAGGCGGAACCGGCCCGGGTGCTGCGTTCAGCGCGCCCAGTGCTCGGCATTTTCAACCATGCCCATTTCGGTCTTCATCTTGGCCGATGCCCGGATGCGGCCGCGGCCATCGGCTTCCAGCTTGGCTTTCAATTCGCGGATCGGCGGCGCCCAGAGGAAGCCGAAGCTGACGGTGCCATCGCGGGTTTCCACCACATGATGCAGGCGGTGCGCTTGCACGATGCGCTTGAGATACTTGCCCTGCGGGTTCCAGCTGTGCGCCAGGCGGCGGTGCACGATGATATCGTGAAAGCCTGCATAAATGGCGCCGTAAGCGGTGATGCCCATACCGATCCACCACGCCGCGTTGAAACCGTTCAATGATCCCCAAACGATCAACACGATGGCCGGAATCGCGCCCATCACGGCAAACCAATCATTTTTTTCAAACCGGCCCTGGCGCGGTTCGTGGTGGGATTTGTGCAGGTTCCACATGAACCCATGCATCACCCAGCGATGCCCGACATAGGCCACGCCTTCCATGAATGCCAATGCCCCCAGAAAATAGGCGATACCCGGCCAAAACTGCATCATCAACTCCCGTTTGCCCAGCCGTTTACGATGACGCAGG
>NZ_JBDNFM010000016.1:0-13959 GCF_041689835.1 Sandarakinorhabdus sp.
CTGGCGAAAGCGATCGGCAATGGCCAGCGACAGCAGCAGCGATTCCCAGCCGATGGCGGCAAAGCCCGCCAGATCGACCAGATCATCCTGCGGCAGCAGCCCGAAATTGCGGAAGATACGCAGCACCAGCACGGCCAGCGCCGGCAGCCAGCCGGCTAGATAATACCAGATCGCCCGGCTGCCGCGCAGCCCCGCATAGGCTGATCCGACAATGAGGGTGAGCGTGACGACGATCAGCGCGATGTTGAGCAGAAGATCGCCCAGCTCCGCCGGAAACAACATGTCGAAGGCGGCAAACACCGACGTGAGCGCCACCGCCATGCCCGCCAGCTGGCCAAAATCGATCAGCCGCTGGGGCAGTTTGTTTTTTTCGAGCAGCGTGAAGAAAAAGGCCGCGCCCGACACCACCATCAAGCCAATCAGCAGATAAAACGTGCGCACCGACGCCGGCCCGGCCAGGAACGGAAAGATATTGAGCAGCGCGCCTGTCCACACCAGCAGATACGCCAGGCTGCCGGCCAGCCACACGACATACCAGCGCTGAAAGCCGGTGCGCAGCCAGGTGAGCAGGAACATGTTGTAAACAAAGGCCGAGAACAGCACACCCAGCACAAGGGCGACCTGCACTGTCCAGCGCAACACATGGGCTTCGTGGCCAGGGCCATCCATCGCCTTGATTGTGCGCAGCAGACCCGGCGCATCCATGTTGCGGTAACCGATCTGGATAGCGGCGATATCGCTGCCGGCCACCGGAATCACAAAGCGCAGGTTGTTGCCCATCGTCCAGTTGCGGCCGAGTTCGAACTGGCCGCGGCGGATTACCGCCACCCCGCCGGTGTGGACCACCCGGATTTCGATCGCCGTGAAGCGGACATTGTCGACCACCAGGTTCCAGCGGGCCGGCATCCGGGCGAGGCGCGAAGTATCAACGGCAAACCAGCTCCAGTCTCCGGGCGAATCCGTGGGCGAATCCGGGCCGGCGATCTCGATGGTGGGGGCGATGCACGCGCTGCCTTGGCAGGTTGGAATGAGCCTGTACGCAAGTTGCACGTTTTCGGCACGCGCTGGTGCTACCCAAAGCGCGAAAAACAGCCCCACCACCAAAACGATCAGACCCCTTGATCGCTTGATGAAAGAGGCCAGTCGGCTCACCAGAGCCGATTTCGGTCTGCTGCTTTGGCGCAACAATCCGCCCCTTGCCTAATCCCTCGTAAGAAACAAGCATAAAGGATAAGCCGTTTAAAAACCGTTACCGCCAAGTCGAGACGACGGCGCTACAGCGTGAATTGGCTGAAGAATTGCGCCGAATCAGCCCATCAACTGCCGCACATCGGCCAATCTGCCGGCAATAGCCGCCGCTGCTGCCATTGCTGGTGACAGCAAGTGGGTGCGCGCGCCGGGACCCTGACGGCCAACGAAATTCCGATTCGATGTGCTGGCGCAGCGTTCGCCGGCCGGCACCTGATCGGGGTTCATGCCCAGACACATCGAACAGCCCGGTTCTCGCCATTCAAAACCGGCGTCGATGAAGATGCGGTCCAGCCCCTCGGCTTCAGCCTGGCGCTTGACGAGGCCCGAACCCGGCACCACCAGCGCCTGGCGCACATTGCCAGCCACCGTGCGGCCCTGCACCACCGCCGCCGCAACCCGCAGATCCTCGATGCGGCTGTTGGTGCAGCTGCCGATGAAGATGTTTTCCACAGCCACGTCTTCCATGCGGGTGCCGGCGGTGAGACCCATGTAATCCAGGCTCTTGGCAGCGGCCTCGCGCTTGCCGGCATCGGCGAAACTGGCAGGATCGGGCACGCTGCCGGTGATCGCCACCACGTCTTCCGGGCTGGTGCCCCACGTCACCAGCGGCGCGATGGCGCTGCCGTCGATGGTGATCAGCTTGTCATGGGCGGCGCCCGGATCGGTTTTCAGCGTCTGCCACCAGGCCAGCGCCTTGTCCCAGGCATCGCCCGTGGGCGCGCGCGGGCGGCCCTGCACATAGGCGAAGGTTTTTGCGTCCGGCGCCACTAGGCCAGCGCGGGCGCCAGCTTCGATCGCCATGTTGCACAGCGTCATGCGCCCTTCCATAGACAGCGCTTCGACCACCGGGCCGGTATATTCGATCACGTGGCCAGCGCCGCCGCCCGAACCCAGCACGCCGCAAACCGCCAGCGCGACATCCTTGGCGGAGATGGAGAAACCAAGGCTGCCGGTGACGCGCACTTCCAGCGATCTGGATTGGCGCAGCAGCAGCGTTTGCGTGGCAAAGACATGCTCGACCTCCGATGTGCCGATGCCGAAGGCCAGTGCGCCGAAGGCACCGTGGGTGGCGGTGTGGCTGTCCCCGCAGACCAAGGTGACGCCGGGAAAGGTGAAGCCCTGTTCCGGGCCGATGACATGCACGATGCCCTGCTGCGGCGCGTCGATGCTGTAAAGTTCCACGCCGAAATCGGCACAATTGGTTACCAGCGCTTCCAGTTGCGCCTTCGACATCGGATCGAGGATCGGGAGCCGGCGATCTGTTGTGGGCACATTGTGATCGGGCACGGCCAGCGTGAGATCGGGCCGGCGCAGCTTACGGCCGGCGAGGCGCAACGCTTCGAACGCCTGCGGCGTCGTCACCTCGTGAATGAGATGGCGATCAATGAAGATCAGCGCGGTGCCGTCTTCCAGCGTTTCGACGACATGATCGTCCCAGATTTTCTGATAAAGGGTGCGTGGGCTCATGGTTGTGGCTGTGCCAAGCCTTTCCGGCAAAATCCAGCGCCATTTCTGCGCGACAGGCGCCGGCCTGGCGCTGCCGCATCTTTTTCCAGTTTTGACGAATTGTATCGAATCAGAGAAAAAATGGCATGGTCCATATCGCCTTCAGTTGCGGCTAAGCGATTGGCAGTGATGACAGATTCGGCCCGTGTAGGACAGGCCTTCAGGCCCGACCGGCGATCTGTCCCAGCGCGGCCGTCAGCGCGTCCACTTCCTCCAGCGTGTTATAGTGGGTGAAGCCCACCCGCACCGCACCGCGATCCCGCAAGCCGAGCACGCCGGCCGGTTCCCAAGCGTAATAATAGCCGTTCCACACGAACATGTTGCGGGCAGCAAGATTGGCCGCGATGGCATCGGCGCTGTGGCCGGCAATCTCGAACGTGAAGGTTGCGACGCGTTCGTGGAGGCGGTTGGCGTTGGCGATGCCGTGCAGCGTGAGGCCCGGCACGGCGGCAATGCCGGTGAGGAAGCGCCGCATCAATTCGGTTTCATGCGCCTGCGCCGCCGCCAGCCCAGCGGCCAGCCGCTGCCGCAGCGGCGCATCAGCGCTCACGGTGCCCGCCGCAATGCCCAGCCAGGCCAGATGCTCGATGGCGGCGGTGGTGCCGGCCATGGCTTCGAAACTTGGCGTGCCGGGCATCAGCCTGGTGGGCATCACATCGGCCGACGGGCGGACTTTCAGGGGCCTGATCAGCCCCTGCAAACGGTGCGAAACAAACGCCATTCCAAGATGCGGGCCAAAGAATTTATAGGCCGAAGCCGCCAGCAGATCGCAGCCGATGGCGCCCACATCCAACGCGATATGCGGCGCGGACTGCACGGCATCAACGATGCTCACTGCGCCCACGGCCCGGGCAGCGGCGCAAACGGCAGTGACATCGTTGATGGTGCCGAGGAAATTGCTGGCATGGCCAACCGCCACGGCGCGGGTGCGCGCGTCGATCAGATGGGGCAGCGTTTCCAGCTTGAGCGCAAACGTCTCGCGGTCCCACTCGATGAACCGCACTTCCACCCCGCGCGCCTCAGCGGCTTGCAGCCAGGGCGCGACGTTGGCATCGTGATCCATGCGGGTGAGCAGGATATTGTCCCCCGCCTGCCAGTTCGCGGCAATCAGCGGCGCGAGCTGGAAAAACAGGCTGGTGGTGTTCAGCCCGAAGATCACTTCATCTTCGCCGCAATTGAAGAAGGCCGCGGCGCTGGCAATCGCGGTATCGGCGATGGCGCCGGCGGCCACCGACGTGCGGAACTTGCCGCCATCATTGGCGCAGGCGGCAATCATGGCGTGGCTCATCGCCTCGACCACCCGGCCCGCAACCTGGGTGCCGGCCGGCGCATCGAGATAAAGCCGCGGCGCGCCGTCATCGGAGAGGGCCAGCGCCGGAAAGGCGGCCCGCACTTGGGTTATTGGCAGCATGGTCATTCCCAATCTCAATCGTCTTCGAGCAGCGGCAGTTGCACTTGGTTGGCCGGCGGCACCAGCCCCAGATGTTTCCACGCCGGGCCGTTCAACATGCGGCCGCGAGCGGTGCGGGCGATCAGGCCCTGCTGGATCAGGAACGGCTCGATCACGTCTTCAACCGTGTCGCGCGCTTCGGACAGGCCAGCGGCCAGGGTTTCGATGCCCACCGGCCCGCCGCGATAGATATCGGCGATCATCATCAAATAGCGCCGGTCCATCGCATCAAGCCCGAGCCGGTCCACTTCCAGCCGGTTGAGCGACGCGTCGGCAATGCGCGCGGTGACTTCGGCCTGACCCGCCGCGGCCGCGAAATCGCGCACCCGCCTGAGCAAGCGCCCGGCGATGCGCGGCGTGCCGCGGGCGCGGGCGGCAATCTCGCGGGCGCCGTCGGAGGTGAGCGGCAGTTCGAGCAACCGCGCGGCGCGGGTGACGACCTGTTCGAGTTCATCCACCGAATAAAAGTTCAGGCGCAGCGGAATGCCGAAGCGGTCGCGCAGCGGCGTGGTCAGCAGCCCGGCGCGGGTGGTGGCGCCCACCAGCGTGAAGGCCGGCAAATCGATACGCACGCTGCGCGCCGACGGGCCTTCGCCAATCATGATGTCCAGCACCCGGTCTTCCATCGCCGGATACAGGATTTCCTCAACGGCGGGCGACAGACGGTGGATTTCATCGATGAACAGCACATCATGCGGTTCGAGATTGGTGAGGATGGCCGCCAGATCGCCGGCCTTGCCAATGACGGGGCCTGACGTGGCGCGGAACCCCACGCCCAGTTCGCGCGCCACGATCTGTGCCAGCGTTGTCTTGCCGAGGCCGGGCGGGCCGTGCAGCAGCACATGGTCCATCGCCTCGCCGCGCCCCCGCGCCGCCGCGATGAACACGCCAAGATTTTCGCGCAAGCCCTGCTGGCCGATAAACTCGTCCAGCCCCTTGGGCCGCAGCGCGGCATCGATGTCGTCAGGGCGACGCTGGGGGGCGAGATCGGCGGTCATTGGGTGCAAACGGCCTTACCGCGCGCTTTTCTTGAGCGCCACCCGCACCACATCATTCAGTGCGGCGCTTGCCCCCAATTCGGCGAGCGCTTCGGAAACCGCGCGGCTCGCGTCCATCGGACGGAAACCGAGCGCGGCGAGCGCTGCCATCGCATCATCCACCACGCGCGCGCCGGCCTGCAACGGCAGCGGCGCACCGGCGGCCATGGCAATCCCGCCCAATTTTCCGCGCAATTCGTTGGCGATGCGCGCGGCGAGCTTGGGGCCAACACCGTTGGCGCGGGCCAGCGATGCCGCATCGCCAGCCGCCACTGCGTGCGCGACCTGATCGGGGGTGAGCACGGACAGGATGTTGAGCCCGACGCGCCCGCCGACACCCTGAACCGTGATCAGCGCGCGAAACGCGGCTTGCTCGCTTTCCGACACGCAGCCGAACAGAGTGATGGCGTCTTCACGCACCTGGGTTTCGATGTGGAGCACCACGTTCTGCCCCACCGACAGCGCCGACAATGTGCGCGTGGAGGCCTGCACCAGATAGCCGACGCCGTTCACATCGACGATCACGCTATCTGCCGAAACGCTGTCCACCAGCCCCTTCAACCGCGCAATCACAGCAGCCCCCTTCGCAAACTGGCGCCCAAATGCGCGTGGGCGATGGCCACGGCGAGCGCATCCGCTGCGTCCGCCCCCACCACTTTCACGCCCGGCAGCAATCGTTCCACCATCGCCTGCACCTGGTTCTTGTCCGCGTTGCCCACACCGGTCAGCGCCTTCTTCACCAGCCTTGTGGCATATTCCGCCACTGGCAGGCCAGCACGCGCCGCACACAGCAGCACGACGCCGCGCGCCTGGCCCAGTTTCAGCGTCGATTGCGGATTCGCGTTGACGAACACCTCCTCCACCGCCGCTTCGGTTGCGCCATGCTCGCCGATAACCGCCATCAAGCCATCGTGCAGAGCCACCAGCCGCTCGGCCAGCGGGGCACCGGGAAGCGTCTTTACCGTGCCATGGGCGATATGCTTAAGGCGATTTCCGTCCGCCACGATCACGCCCCACCCCGTCGCCGCCAGCCCGGGATCGAGGCCGAGGACCAACCTCACTTGGGGCCGTTGCTCAATGTCACGAACGTCTCACTGCGCAGCTTCCACCCCGTCGGCGTGGGCACCCACACCGCCAAATATTCACCGCTCACCCGGCCCGACAGGCTGCCGCCGGTCCAGCGCCCACGTTCCATCGTGCGCAGCGGCGGCACGGCGACTATCACCACGTCGGGCGTGCGAACAAAGCCCAAGAAACCCGGCGTCTTGAAGGCGCGGGCAAAATAATCGGCCATTGCATCGGCGCCGGCGATGGCTTCACCGCCGGTACCGGCAATGCCGACATAGCCATCACCAAGCGCAGCGCGGACGCCGGCAACATCGCGGGCAGCGATGGCGGCATTATAGGCGGCGCGGGCGGCCTTGATGTCTTGCACCGGATCGGCGGCGGCAGGTGTGGCCATGATCATCAACAGTGCACCCAGTGCCGGCTTCACAGCGCCGCCAGCACGTCTTCGGGCACATCATAATTGCCCCAGACGGTCTGCACGTCATCATCTTCTTCCAAAGCGTCGAGCAGCTTGAGCAACAGCAGCGCATCCGCTTCGCCAACGCGCACCATCAGGCCCGGCTTCCACGCCAGCTTGATGGCTTTGGCTTCACCCAACACGGCTTCCAGCGCCTTGGCGGTTTCGTGCAGGGCACCGGTTGCGGTCCAGATTTCGTGGCCGTCATCGGAAGATTGCACATCGTCGGCGCCGGCTTCCGATGCGGCTTCGAACACGGCATCGGCGCTGCCGGCCTTGGCCGGATACACAATCAGGCCCAGCCGTTCAAAACCGTGGCTCACCGATCCCGATGCGCCCAGATTGCCGCCGTTCCTTGCCATGAAGGTGCGCACGTTGGTGGCGGTGCGGTTGCGATTATCGGTAAGGCTTTCGATGATCAGCGAGACGCCGCCGGGGCCAAAGCCTTCATAGCGCACTTCTTCGTAATTGGCGGTGTCGCTTGACTGGCTCTTGTCGATGGCGCGCTGGATATTGTCCTTGGGCATGCCTTCGGCCCGGGCGGCGAGCACAGCGGCGCGCAGGCGCGGGTTGTTGGCCGGATCGGGCATGCCCATCTTGGCCGCGACGGTGATTTCGCGCGAAAACTTGGAAAACAAGGCGCTGCGCTTTTTGTCCTGCGCGCCCTTGCGGTGCATGATGTTCTTGAATTTGCTGTGGCCGGCCATGATCGTTCAACTGGTTGTGAAACGGGATGGCTGCGGCCTTAGCAACCACCGCGCCAATCGGCAATCAGCGCAGCCTGATGAGGGTGACGATGAGGCCGGGCATCAAGGTCCTGCCGGTTCAGGCCAGCGCGGCCAGCGCCTGTTTGAGCATCACGCCGCACAGATGGGCGCGATATTCGGCACTGGCGTGAATGTCGGTGCTCAGATCGTCGGCGGGCAACACCAGCTCGGCCGTATCGCTGCCGGCAGCCAGCGCGGTTTCCGCTTCCGTCCAGCGGAACACGCCCGGCCCGGCCCCTGTCACTGCAACGCGCCACGCGCTGGAACTCTGGTCCGCGTGGCGGGCCACATACACGCCCACCACCGCATAGCGCGAGGCCGGATGGCGGAATTTGGCATAGGCAGATGCTTGCGGAATTGCGAAGCCGACGCGGGTGATGATCTCGCCGTCCGCCAGCGCAGTGGAGAACATGCCTTGGAAGAAATCGGCGGCGGCGTGGCTGCCGCGGTCCGTCTCGATCACCGCATCCAGCGCCAGTGCGGCGGCGGGATAATCGGCGGCGGGATCGTTGTTGGCCAGGCTGCCACCCAGCGTACCGCGGTTGCGCACCTGCGCGTCGCCAATGAGGATGGCAAGGCCGGCAAGGCCCGGAATCGCCGCCGCACCCGCCGCAACATCGGCGTGGAGGGTCATCGCGCCAATCCACAGGCGGCCGCCGTCGCTTGCGATGCCCGACAGGCCCAGCCCCGACAGATCAACCAGTGCATCGGGCATGCGCAGCCGCGATTTCATGGCTGGGATCAGCGTATGGCCGCCGGCGATGTACGCCGCCTCCCCGGCTTCCCCCATGAACGAGGCAGCGGCAGCAGCAACGCTGGCCGGACGGTGCAGGGCAAAATCACGCATGAGCCATTTCCCCCATCGCGGCGGCACCGGCCACGATCGCCTTGACGATATTGATGTAGCCCGTGCAGCGGCACAGATTGCCTTCGAGCTCGTGGGTGACCAGTTCCGGCGTCAGCGTGGTGCCATGCTTGCGCACCATTTCCAATCCGGCCATCACCATGCCCGGCGTGCAGAATCCGCATTGCAGGCCGTGCTCGGTGCGGAACGCCTGCTGCATGGGGTGCAGCGCTTCGGCGGTGCCCCCACCTCCACCAACGCCTTCGATGGTGGTGATCGCCGCGCCCTGCGCCTGCGCTGCCAGAATGTTGCACGCCTTCACCGCCGCGCCGTCCACCAGCACGTTGCACGCGCCGCACTGGCTGGTGTCGCAGCCGATGTGGGTGCCGGTCAGCCCCAATTGATCGCGCAAAACCTCCACCAGCAAGGCGGCGGCCGGGGCCTCCACCGCGTGGTTCTGGCCATTGATGGTCAGCGTCATCTGCATCCGGATTTCCCTCTTTGCCTACAGCCTATCGCGGTGCGGCGCTGCCGGCAATCAACTGGCGCGGCTGGCCATCATCTGTTTCAAGCCTTCGGCCTGTTCGGCAATCGCCTGCGCGCCCAGCGGGCTGGCCTTGGCGCGGGCCCACCAGGCAGCGAGGCCGGGATTTGCCGTCACCAGCGCCTTGGTTGGCATCTTGCCGTCCAGCGCATCGAAGAAGAAAAACAGCGGGATCAGCGCGGCATCTGCCTGGGTGAAGCTGTCACCATGGGCAAATTCATCGGCGGCGTTGCGGTAATGCTCGATATAGCCCAGCGCCTCGGCCATGCCCTTAAGTGCGTCGGGCACGCCGGCGGGGTTCTCGCGGCCACGGAACAGCCCGCCCAGTTGCGGCACCACATAGCTGTCTGCCAGCCGCACCAGCAGCCGCACCTTGGCAGCGCCGGCGGCATCGGTCGGCACCAGTTTCGGGCCAGGCAACGCCATGTCCAGATAATCGGCGATGACCTGGCTTTCCGGCAACGCCAGATCGCCATCGACCAGCAGCGGCATCTTGCCCGTCGGACACAGGGCCAGATAGTCCGGGCACTTGATGCCGCCTTCGAAGTTTCCCAACGTCACTTCCGCGCCCTTGGCCCGGCTCACCAGCAGCGGCCGCATCACGAACGGTGACAGTTTTCCGCCATAAAGTATCATCAGTTTTCCCCCGTTCACAGGCCGAGCGCGGCCTTGTAAGTTTCCAGCAACGCTTCGGCTTCCTGCCGGGCGGCCGCTTCCATTTTCCGCAAGCGCACCAGCGATTTCATCGTCTTGATGTCGAATCCGGTGCCCTTGGCTTCGGCATAGACATCCTTGATGTCGTCGGCGGTGCCCTTCTTTTCCTCTTCCAGCGTTTCGATGCGCTCGATGAACAGGCGCAACTGGGTGGCGGACACGTTCTCGTCGGTCATGATGATCCCTGTAGTGAAGTCTTGTCGGAGCCGGTTACCGGACGGCCTCGTTCTTCGCCAGCGATTCGGCCATACGATCCAGTTGTTCCTTGCTGGCAGGTTGCTGGTGCAACGCCTTCCATTGCGCTTGGCTCATCCCGCAAACATGGCTGCGCCCCTCGTCCTTGCTCAAGACCAGTCCGCGCTTTTCGGCTTCCTCGTGCAGCCAGTCGCCAAGGCAGTTACGGCAAAAGCCGCTCCAGCCCATCAAATCGATATTCTGCACATCGCTGCGCTGCTCAAGGTGCAGCATCAGACGGCGAAAGGCTGCGGCTTCAAGCTGTTCCCGCACTGCGTCATCGGCCAGGATCGTCATCGCTCTGTCTCTCTTCTGTGGCACTGGGCCGCATCAGCCGCTAGAGTGGCGGCAGATCAACGACAAGGCGCCTGCATGAGCCGACATCTTCAACCAAGGGCGCGCCGGGTCAAGGTGCTGGCCACATTGGGCCCGGCGTCGGCCACCGAAGAAATGATCGGCAAGCTGCACGCCGCCGGCGCCGACGCCTTCCGGGTGAACATGAGCCACGGCAGCCACGAAAGCCAGGGCAAGCTGATCGCGGCCGTGCGCGCCGTCGAGAAGGCAGGCGGGCGGCCCATTGCCATCCTCGCCGATTTGCAAGGCCCCAAACTGCGTGTGGGCCGCGTCGCCGGCGGCAGCGCTGAACTGGTGAAGGGCCAGGCGTTCCGTTTCGACCGCCACACCGCGCCCGGCGACGGTGCGCGCGTATGCCTGCCGCACAAGGAGATTTTTGCCGCGTTGCACCCCGGTGCGCGGCTGCTGGTGGATGATGGCAAGATCGTGCTGCGCGCCACCGCCGTTTCGGCCGACGCCATCGATTGCGTGGTGGAAGTGCCCGGTACCATCAAGGACAACAAGGGCGTGAATGTGCCCGATGTGGTGGTGCCGCTGCCGGCGCTGACGCCAAAGGATCGCGCCGATCTGGCCTTTGCGCTGGATTGCGGGGTGGATTGGATCGCATTGAGCTTTGTGCAGCGCCCCGAAGACGTGGCCGAAGCCCGCAGCCTGATCGGCGGCCGCGCCGCGCTGCTAGCCAAGATCGAAAAACCGGCAGCGCTGGAGCGGCTGGAGGAAATATTGGAAATCGCCGATGCGGTGATGGTGGCGCGCGGCGATCTGGGTGTCGAACTGCCGCCGCAAAACGTGCCGCCCGCACAAAAACGCATCGTCGCCATGGCGCGCAGCCTGGGCAAGCCGGTGGTGGTGGCGACGCAGATGCTGGAATCGATGATCACCAGCCCTTCGCCCACCCGCGCCGAAGTTTCGGATGTGGCCACCGCCATCTATGACGGGGCGGACGCGGTGATGCTGTCCGCCGAAAGCGCCGCTGGCGATTGGCCGGTGGAAGCCGTCACCATGATGGATGCCATCGCGGGCCAGGTGGAGGCTGATCCCGGTTATTATGGCCGCGTGCATTTTACCGAAGTGGCGGTCGGCCGCTCCACCGCTGCCGCCATCACGGCAGCGGCGGCCGAAATCAGCCGCACGGTGGGCGCGCGCGCCATCGCCTGCTTCACCATTTCCGGCTCCACCGCGCGGCGGGCGGCACGCGAACGGCCATCGGTGCCGGTGCTGTGCCTCACCCCCAGCCAGACCACGGCGCGGCGCATGGCGCTGGTGTGGGGCGTACACGCCGTCACCACCCGCGATGTCGGCAATTTCGAAGACATGGTGGCCAAATCCAAGCGCATGGCGCTGCGCACCGGCCTTGCCCGCGGCGGCGACCCGCTGGTGCTGATCGCAGGCGTGCCGTTCTCCACGCCAGGCACCACCAACGTCGTCCACGTCGTGCACCTCACCGGAGACGAGCTGAAGAATTATTGAGCGAGAAGGCCCGCCGCGGCCAGTTCGGCAGCGAGTGTTTCGGCATTTGTGAACAGGTGACCGGCAAAGCCATTGGCCTGTGCCGCCGCGATATTTTCGGGCCGATCATCAACAAACAGCCCCTCGCGCGGTACCAAACCGAATCGGCACAGCGCGAGCTGGTAGATGGCGGCGCCGGGCTTGGTCAGCCGTTCCTCACCCGATACGATGATGTTCTGGAAAAGGTCGAAAACCGGCCATTGCGCGCGGAACGGCGGCCAGAATTCGTGACTGAAATTGGTAATGGCAAACAACGGCACGCCGCGCGCCGACAGGCGCTCCACCAATTCGATCATGCCGGGGATCGCGCCCGTGATGGTCTCGTTGAAGTGCGGGCCGAACAGGCTGATCAGATCGGCCTCGGCCGGGAAGCGGGCGATCAGTTCGGCGCTGGTTTGGGCAAAGGGGCGGCCCGCGTCATGCTGGAAATGCCACGCCGGGGTGACGACTTCGGCGAGAAACCAGTCCAGCCGCGCTGGATCGGGGATGAAATGCGCGTAAAAGGCACGAACGTTCCAATCGAACAGCACATTGCCGACATCAAAGACAACTGCGCGCAGCATGGGCATATCCAAAAACAGCAAAACCCCCGCCGGATGGCAGGGGCTTGCGTTTCAACCAGCTGCCGCGTGGGACAGCTGCGCCGGGTTCAGCCCTGGCGGGCCTTGAAGCGCGGGTTGGTCTTGTTGATCACGTAGGTGCGGCCACGGCGGCGCACGACCTGGCAATCGCGGTGGCGGCCCTTGAGGCTCTTGAGGCTGTTGCGGACCTTCATGGAAAATTCCGGGCTGAATCAGGGGTTGAATTGGTCGGCCGGGGCTAAGGGAGCGCGGGCGCTTTGTCAACCATCGCAGCAGCCAAAACCCTGGCTCGTTCAGCTTGGGTTGCAACCGGCTGGCTCACATGCAAGCTGCCTGCAACACCATCCTGGAAATCTGCCATGCGCCGCCCCACCTTCAACCATGCTCTAACCTTTGCCGCAATCAGTGCTTCACTGTTGTTGCTGCCGGCAGCGGCCATCGCGGCGACCGCCCGCGTCGAGGTCACCCGTTTTCACCTGCTGGCGCCGCCAGCGCCGGCGATTATCGGTGCCAGCATCGCCGTCGAACCAGCCGCGCCGCCAGCAGGCGCCGGTGCGCCGCCAGCGCCGCCCTCACTGCAATTCAGCGTGTTGGCGGCGGCAGCCAATGGCGCGCTTGCCCGTGCCGGCTTCAAGCCCGTGGCCGAGGGCCAGCCGGCCGATTATGTCGCCCGCATCGCACTCACCGGCAACAGCGAGCTGGTTCAGCGCCGCTCTCCCTTTTCCATCGGGCTAGGCGGCGGCACCGGCGGCTGGAATGGCGGTGTTGGCGGCGGTTTGTCGTTCCCGATTGGCGGCGGCGCGCGCACTGTCACCGCCGCGCTGATGACGATGCAGATCAGCCGCAGAAGCGACAACACCACCGTGTGGGAAGGCCGCGCCACCACCATCGCCCCCGCTGCCGACCCGTTCAGCGCCGCGCCGGTGCTGCTCGAAGCCCTGCTCAAAAACTTTCCCGGCCAGAGCGGGCAAAGCGTGAAGCTGAAAGTGAAAATCGCCCAATGATTCGCGCCGATAGCGCATTCGATTCCGGCAACATCAAAGCCGAACGCATCACCGGCCCGCACGAGATCGTGCTGAGCATCAACAAGGATGCCAACAGCGATTTCTACCAGTGGTTCCATTTCCGCCTGTCGGGCGCCAAGGGCCAGCGCTGCGTCATCCGCATCATCGATTTGAATGGCAGCGCCTATCCCGGTGGCTGGCCCGACTACCGCGCCTGTGTGTCCGACGATCGCCAGAGCTGGCGGCGGGCCGAGACCAGTTTCGATGCCAAATCCGCGGGCGGCACCCTCACCATCATCGTCACACCAGAGGTGGACCAGATCTGGCTGGCCTATTTCGCGCCCTACAGCCTTGAACGCCACCACGACCTCATTGCCCGCATCGCGGCCCGGCCGGGCGTGGCGGCGGATGTGCTGGGCCACAGCCTCGATGGTCGGCCCATCGACCGCCTGGTGGTGGGCACGGGCGCCAAATCCGTGTGGCTTTATGCCCGCCAGCATCCCGGCGAAAGCATGGCGGAGTGGTGGATGGAAGGCGCGCTGGAGCGGCTGACCGACCCGCACGACCCGGCGGCGCGAAAACTCCGCAGCGAGGCGACTTTCCACATCGTGCCCAACATGAACCCCGATGGCAGTGTGC
>NZ_JBDNFM010000017.1:0-6440 GCF_041689835.1 Sandarakinorhabdus sp.
AGCCTTACCGCGTCAAAATCATCCCGAAGCGCGATCCCAGTCCCCATGACGATGTCCTACCTGAGCACATCGCCATAGATTCACACTTTTAGACCCTTGGGAATCCCCCCGCGAGTCGCGATCAACGCGACTTGGTATGAGGCCGACCATGGTACGTTTGTCGGCCGCCACCTTGTGGGACATGATGTCGGCCGCGCTGCGCGCTGATCTGGGCCGACTGTTCATTCTGGCCGCGCCGTTTGCGCTGCTGCCGGTGGTAGCTGTGGCTTTGTTCGGCCCGCCGGCGCCCACCAGCATCGACAATATCAGCAACCAGCAATTGCTGCTGCGCGTGGCACTGCCCAGCCTGATCGGCGCGTTTGGCCAGCTTGCGGCGACGCATCTGGTGCTGCGCCGCGGCGACACCCCGCGCGATGCGCTGGCGGCGGCACTGGCGGCGTTTCCGGTGTTTGCGTTGGCCCAATTGGCGGGATCGCTGCCGGTGGGGCTGGGTCTGCTGTTGCTGGTGGTGCCGGGACTGTGGCTCTTTGCCCGGCTCTTGTTTTTGTCGGGCGCGGCGGCGCTGGTCGAACCCGGCACGCCCTTTGGCCTGTTGCGCCGCAGCTGGACGCTCAGCGACGGGCACGGCCTGCAATTAACTCTGTTTTTGCTGCTGGGCCTGTTCGGCGTGATCGGCATCGGCATCTTGGCCGAAGGGGCGGGCGCAGCGCTGGACGTGGTGGCGCGGATCGCCGGGCTGAACGGTGTTGGCCGTTTCCTGCACGCGCTGTTTCCGGGCATCGGCAATTGCCTGGTCACGGTCGGCATCGGTGCCGCCAGTGCGTCGGCGTATCAGCAGATCGTCAGCAGCGCGTTAAAGTCATGACAGTCGCCCGCCATTTCAGAGCAGCGGAACGCTAGGCGCAGTATCCGCTGGATAGAGGCCGCTGGTGCGCGGATCGTCGTACATCTCCACCAGCCGCTGATACGGCCGGAAGCCGCAGCGCTGGTAAAAGGCCAGTGCGCCGGGATGATCCAGATCGCAGGTGTGAACCCAGACGCGGTCAATGCCGTCTTTCCACGCCCGCCCCATCGCGTGGCCCATCAGCCAGCTGCCATGGCCGCGCCCGGTCAATTCCGGCACCAGCCCGACGTAGGCCAGCTCGCACTGGCGGTGGCCTGAAAAATCCAGCTCCAGCAGCCCTTGCGGGGTGCCGTCACGCCTTGCGGCGATATGCACTTCGAGGCTGGGTGCGCCCAGCGTGGCCGCCAGCGCCGCATCGTCCAGTACCAGCCGTCCGCGCCACAGCCACGGCTGGCCGACGGCGCGAAACAGCGCGCGATAACGCTCAAGATCGAAGGGTGCTGTCCAGCGTTCCAGCTTGAGCGCCGATCGCACCGGGGCGACCCGCGGCGGCGGCGCGGTCATTTCAAGGCAAGTGACGATAGTGGCGATTTGTCCGGCGGGCACCGCGATCACCTGCGATGCAACCATGGTTCCGCCTGCTGTCATGTCGTCATTCCCAGATGGCAAGCGGCGGCAGGCTCATCAGGATGGCATCGGTGTTGCCGCCGGTTTTCAGGCCGAACGTGGTGCCGCGATCATAAACCAGGTTGAACTCGGCATAGAGGCCGCGATATTTCAGTTGGGTGGTGCGTTGTTCATCGCTGAAGGGCTCGTGCATCTTGGCGCGCACCAACTTTGGATACGTTTCCAGAAAGCAGCGGCCAACATCCTGCGTGTAGGCAAAATCCGCCGCCCAGTCGCCGCTGTTCAGGTGATCGTAAAATATGCCGCCGACGCCGCGATGGCGACGCCTGTGCGGGACCCAGAAATACTCCTCTGCCCACTTCGAATGGGCCGGGTAATAATCCGGGTGGTGGCGATCGCAGGTGTGCTTCACGGCGGCGTGGAAGGCAGCAGTTTCGGCGTCGTCGGGCAGCGCCGGGTTGAGATCGACACCGCCGCCAAACCAGCGCTTGGTGGTGACCAGCATACGTGTGTTCATGTGCACGGCCGGCACCAGCGGGTTGGCCGGGTGGATGACAAGGCTGATACCGGTGGCGAAAAAGCGCGGATCGTCGGCGGCACCGTTTATCTGCTTGGCGAATTCCGGGTTGAATTCGCCGTAGACGGTGGAAATATTCACCCCGGCCTTTTCAAACAGTCGGCCCTTCATCAGGCCCATCTCGCCGCCGCCTCCATCGCCATCCGTTTTGGCATGGTCGCTGCGGTTCCACGGCCGCTTTTCGAAACGGCCGGCGGTGCCGGGCAGCGTCGATTCATCTTCCAGCTGTTCCAACATCGCCCAGATGCTATCGCGGAGGGAGCGGAACCAGGCCTGGGCGGCCTGTTGCTGGTCATCAAGCTCGATCATGCACCTGCCTTAAACAGGCTTGTGGCGGCGCGAAACCCCCCACAGCAGCCCGGCTACTATGATAATGTTACCAAGTGGCCATGTCCGCGCCAAAATGTCCGGGGGGTGTGCGGCTTTTCTCCGTTGCGTTGCGGCATTCGCTTGTCTATCCCGGCGCACCATGCGGGCGAGCTTTAGGCTTGCTGAACGCGCATCAAATTCCGGAAGGGGCAAGATGGCTAGCGAAGTGCGGCAGGCGACTGTCGATGATCTCGGTCCTGGCGGCGAACGTCGCCGAGACTTTATTTACGTGGCAACGGCGGCCTTTGCCGGCGCCGGGGTCTTGCCGGTTGTATGGTCACTGGTGAACCAGATGAATCCGTCGGCCGATGTTCTGGCGCTGGCCAGCATCGATCTCGACCTGTCGGCGGTGCAGCCCGGCCAGGCCATCAAGGCAAGCTGGCGCGGCAAGCCGGTTTTTGCCCGGCAATTGACGCCGGCAGAAATCGCTGAATCCAATAAGGTGGATGTGGCATCGCTGCGTGACCCGCAGTCGCTGGCTGAACGTACCAAGCCTGGCAGCGAGCAGTGGCTGATCACGCTGGGCGTATGCACTCACCTTGGTTGCGTGCCGCTTGGTGCGGCCGAAGGTGAAGCCAAGGGTGATTTCGGCGGTTATTTCTGCCCCTGCCACGGTTCGCACTACGATGCCGCTGCGCGCATCCGCAAGGGCCCGGCTCCCAAGAACCTGGAAGTGCCGCCCTACAAGTTCAAGTCACCCACTTCCGTGACCATCGGCTGAGGACAAGGACCATGAGTTTTCCCTGGGCCAAGCAATATCAGCCGACCTCGGCCGTCGGCAAATGGGTGGACGAGCGCTTGCCGCTGCCCCGCCTCGTGTTCAGCGCCTTGGGCCCGGGTTATCCCACGCCCAAGAACCTGAATGCTTTTTACAATTTCGGCGTGCTGGCCGGCGTGGCGCTGGTCATCCAGATCATCACCGGCGTGGTTCTCGCCATGCACTTTGCGGCAGATACCCGCGTTGCCTTTGATTCGGTCGAGCACATCATGCGCGACGTCAACGGCGGCTGGATGATCCGCTACATGCATGCTGTCGGTGCCAGTTTCTTCTTCGGCGTCGTATACATCCATATTTTTCGCGGGCTGTATTACGGCTCGTTCAAGCCGCCGCGCGAAGTGTTGTGGATGCTTGGCCTGGTCATATTCCTGTTGATGATGGCCACTGCGTTCATGGGCTATGTGCTGGTGTGGGGCCAGATGAGCTTCTGGGGTGCGCAGGTCATCACCGGGCTGTTTTCGGCGCTGCCACTGGTCGGCACCGCTATCCAGACATGGCTTCTCGGCGGCTTCTCGCCCGACAACGCCACTCTGAACCGTTTCTTCTCGTTGCACTATCTGCTGCCGTTCGTAACGTTTGGGGTGATCATCCTGCACGTGTGGGCGCTGCACATCCCGGGTTCAAACAATCCGACCGGCGTGGACGTGAAGTCGGAAGCCGACACCATTCCGTTTCATCCCTATTACACAGCCAAGGATTTCGTTGGCCTTGGGGTCTATCTGATCCTGTTTGCGGCCTTTGTGTTCTTCATGCCGAACAGCCTGGGCGAACCGGACAATTATATCCCGGCCAACCCGCTTTCCACGCCGGCCCACATCGTGCCGGAATGGTATTTCTGGCCCTTTTACGCGATCCTGCGTGCCTTCACCTCTGATTTCCTTGGCGTTCCGGCCAAGCTTTGGGGCGTGCTGGCGATGTTTGCATCGATCCTGCTGCTGTTCCTGCTGCCTTGGCTCGATACCTCACCGGTGCGTTCCAACGACTACCGCCCGCTCAGCCGCGCGTTGTTCTGGGTGTTCGTGGTGGTAGCCGTGGTGTTGGGCGTGTGCGGCGGCAAGCCGGCGGAGGAACCATGGGTGCGTCTCAGCCAGGTTCTGACGGCCTATTACTTCGCTCACTTCCTCATCATCCTGCCGATCGTCTCCAAGCTGGAGAAGACCACGCCGCTGCCGGGTTCCATCTCGGAGGCCGTGCTGGCCAAATACGGCAAGAGTGGTTCTATGCCGCTCGCGCAGCCAGCCGAATAAGGAGAGACATAGATGATTCGTCTCGGCGCGCTCGCCATCGGCCTGCTGTTCGTCGTGAACGTTTTGTGGGGGGCAATCGCCCCCCGCGAATCCGTCTCGCGCGACATGGTCAAGGAACTGCACAAATATCCCAAGCACATGGAATGGGCGCACAATGGCCCGGGCAACATCGGCGTGTTCGGCACGTTTGATCGCGCCCAGCTGCAGCGCGGCTTTCAGGTGTACAAGGAAGTCTGCTCGGCTTGCCACTCGATCAACCGTATCGCTTTCCGCGATCTGACTGACCTTGGTTACAACGCTGGCCAGATCAAGACCATCGCTGCCGAGTATGACGTGGCTGCGATCGACTCTAACGGCGAGCCGACCACCCGCAAGGCGACCGGTGCGGACAAGTTCCCGCTGGTTTATGCCAACGAAGCGGCGGCCCGGGCAGCACAGAACGGCGCGTATCCGCCCGATCTGTCGCTGATCACCAAGGCGCGCCCGGATGGCACCAACTATCTGTATTCGCTGCTCACCGGCTATTCCGATGATGTGCCGAAGGGTTGGACCAAGCCCGACACACTTTACTACAATCCCTATTTTCACAGCGTCAACATCGCCATGCCACCGCCGCTCGCGGCCGACGGTCAGGTGACTTATGCCGACGGGGCTGCGGCAACCAAGGACCAATATGCGAAGGACGTGACTGCCTTCCTGACCTGGACGGCAGAGCCCAAGCTGGAAAATCGGAAGGAAACCGGCTTTGCCGTGATCCTGTTCCTGATCATCCTGACCGGTCTTGGTTATCTGTCGTATCGCAAGGTGTGGGCAGACATCAAATAAGGTCTGATCCGGCACCAACCAGCTCGCAAGGGGGCGGTCATCGGAGAGGATGGCCGCCTCTTCGTGTTTGCAGGGCGGTGGCTTTGTCTGGACAAATGTCCGTCATTGCGCCCGGCGAACTGCACGCAGCGCGGTTGCCATTGGCGGTGAACGGGAATTGGCGCAGAACCGGGCCAGAACTGATGCCGCAGTGCGCGCCGTGTTCCGCACATGCCTTGGCAGATACCGCGCAACAAAAAGCAGTCGGCGAAGGCCGCGAAGATCCGTGATCGAATGTTGGTAGCGCCGCGATGGTGACGACGGGCCTTTGGCCCGGTTCAGCGCACGCGTTGTTTGCGGGCGGCGTAGCGGGCGTCGCGGGCGGCCTTTTGGGCGGCGTCGCGCGAGATCGCTTCCAGGCGCTGCTGTTCCACCTGCTTCTCGCGCTGGGCTTCCTTGACCTTCTTTTCCTCGGCCATCTGGCGAGCGCGTTCGGCGCGGGCCGTCTTGGCTTCGGCTTCTTTCTGGGCGCGCTTTTCAGCGCGCTGGCGGGCAGCGGCGATTGCATCGTCGCTGGGCGCGGCGGCCTTGAATTTTTCCAGCTTTGCCAGCCTCGCGTCGGCGGCGGTCTTGGCGCGGTCTTTGTGATCGGGGAGTTTGAACATAGATGGTCGCTTTAGCCGTTCGTTCCACCTGCTGCAACTGCGAAGGCATCTGTTGGATCTGGTATCGAAGCGGGGGAAATCGTCACGGCAGTGCCAACCAGTACGGCCGTGCCCGACAGCACGTCGATGCGGGTGCGCAAGGTCAGATCATTGTGCCTCACACTTGGCCGCGCGCCCGCCGCCGACCATCACATCGTCGGTGACGCGAGGCGGGTGCCGCCACCGTGCCGGCTATCATTACCAGTGCCCACGCCCGGCGCTTTTTTCAGCGCGGCGATTTTCATGCCCATCAGCGCCACCCCCCAATGGCGACAGGCTTTGCGCTGGCGCCCGGCTGGGCTAGCAATTGCAGATGGATATGTGGATCACCGGTAGATCAAGGATTGTGGCCGCCGCCATTGCGGTGCTGACGGGTACTGCCTTGCTGGTGCAATTTGCCGTGAATGTGGCCGATCGCGGCGGTGATGCGGCCGGCGAACTGGTGCGCTTTTATGGCTGGTTCACGATCTGGACAAACACCGCGGTGGCC
>NZ_JBDNFM010000018.1:0-11010 GCF_041689835.1 Sandarakinorhabdus sp.
AAACCCCGCCCGTCAACCCGCAAACCTCAATCGCCTCTAGATCCGGATCATCCCCGGCAATGAAGCAGCGCGACCGCCAGCTGCCCAAAATCTAATTCCTGCCCCTCGGCCGCCAATCAGCTGAATTTTACGGGCTAAGCCAATTGCGGGTTCCGGCAATATTTTCACTGTAGGCACCAAGCGTCGACAAGCCGGTGTAATCGCCGGGGTTGCATTGGCCGGGATCAAAGCCGGTCAGGCAGGCAAATCCGGTGATATCGGTCGTCTGCCCGAAATTGGTCGTCCAGATGAAACGGTCCGTGGTCGCGTCGCGCTGGTTGCCGCTGACATCGAAGCTCAGGGTGAGCTGCCGACCGGCAAGATAGTTTATCGTGTTGGTGGTCAAGGACCCAGGGCCCGGCGTGCCGTCGATATCAAGGCATTTGCCAGCGTTACCGACGCAGTCGATGCTGAAATTGCCGCTGGTCACCACATCCACCGTCCCAGTGGTCGTGAAACCCGGCACGCCGAGCGCCGGAATCCCCTGCGGCAGCGAGTTGAAGTTCTGCGAGAACAGCACTTGGGCAGCACCAGGCGACGCCGCAAAGGCAAGCGCTGCAGACACGAGAAGAACATTGAGGCGCATGGCACACTCCACAACTAGGCGCGGACACCCCCGTGGCGCCGCCTACAGCTTACGTGCCATACGATAAATTAATTGTCTATCAACATTTGCTAATGATTCGTTAACAATTTGGCTATTCAAAGCCCATCTCGGCGCCCAAACAGCCGCAGCCGCAGCGCGTTCAGCTTGATGAAGCCCGCCGCGTCGCGCTGGTCATAGGCGCCCTTGTCATCTTCAAAGGTAACAATGCCCGCCGAATACAAGCTGTAAGGCGACTTGCGCCCCACCACGCCCGCGCTGCCCTTGTATAGCTTGAGGCGAACCGTGCCGGTCACCTTGGCCTGGCTGTGATCGATCGCGGCCTGCAACATCTCGCGCTCGGGGCTGAACCAGAAGCCGTTATACAGCAGCTCTGCATATTTCGGCATCAGCTCGTCCTTCAGATGCGCGGCACCGCGGTCGAGCGTGATCTGCTCGATGCCGCGGTGCGCGATGTGCAGGATGGTGCCGCCCGGCGTTTCATAAAGCCCGCGCGATTTCATGCCGACAAACCGGTTTTCCAGCAGATCAAGCCGGCCGATGCCGTGGCGCTTGCCCAGATCGTTCAGCCGGGCCAGCAGCGTGGCAGGCGACAGCCCCTCGCCATTCACGGCCACCGCATCGCCGCGTTCAAAATCGACGGTGATAACCTCCGGCGTGTCGGGCGCGTCTTCCGGGCGATCGGTGCGGCTGTAAACATGGTCCGGCACCTCTTCCCACGGATCTTCCAGCACCTTGCCTTCGCTGGAGGTGTGCAGCAAATTGGCATCGGTCGAAAACGGGCTTTCGCCGCGCTTGTCCTTGGCCACCGGAATCTGGTGAGCTTCCGCAAACGCAATCAGCGCCTCGCGGCTGGTCAGGGACCATTCCCGCCACGGCGCGATGATGCGGATATCGGGAGCCAGCGCGTAATAGCCCAGCTCGAACCGCACCTGATCATTGCCCTTGCCAGTGGCGCCGTGGGAAACGGCATCGGCGCCGACCATCTTGGCAATCTCGATCTGTCGCTTGGCAATCAGCGGCCGCGCAATCGACGTGCCGAGCAGATACAGCCCTTCATACAACGCGTTGGCGCGCATCATCGGGAACACATAATCCCGCACGAATTCCTCGCGCAGATCGTCGATGAAGATGTTTTCCGGCTTGATCCCCAGCAGCAGCGCCTTGGCCCGCGCCGGCTCCAGTTCCTCGCCCTGCCCCAGATCGGCGGTAAAGGTGACGACCTCGCAGCCATATTCGGTTTGCAGCCATTTCAGAATCACGCTCGTGTCGAGCCCGCCCGAATAGGCCAGCACCACCTTGTTGATCGAATCAGCCATTTTCGTTCCCCTGCGTTGTGCGCCCGCGACTATTTGCTAAGCTCCCCCAACGCAAGCGGAGGAAACGCCCAAGGGAACCACGATGCCCGATACACCCAAGAACATTGCCAACCAACGCCGACGTGGCACCATTGCCCCGCCTCGCCTTCTCCCCGCGCAAGGCCCAGCACGTCGTCTAGCGGCCTCCGGCGGGCAGGGACTCGTCCCTGCACCCATTTGTTCAGGAGCACCCCTCATCCTCCACACGTCACCCGGGACTTGATCCGGGGTCCAGCTTGCGCTGATGCAGAGCGAACACCGTGCAATTTGGTGCACTATTACCGAAATTCCCGGCCATTGCCCCGCTGCGTGACATGATGTGCCACACCGGGCACCACATATCGCGCCAACCAAGCCATGGCCGGACACTGTCACTCCAGCAGTGGAAAATCAATAAGGGCACTGTCACCGTAATTCGGTTCTCCAAGGCAGCAGCCTCCAGCGCGGCATGTTGCTTACACGTCATAGACGAGACGCCAGTTCACCAGTGCAGACGTCGCAGGTATTCAAATATCCACTCCACCGATAGCTGACCATTTAAGGGTCGGCTCGTCAAAAAAGCCAAAAACATACAGGAGCAAAATCTCGGCACCAAGCATGGCAATTCGAATCGTCGGGATAGCCTTAACGATTGTCGTAGATATTGCACCGGAAGTTTTTTCGAAATTTAGGAGGTATTTCTCGCTTGGGGGCGCGTAGATCGCTCGAAATTCAATATATTTCTGTAGTACAATGACGAACACTGGAACCAGGATCAAAACGAGAAGAATATCAGCTGTCATCAGGTCGGGCCTCGGGTGCTGCTATCCAGATTTCACGGGACACCGCGACCCCGTTGCAGGAAATTCCGGGGACATTATACTTAACTTCCGCCCTTACATCAGGCGACTGCAAGCCTGCATCACGCGACAGCAGTCTTGATCGTGCAGAAAGCTTGGCCCCGGATCAAGTCCGGGGTGACGCAGGAAAGGGGCGAACCACTTCACCCGTCATGCTGGCGCAGGCCAGCATCCATTGATGAGCCCGCGCACCCTGCAACGATGATGGCCCACGCGGCGCGGTGGATGCTGGCCTGCGCCCGCATGACGGCGGCTTGATGGTGAGGGACCGCCCAAAATCAAACGGGTGCAGGGGTCACCCCTGCCCGCCGGAGGCATATTTTGCCTGTGTTGGTTGGCCTCGTGGGCGCGGCTGGCGGCAGAGCCGCCGAGTCCGCTGGGGTGGGGAAGGAAGCCAAGAAAAGGTGCGGCGGAGTCCATGCACTGTGCTGTGCACTGTGCATGGCCCGCTTGGCCTCACTTCTGACGGCGGATGAAGTCCCTCAAGTCAGACGACAATTTCACCCGGTCGGCGGCGCGCACATACATCATGTGGCCGGCGTCGTAGTAATGGAATTCGGTGCGGCCCTGCGGCCAGCCGGGGCGGTTCATCGAATATTCGGCGAAGTGGAAGGGGGTGGCAAAATCATACCAGCCCTGCCCCACCCACACTTTGGTGCGGCTGTTTTCGCGCAGGGTGCGGGCCAGGCCGGGGGCGACGTTCACATAGCTATCGCGGCCATTGCCCAGCCGCCAATCCCACGCGCCAACGCCGCCGATCGACACATAGCTGCGATCGGTCTTGTACCCAAGATCGCCGCGCAGATAGGCATTCAACGCCGCCGGGTACGACGCATCGATGCCGTAGAAGCTGGGATCATTGTCCGGCCCCTCGCCGGCGCTGTCATAATCCTTGCCGGTGTAGCGCGCATCGAGGCGGCCAATCGTGAGGCCGCGATCACGCAGCAATTCCTTGTAGAACCGCCCCGGTGTCACCCGCAGATTGGCCTGCTCCAGATAGGTTTCCGACAAGCCGGTGAAGCGCGCCAATTGCTTGCGGATCGCCAGCCGTTCTTCGGCAGGCAGGCTGTTCCCCTTGATCAGCGCGGTGATGTACGCCCCGCTGGCAAAGGCGCGGGCTTCGGCCACCCACTCCTCGACGCTGGCTGGCTTTGGGCTGATTTTCTCGTGATACCAGGCGGCGGCGGCATAGCTGGGCAACAAGCCCATATATTGCATCTCGTTGCCTTCATCCTCCGCCTCCAGCCCGAAATCGAGAATGGCAGAGATCAGGATGACGCCGTTCAGCGCGACATCATTATAGCCCCGGTTCAGCTCATGCGCGACAGCGGCGGAGCGGGTGGTGCCATAGCTTTCCCCGCCCAGAAACTTGGGTGCGTTCCAGCGGTTATGCTCGTTGAGCCACAGCCGGATGAACTCGGCGACCGATTTGGCATCGCTGTTGACGCCCCAGAAGTCCTTGGGATCAGTCTTGCCCAGCGCGTGGGACCAGCCGGTGCCGACCGGATCGATAAACACCAGATCGGCCGCGTCGAGCAGCGATTCCGGATTGTCCGTGATGTCGTACGGCGGCGCGCCATCATCCTTGGCATCGGGAATATTGACCCGTTTTGGCCCGAACGCCCCCATGTGCAGCCACAAGCTGCCCGAGCCGGGGCCGCCGTTGAACAGGAAGAACACCGGGCGATTGGCTTCCGGGTTTTCTTTGAGATAGGTGGTGGAAAAAATGGCGGCGGTGGGCTTGCCGTCCTTGTCTTTCAGGAAGGTTTCGCCAGCGATGGCGGTGTAATTCATCTTCACGCCGCCAAATGTGCCGGCGCGCTTGGCGACGACGCGGTTGGGGGTGGGGACAGCTGCTTCGGCAGACTTTTCCACTGACTTGTCGGCGGTTTGGGCCATGGTGGGCGCGGCCAGCGCCGCAGCGAGCGCTATCAGCGAAACGAAACGAGCCATGAAAATCTTCCCCTTTACCCTGCAGGGGATAGCCGGAGCGGAGGGGGAGTTCAATCAGAAGGCGCCGGGTGGCGGCAGCGGCGGGCGGCGTGCAGCGTCCGGCTGCTGATCGGCCAGCTCAGCCGAAGCCGGAGCGGATTTCGCCAAACGGCCCACACCCCACGCACCCACCGCCATCGCCACCATTCCCAGCGGCGATACCCGGCGCAACACGAACGGCAGCGCGACGGCGGCAACATTGCCGATGGCGCCCAGATGCGAGCCCGACACGCGTGAGGCAATCTGGCGGCTGGCGGCGGCGGCCACGGCACGAACGGCAAAACTGGCAAGTGGGTTGGCCATGGGTCGGCTCCTTTTCAAAGGCAAGTACCCTCAAGGTGGGCGCCGCTGGCGTTGTCTGCAAGCCTCGCGCTGCACGGCTGGCCTTGCTATGGCATCACCATGCCGAACGCGCCCAGCCCTGCCGGCCTTTCCGCACCCGATGCACTGCTGCGGCTGTGGATCCTGGCCGAAGTCGCTTTAGCCAGCCTGAATGCCTGGCTGGGCTGGAAGATGCGCGACTGGCCCGCCGACCTGCCGGCGCCGCAACCGCTGCGCGCGGTTGAGATCGCCGAGTCCATGGTTTTGTTTGTGCTCGTGCCTGCTGCCGTGGTGGTGTGGATGCGCTGGCGGGCCGCGCGCGATCGGCCGCTCGCCGGGCTGGCGATCTTCTATGGCCTCGCGTCGGCCGCGTCGTTTGCGGCGTGGGCGCAGGCCGATAACGCCGGCATGGTGCAGGCGCTGCATTTCGTGGATGCCGCCATTTCGCTGGCCGGCACTGCGCCCGCGATCAGGGCGCTGCGCTTGCGCTGATCTTTGCGGCGCTGGTTGCCCCAGACAGCGTGTCCACCGCCGTTACCCAGGTTGCGCCTGCCGGCACGGCGCCGGCGAAACGGCCGGTTTGCCCCGCCCACTTCAGCGGCACGGCAGCGCCGCCCACCCACGCCTTCAACTCGAATCGCTTTTCATCCCACAGCGTGCCCGGTGCAATCGGGCAGCCGCACAGCATCGCCACATCGGCCACCACCTGGCCGCCTTCGCGCCCACCTTCCCTGTGCGCCGTCAACGCCAGGCCTGGCAGTTCCACCACCCAGCCATCGCCCACCACCGGCTGGCCGGGGATCAGCCAGCGGGTTTCCAGCTTGGAAACGGCAACGCCGGCTGGCTCCACCGGCCCCGTCACCAGCACCCGGACTTCCTTGGGTTCGCTGATGTCGATCGTGGCGGTGAACGCGGCGGTGTTCGCATCGGCCATCGCCGTGCCGCGCGGGCCGCCGTTCATGATCTTCGCGGTATCACCCGTGCCGCCTTCGATGCGGCCCTTTGCCAACGGAGCGCCGGTGGCGGCATCGGCCAGCACCACATCCACCCCGCCCATGCCGGTACCGATGAATTTCGCGCCCTGGCTGATCACCCGGACGGTCACCGGCGTGGGTGTGGCCAGCGCGGGGGTAGCCGCAATCAGGGCAGCCAGCACGACCATCGGTTTCATGATTTCTCTCCCATCAAGCGGGCGGCAGCGGCCCGCATTTCAGCATCGCGGTGACCCAGACGCTGCGCCGTCAAAGTGCGCACATTTGCAACGATGTCAGCCCGCGCCGTGGCCGGGGTGCCGCCGGGGCGGCGTTCGGGATCATATTCCAGCGCCAGCCGCAGCGTCGCCGCCACATCGGGCCCGTGCAGATGTTCCACCACACGAAACGCGAAATCGATGCCGCTGGTTACGCCGCCGGCGGTGATGAACTTGCCGTCGAACACGGTGCGTTCCGCTGCGAATTCGGCGCCAAACAGCGGCAGATAATCACCCCACGCCCAGTGGCACCCAGCGCGGCGACCATCCAGCAGGCCGGCAGCAGCCAGGATCAGCGATCCACTGCACACGCTGGTAATCCACGCACACCCCGGCGCCTGACCGCGCAGCCAATCCAGCGTTTCCGGATCGTTCATCACCGCCGAACAACCATATCCGCCCGGCACACAGATCAGATCATATTGCCCGGACCCGGCCAGCGTCGCCGTCGGCACCAGCGCCAGCCCGCAATCGCTCATTACCGGGGCCAGCGCGGCCGCAACATAATCCACGCGCGCGCCCGGCATCCGGCTGAGCACCTGCGCCGGGCCGGTGAGATCAAGCTGGGTCAGATTGTCGTACAGCAGGAACGCGATGCGCAAGAGGGCGTACTCCCTTTTACGATCATCTTAGTAGGAGCGCGGCGAGTGTGCCAGACCTGCGGCCACGGTGTTGGCGCCCAGCGCTACATCCCGGGCCTGCCGCATTGCAGCACCATCAGGCGTATGCTAGCGCGCCATCTTCATTTGAGTGGGCACTTCCATGTCTGACCACGCCGCGACGTCGCCATCTGCCGCCCAATCCCACGACCATCCGCAGTCGCTGCTCAGGCTGGCTGTCGGCGCTGTGGGCGTGGTGTTCGGTGATATCGGCACCAGCCCGCTCTATGCTTTCAAGGAAACCTTTGCGGGCCACCATCCGCTCGCTCTCAACAGCGTCACCATCTTCGGCGTCATTTCGCTGATTTTCTGGACGATGATGCTGGTGGTGACGCTGAAATATGTCACCGTCATCATGCGCGCCGACAATCGCGGCGAAGGTGGTTCATTGGCACTGCTGGCGCTGATTTCGCGGCTTTCCCCCGGCGACACCCGTTCGGCGCAGTTGATCCTGCTTGGCGTGCTCGCCACCGCGCTGTTCTTTGGCGATGCGATCATCACCCCGGCAATGTCGGTGCTGTCGGCGGTGGAGGGCATCACCGTGGTCGAAGCGCGCATGGAGGCGATGGTGCTGCCCATCGCCATCACCATCCTGGTGGCGCTGTTCTTTTTCCAGAGCCGCGGCACCGCCAGGGTTGGCGCGATCTTCGGCCCGATCGTGCTGGTGTATTTCGCCACACTCACCGTCATGGGCGTCGTCAATATCCTCGATTATCCCGGCATCCTCGCGGCGCTCAACCCCTATTACGCCGCCGCCTTCATCGCTGATGCGCCGCTGGCCGCGTTCCTCGCGCTGGGCAGCGTCGTGCTCGCCGTGACGGGCGCCGAAGCGCTTTATGCCGACATGGGGCATTTCGGCCGCAATCCGATACGGCTGGCGTGGTATGCGTTGGTGCTGCCCGCGCTGATGATCAACTATCTCGGCCAGGGCGCGCTGCTGATGGTCACCCCCGAAGCCGTGGCCAATCCGTTTTTCCTGATGGCCCCCGATTGGGCGCGGCTACCGCTGGTGGTGCTCGCCACGCTGGCCACCATCATCGCCAGCCAGGCGGTCATTTCCGGCGCCTTTTCAGTCACGCAACAGGCAATCCAGCTGGGTTTCCTGCCGCGCATGAAGATCGTCCACACCTCGGCGTCGGCATTCGGCCAGATTTACATCCCGGCGGTCAACTGGGCGCTGCTGGTGCTGGTGATGGCGCTGGTGCTGGGCTTCCAGTCGTCGTCCAACCTCGCCGCCGCCTACGGCATAGCCGTCACCGGCACGATGTTCATCGATACACTGCTGCTGGCCGTGCTGGTGCTCACCATCTGGCGCTGGCCGATGTGGTGGGCGGGGCCGCTGCTGGCAACATTTGCCGTCGTCGATTTTGCCTATTTCGCCTCCAACCTGACCAAGGTGCCCGATGGCGGCTGGTTCCCGCTGGTGATCGGCCTCATCGGCTTCACCGGGCTCACGACATGGTCACGCGGCCGGGCGCTGATGCAGGAACGTCTGCGCGATTCGTCGATGCCGATGGATGTGTTCATCAAATCCGCCGCCGCCGCTGCCACCCGCGTGGCCGGCACCGCGGTGTTCATGACCACATCGCCCGTGGGCGTGCCGCAGGCGCTGCTCCACAACCTCAAGCACAACAAGGTCCTGCACGAACGCATCATGATCCTCACCGTGGTGATTGATGAAGTGCCCTACGTGTCCGACGAAGATCGTATCGGCGTGCGCGATCTGGGCGGCGGCTTTTATCGCCTCCTCATCCGCTACGGCTTCATGCAGGAAATCGATATTCCGGCGGTGCTGAAAACGGTGGAAAACTGCGGGCCACGGCTGAAAATGATGGAAACCAGCTTCTTCCTGTCCCGCCAGACGCTGCTGGCCAGCGACAAGCCCGGCATGGCAATCTGGCGCGAACATCTGTTCAGCTGGATGATGCGCAACGCCGAAAGTGCGATGGACTTCTTCAAGCTGCCGACCAACCGCGTGGTTGAGTTAGGCTCGCAAGTCGAGATCTGAGGCCATGCCTGCTCCCCTCCCGCTTGCGGGAGGGGCCGGGGGTGGGCATTGCGCCTATGTTCACCCGTAAAGGAGCCTTCACCATGACCACTTCGCGCGAAATCCGCCTCGCCAGCCGCCCCGTCGGCATGCCCGTCGCCGAAAATTTCCAGATTGCCGCCTGCGAACTCGCAGAGCCCGGCCCGGGCGAAGTGCTGGTGCACAACAAGTTCATGAGCGTCGATCCCTACATGCGTGGCCGCATGGTCGACCGCGCCAGCTATGTGCCGCCGTTCGCCATCGGCGAAGTGCTGCAGGGCGGCGCCATCGGCGTGGTGGCGCACAGCAACGCTGAAGGGCTGAAAAAAGGCGATATCGTCTCGTCGATGTTCGGCTGGCGCGAAGCCTTCGTGGCTCCGGCCGCCGCGCTGGAAAAACTCGACGTGCCGGCGCGGGTGCCGATGGAAAGCTTCCTTGGCGTGCTCGGCATGCCGGGCCTCACGGCGTGGGCCGGCCTGATGCAAATCGGCAAGCCCAAGCCCGGCGACGTGGTGTTCGTGTCCGGCGCAGCCGGCGCCGTGGGCAGCATCGTGGTGCAAGTTGCCAAGCTCAAGGGCTGCACCGTGGTGGCGACCGCCGGCAGCGATGAAAAATGCGAATGGCTCAAAAGCGTTGGCGTCGATCATGCCATCAATTATCGCACCTGCGGCGATCTGCTGGCCGCCGTGCAGGCCGCCGCACCCAAGGGCATCGACATTTATTTCGACAATGTCGGCGGTGAGCATCTGGAAGTCGCCATCGAAGTTGCCCGCCCGTTCGCGCGGCTGATCGAATGCGGCATGATTTCTGCCTATAACGACACCGATCCCGCGCCCGGCCCGCGCAACATGATCCAGATTGTCGGCAAATCGCTGACCATTCGCGGCTTCATCGTCATGGAATTCGCCGGCCTGCGCGGTGATTTCATTGCCGAAGTCGGCGGCTGGATCCGGTCCGGCAAGCTGAAATGGCAGGAAACCGTGCTCGAAGGCATCGAACAGGCCCCGGCAGCGTTCATTGGCCTGTTCGAAGGCAAGAACACCGGCAAGATGCTGGTGAAGCTGTAAAAGCAGTTGCCTCGGGCGAGCAGGGGTCACCCCTGCTCGCCCGAGGCTCGTTTTGCCTAACCCACCGGGCGGCGGGCGTTGAGGGCGAGGGCCAGCGTGCCTTCGTCCAGCCAATCAAGCTCGCCGCCCATCGGCAGGCCTTGCGCCAACTGGCTGACCTTTACGCCGGTCGATGCCAGCGCCTCGGCGACATAATGCATGGTCGCCTGCCCCTCCATCGTCGCCGACAGCGCCAGCACCACTTCCTGCACTATGCCGTCACCGGCACGGGCCACCAGCGCCGGGATCGCCAGATCGTCCGGACCCACCCCGTCCAGCGCCGACAAGCGCCCGCCCAGCACGTGATAGCGGCCCGGAAACAGGTGACGCCCATCGAGCGCCCACAGATCCGCCACATCGGCGACCACACACAATAACGTGAGATCACGGCGCGGATCGCGGCAGATGGCGCACGGGTCGCTGGTTTCGATATTGCCGCAACGCCCGCACACCACGAGGTTCGCCGCCACCGCCTGCAGCGCTTCAACCAGCGGAAACAGCGCCACCTCGCGCCGCTTGATCAGGTGCAGCACAGCCCGCCGCGCCGATCGCGGCCCCAAGCCGGGCAGACGGGCAAGCGCATTGGTAAGCGCGTCGATTTCAGGAGAAGCCATGGCCCCTTATCGGTGAAGCTTTTTACCGGCGCAACCGGTCCGGTTTTTGACACGATTTCGGCTGCGGTCAGGCTTTGCGCGCTGGGCCATATCGGCTAGATCATGCGGCAACTTGTCAAGAACATGAATAAAGGGAGAGGCGCAATGACCGCCATTGGCCACGACAGTCTGAACAGCCGCCGCACGTTGACCGTGGGCGGCAA
>NZ_JBDNFM010000019.1:0-4276 GCF_041689835.1 Sandarakinorhabdus sp.
AGCGACGTCAATGTATTCTTGGGTAACATCGCAGCCGTAAGCATTCCGGCCGCTTTTCAGGGCTGCAATCGCTGTCGATCCGACGCCCAAATAAGGGTCGAGCACATTGTCGCCAGGGTTAGTCAATCCGAGGACTAGGCGTTCTACTAAACCGACCGGAAATTGGCAGGGATGATCGAGCTTTTCCACATGGTTGGATTTGACATTTGGGATATCCCAAACGTCTGACGGGTTTTTACCAAGCGGGTTCCCCGACATTTGCCCTTTATTTGGGCCTTTGAAATGTTTTTTATCAGGATATTTCGACGGGATACGGATTGGGTCGAGATTGAACGTGTAATCGTCATCCTTGGTGAACCACAGAATTGTTTCATGCCGGCCAGAAAGGCGTTTCTGGCAATGCAGGCCATGCCCGAAAGTCCAGATAATTCGGTTCCGCAGGCGCAATCCGTGGTTCTTGAATATGGGATAGAGAACCACGTCGAGAGGAAATATTTCACCTTCATCTACGTGATTGCCAACTTGCCAGCATATTGAACCGCGCGGGTGCAATAGGCGGACGGCCTCAGCGACTGTCGCAGCTTGGCTTTCGATGTAGACATCCATCGACGTCCGCTTCTCGTATTCCTTGCCAATATTGTAGGGCGGAGAGGTCGCGATCAGGTGCATACTGCCCTTTTTCAAGGACCGCATGAAATCCAGGTTGTCTTGGCATTCGATCACTGTTTTTAGCGGCCGAAGCGGAACGACATTTCTGGCCCTTAGCTGACGAGTCATGTTATCTTTATCATCCCCGGACAAACTCCAATCATCAGATTTGAGTTCAACATCAATGCATTTTCAATAGAGACGAAAGCCATTTACCTAAACTAGAGTAGCGGGCGGGCCACTGGAAACTCCACGCTCTTGAGCTGTGATCCACCGGTCGATTTTGGTCTTGCGGAACCGCCAAGAGGCCCCGACCTTGAATCCTGGTATTTTACCCTCGGCCGCCAAGCGGTAAGCTGTCTTTTCAGCCAACTTAAGGTAGTCGGCGACCTCCTTGATGGTCATCACATCGCTCTCCACCACCGACTCCATCTGGAGGTCTGTCCCTGTCTGAGAAAATAGGAGAAAATTGAGGATCGCACAAGCTCAATCATAGCGGGCAGTCTAAGAGCCTGATCCGAAACTAAGTTGAGTGGTATCAGCAGGTTGGCTTGACGGCTGGCCTGATCGTTGATTCTGGGGTTTTGCAACAAACTTCCAAGGGTGTGAAATTGCAGCCAACATTGACCCCCCGAACTTTGGCGCATTCCGTTGATTAAAGTGATGGATTTACGTATTCGGCGGGGTCGCTTTTCGCGCGACAAGTGACCCTACAGGATGCCAGTTTTTGTTAATAATATGAACGAGATAGACAGCTATTGCGCGGTGGTCAGCGTCGGACGCGATTTTACAACCAGCGTTACGTGGTGGTGGCCGGCGATGGCCGTTACGACACCAATCTTGGCCCCGATTCCGAAAGCTTCCGCTGGTTCATGCCCGATCAGCCGTTTCGGTCGTTGGCTCCACAAACGCTGATGCGCGATTATTACGAGCCGCGGCTGATCGCCAAGCTGATGGATTGCACTCAGGACGGCAACTGCGCCCGCGTGTTGCACCCGGTGCCGCCGGTTGCCGGACTGAACCGCCAATTGCCCACCGTGCGCATTACCGAGGTAAAGCCAATCCGGCCCGGCTGGGCGCAGGTAAACATTGAAGTGAACGAAACCAGCGATGCTGGCAGTGGACGCAAATCCGGCGTTTACGGCGTCAAGCTGTTGATGAACAACCGCGAAGTATCCCGCGATCCAGACGATTCCAGCGCCAAACCCAGCACGCTGAACGAATGGCGCCAGGCCAATCTCTCGCCGCCCGGCGATGACCAAGGCAATCGTTATTGGGGCTTGGAGGTGCAGCTGCCCACCGATGGAAAACCGCTGCAGTTTTCCGCCTACAGCTTCAACAGCGACCGCGTCAAAAGCGACACCGCCCGCCTGGCCTGGACGCCGCCCCAAGGGCCGCTGGCCATGCCACCGCGCGTCCGCCGGGCGTTCGTGCTCACCATCGGCGTGAACGATTACAGCGAAAGCCGGCTGGCGCTGAATTTCGCCGTTCCCGATGCCCAGCTGATTTCGCAGCGGCTGGCCAGCATCCCCGGATATGAAATGCGCCACGCCAGCTTGACCACGGCGCGATTGCAAGGCGGCAGCGTGCGCAGCGTCACCCGCGAGGATATCGACAAGGCGCTTGGCATCCTCGCCGGCTTCCCGCCCGGGCCCTACCAAACCGAGCTAAAGGCTGCCGGCTTTGACGCCAGCGCGCTCGACAATGCGACGCCCGACGACATCGTCATCATCAGCTTCTCCGGGCACGGCTTTGCCGACACGTCGGGCAATTTCGCGCTGGTGCCATCGAATGCGCGCTGGCCCGTCACAGATGCCGGGCCGCAAGCCGATACGGTGATCGACGCCGCGCAGCTCACCATGTGGCTGCGCGCCATCAAGGCGCAAGAAATCGCCTTCATCATCGACGCCTGTCATTCGGGCGCGGCGGTCAACACCCCCGATTTCAAGCCTGGCCCGATGGGCGATCCGGGGCTGGGGCAATTGGCGTTCGACAAGGGGCTGCGCATCCTCGCGGCTACTCAGGCCGATGATGTGGCGCTGGAAAATGCCAGTCTGGCGCAGGGTTTTCTTACTGCCGCGCTCGGCGAAGGCCTCACCCCCACCGGCGGCCCTGCCGATCTCAACCGCGACGGCAAGGTGCTGCTTGATGAATGGCTGCGCTATGCGGTGGCGCGGCTGCCCTCGCTCAATGAGGAAGTGCGGCGCGGCGGCGGCGCCATGGCGGCGCGCGGCGTGCGGCTGGTGATGCGCGCACCCAGTGCCGCCCCGCCAAAATCGCAGGAACCCAGCCTGTTCGATTTCAATTCGGCGCCGTCGCCGGTGGCGCTGCGGGGCCAGCCATGACGATCAGGCTGGCACTGCTGGCCGCGGCGCTGTTGATGCCCGCCTCGGCAAACGCCGCCGTGCGCGCTGTGTTCGTGGGCATCGACAATTACGAAAACAGCCGCGCCCATGTGCCCGGTGCCGGTTTTGACGATCTGTCGGGCGCGGTGGGGGACACGCTGCGCATCAAGGCCGCCGTTGCGCAGGCCTACCGCCTGAGTGTCGATGAAGTGCCGCAGGATCAATGCCAGTCGTCCAACGCTGTCTCGCTCACACTGATCAACACATGCGCCACCAAGGCGGCGATCATGGCGGCGTGGAACCGCGCGCTGGCAAACAGCCAGCCCGGCGACACGCTGCTGCTGTATTTCGCCGGGCACGGTTCGCGCTTCATCGATGATGCCGCGCAAGATCAGGCCAGCCGTTACAACAGCACGCTGATGGCGTACGATGCCCGCCGGCCGGGCGCGCTGGCCGGGGCGGATATCCTCGATCACGAAGTGCGCAGCTTCATCGACCGCGCCACGTCGGGCGGCATCAACATCGTCACCTGGTTCGACAGCTGCAACAGCGGCACCGCCAGCCGCGATGGCAATTCGGCTACTCGCACTGCGCCCGATCTGCGCGTGCGCGGCCTGCAGCCCATCGCCTCGCCGCAGCAATATGGCAGCTACGGCGCCTACCGCGTGCATCTGGGCGCGGCCGGCGACGGGCAGGATGCCAAGGAGGTCGGCACCGTAGGCGCGCGCGCCGGCGTGTTCACCACCGCCCTGTCCCGCGCCATAATTGCCGCCCCGCAAGCCAGTTTCGCCGATATCGCCGCGCGCGTGGTGGCCGATGTGTCCAGCGCCACCGGCGGCCGTCAGGTGCCCCACGCCGAAGGCGCCCTGCGCGCCGCGATGGGCGGGCCGGAAATCAAGGTGCCCACGTTCGACGTGGCCATGGATGACGGCAAGCTGGCGATGGCCGGCGGCGGGCTGGTGGGCATCACGCCGGGTTCGCGGTTTGCGCTGTTTGCCACCACCGGCGCGGCACTGGGCGGCGGCAACAGCGATCTCACCGCGCGGGTAACTCGGGTAGACGCCGGTGTCGCCGTCCTCACTCCAGATGCGCCGCTGCCGCCGGGGACGCCGGGCCGGCTGGTGGCGCGCGAGATTGCCCACGATTTCGGCGGCGCCGTGCTGGGGCTGGCGGTGGACGATCCCGCCGCGCGGGCCGCCGTGCAGCGGCTGGATTTCGTGCGAATTGATGCAGGTGGTCGCTTTGCATTGCGCCCCTCCGCCACCGGCATGACGCTCACTGGC
>NZ_JBDNFM010000020.1:0-1933 GCF_041689835.1 Sandarakinorhabdus sp.
GCCTCAGAAGTGACTTTGGCAAAGTGACAGATGCTTGACGGGGCTGGCACGCTTCGCTAATCGCCCCATTCCCAATCCCCACGCGGGGGGACATATCCGGTGCCGGAATTTTTCCGACCACTCCCCCGCGGCGGCTCAACCGGAGGTTAAATACTATGGCGGCTCCCGTCGTTTCCATGGCGCAGATGCTTGAAGCAGGCGCCCATTTCGGCCACCAGACGCATCGCTGGAATCCGAAGATGAAGCCTTACATTTTTGGTGAGCGCAACGGCGTCCACATCATCGATCTGTCGCAGTCCGTGCCGCTTTTTGGCCGCGCCCTCGATTTCGTGCGCGCTTCGGTGCAGCACGGCGGCAAGGTGCTTTTTGTCGGCACCAAGCGCCAGGCGCAGGATCCGATCGCCGACGCTGCGCGCCGCTGTGGTCAGCATTATGTCAACCATCGGTGGTTGGGCGGCATGCTCACCAACTGGAAGACGATTTCGGGCTCGATCCGCAAGTTCAAGCAGCTGGAAGAAACTTTGTCGGGTGACACCACCGGCCTGACCAAGAAGGAAGTGCTCAAGTTGACCCGCCAGCGGGACAAGTTTCAGGCTTCTCTCGGCGGCATCCGCGACATGGGCGGCTTGCCGGAAGTGATCTTCATCATCGACGTCAACAAGGAAGAGCTGGCGGTCAAGGAAGCCAACGTGCTGGGTATCCCGGTGGTGGCCATCCTCGATTCCAATACCGATCCGACCGGCATTGCCTTCCCGGTGCCGGGCAACGACGACGCCAGCCGCGCCATTCAATTGTATGTGAACGCGATTGCCGACGCCGTGCTGGACGCCAAGCAGGGCCGCGCTGCCGATTCGGGCGTCGATATGGGCGCAATGATCGAAGCCCCGGTGGAATATCTGGCCCCGGAAGCTGAAATTGTTGCCGAAGTCGCCGCCGAAGTCGTCGCCGAAGCCCCAGTTGATGTTGCTGCTGAAGCGCCGGTTGAAGTTGCCGCTGAAGCGCCGGTTGAAGCCCAGCCCGAAGCCTGACGCGCTGCGGCTCGCATGATTGGAGGCCGGGCGCCGCGGGTGCCCGGCCTCTTGTCACATTATTTTCATGTTGGCCGGGCATGACCCAGCCATCAACCTAACAGGAGCATCACATGGCTGATATTACCGCCAGTATGGTGAAAGATCTGCGCGACAAGACCGGCGCGGGCATGATGGACTGCAAAAAGGCGCTTTCGGAAACCGCTGGTGACATGGAAGCGGCCGTTGATTGGCTGCGCGCCAAGGGCTTGGCCGCTGCTGCCAAGAAGGCTGGCCGCACCGCCGCTGAAGGCCTGGTGGGCGTTGCCGTTTCCGGCACCAAGGGCACCGCCGTCGAAGTGAACAGCGAAACCGATTTCGTCGCCAAGAATGACATCTTTCAGAGCTTTGTGACCACTGTGACCGGCTTGGCGTTGAGCAGCGGTGCCGACGCCGAAACGCTGGCCACCATGCCGTATCCAGGCGGCGATGGCACGGTGGCTGACAAGCTGACCGCCAACATCGCCACCATCGGTGAGAACCAGTCGTTGCGCCGTACCGCCACGCTCGAAGTGGGCGTGGGTGTGGTGGTTTCGTATGTGCACAACGCCGTGGCGCCGGGCATCGGCCGTATTGGCGTGCTGGTTGGCCTGGAATCGGCCGCTGCCGCAGACGTGCTGGAGCCGCTGGCCAAGCAGATTGCCATGCACGTTGCGGCTGCCAGCCCGCTGGCGCTTGATGAGACCGGCCTTGATCCGGCGCTGATCGAGCGTGAGCGCGCCATTGCCCGCGAAAAGGCCGCCGCCAGCGGCAAGCCGGCTGAAATCATCGAGAAGATGATCGAAGGCGGCGTGCGCAAATTTGCCCAGGAAAGCACCTTGGTGAACCAGATATTCGTGATCGACGGCAAGTCCAAGGTGAGTGAC
>NZ_JBDNFM010000021.1:0-2527 GCF_041689835.1 Sandarakinorhabdus sp.
CTCCATCACGCCGCGCACCAGATCGGCGCGCGGGCCTTCGGCAAACAGCGCCACGTCTTCGCCGCCATGGCTTTCACTGTCGGTGCCAAAGGTCTTGTTGGCGAGATAATTGGGATCGGTGGGCGGCAACAGGCGTGACAGGCCGCGCGTGATGAACGGCCCGTTGGCATAGCTGAGTGTCGTCATCGGCTGACCATGATCGTCCAGCGACCAGCCTTCCTTGCTCAGTCCGCCTTCGCTTTCGCCGCCGCGCGCCGGCTTGATATAGCCCAAAATGTCGTTACCGCGTTCGGGATAGCCGGCAATCGTCATCACATGGCTGTGATCGGCGGTCACCAGCACCAGCGTGTCATCGAGGTTCACGCTTTTGAGCACATCGGCCACGGCGGCGCTGAACACCTGGGCCTCTTTCAGCGCACGATACGGGTTGCTGGCGTGGTGGGCGTGATCGATGCGCCCGCCCTCGATCATCAGATAATAGCCTTTGCCGCCGCGTGCCTTGGTGCCGGCCTGCAACCGCGCCAGCGCAAAGCGCGCCATTTCCGGCAGGCCAGGTTCGGCGTCGTCCTTGCGGTCAGCTTCAAAACTGATGTGATCGGCATTGAACAGGCCGAGCACCGGCGCCGTGCCGCGGGCGTTCAACGCGCGCAGGCCCTTGGCATCGCTGACAAACCGCGCCTGCGGCCAGGCCTTTTGCCATTCATCCACCAGATTGCGGCCATCATCGCGGGTGCCGCCGTTGCCCGCCGGCAAAAACCGCGCCGAACCGCCGCCCAGCGCCACATCGAAACCGCCCTTGAAGCCGACCAGTTGCGCCGCCAGATCGGCACAGCCCGACGCGCGCTCAGCCGCCGGATAGGCGCGGTCCGCCCCTTCCCAATTGCGGTTGGGCACATGGCCATACACGGCCGCCGGGGTGGCATGGGTGATGCGGGTGGTGGTGACGATGCCCAGCCCCATGCCGCCCGCCCGCGCTATTTCAGCCAGCGTGCGCGGCAGTTTTTCCGGCGTCTTGCAGGCTTCCGCGCCTTGGTCGGCACCAAAATTGATCACGCCGATGCGGGTTTTCACGCCCGTATTGAGCGCGCTTGCGGTGCCCGCACTGTCCGACGTCTGGGCGTTGGTGTTGTACGTCTTGACCAGCGCGGTGTTGGCCATCGTGTCCCACGCCAAGCTGTTTTCCTCGCCGGTGGCCGGTGCGCGGCCATCGATCGGACGCTGGCCATCAAAGATGCGCGCCGCCGTGATGGTGGAAATGCCCATGCCGTCGCCCACCATCAGGATAACGTTTTTCGCGCGCCTGGGCCGGTTCACCACGCGCAGGCGCATGTCGAGCGCAGCGCGGCCATCCTGCCACCATTGGTCCTTCACCGGCGTGTCGAGCACCGGCGTGACGAGCACTGGGGCCGCCGAAACCGAAGTGGCCAGCAGCACAGCCAGCGCGAATGCATGTTTCATCATGAGAATTCCCTTGCCCCACCTATTTTACAGCAATTTGATATCGCGCAGCCGCTCGAGCAAATAATCATTGGCCGTGATCGGTGGTTCTTCCTGCGGGCCGCCAGGAAGTGCAGTGATCAGAAAATCCGGACGGAAATGCAGGAAGAACGGCGTTGAATAGCGCGCCACCCCCATGCGTTCCGGCGCCGGATTGACCACGCGGTGGCTCGTTGATGGCAGCCGGTGCCCGGTCAGCCGTTGCAGCATGTCACCGACGTTGCACACCAGGCTGCCCGGCGGCGCATCGATAGTCCGCCATTCGCCATCCTTGCCGAGCAGTTGCAGCCCGGCTTCCTCCGCGCCCAGCAGCAGCGTGATGACATTGATATCCTCGTGTGCACCGGCGCGAATAGCGCCAATATTTTCCTTGGCTGTTTCCGGCGGCACCGGCGGATAATGCAGCAGCCGCAGGATGCTGTTCCCCTCGCGCACCGGACCTTCAAAGAAATCCGCCTCCCGCCCCAGATGCACGGCGATGGCGCGCAGCAGCTTCGCGCCGGCCTGATCGAGCGCATCGTACAAGGCGCTGAGTGCGGCACGGAAATCGGGGATTTCGCTCGGCCACAGATTGGCCGGCATCACATCGGCATAAGCATGGCCGGCCGGCAATTCGCGACCCACGTGCCAGAATTCCTTGAGATCGGCCTTGGCGTGGCCCTTGGCCGCCTCCACCCCGAACGGAGTCAGGCCGCGCTGCCCGCCGCCACCTGACACGACATAGGCGCGCTTGACGTCGTCGGGTAGCGCAAAGAACGCCCTGGTGGCGGCATTGGCACGCTCGATCAACGCGGCATCGATGCCGTGATCCGACACCACGGCAAAACCGGTGCGGGCAAAGGCATCGCCAAAGCCGGCCGCAGCCGCCGCCACATCGGTTTCGACCAGCGAAAGCGGAATCGGATGGATATCGGCAGCAAGCGGCGCAGCAACTCTCATCCCCGCCCTTTACCCCGAAATTCCGGCCACTGCCAGCCCCCACCCGCCCGCTTTCAAACCCAGTTGACCGATGCCCACAGCCGCCCCTATA
>NZ_JBDNFM010000022.1:0-11535 GCF_041689835.1 Sandarakinorhabdus sp.
AGCTGCACGATCCCAAGGCCATCAGTTATCGCCTGGTGATCGCACTGTTTGGCATGGCGGCGGCGGCGGCTTTGGCGCTGAGCATGGCGACCATGGGCACGCCGTTCACCCTGTACGCGGCCGAATGGTTCGTTGGCATCGCGATGTGCCTGCTGGCGTTCCTGAAACTCAAGGATATCGAAGGCTTTGTCACCGGGTTCATTGGCTATGATCTGCTGGCGCGGGCGTGGCTGCCTTATGCGTATGTCTATGCCTGGGCCGAAGCGGCGGCGGGGGTGCTGATGCTGTCGGGCCAGTTGGTGTGGCTGGCATCGGGCATCGCGCTGTTCATCGGTTCGGTGGGCGCGGTGTCGGTGATCAAGGCGGTGTATATCGAGCGGCGCAGCCTGACCTGCGCCTGTGTTGGCGGCGGCAGCAACGTGCCCTTGGGTTTTGTGTCGCTGCTGGAGAATGTGACAATGATCGCAATGGCGTTCTGGATGCTTGCGGTGCACGGAGCCTGATGATGATGCGAATTTTCCTTCTTGCTTTGGGCCTTCTGTTGCCGGCGCTGGCGCCATCGCCCGCTTTGGCCGGCACCTATGATCTGGTGGTGGAACGCGCGCGGCTGCAGGTCGTGCCCGGCCGCACCGACAATGTGATCGCCATCAACGGCAGCGTGCCCGGCCCCACCTTGCGTTTCAAGGAAGGCGAGGAGGCTGTGGTGCGCGTCACCAACAAGCTGGCCAGCACCACATCCATCCACTGGCACGGGCTGCTGGTGGACGGGGCGTATGATGGCGCGCCGGGGTTCAACGGCTTTGCCGGCATCGCGCCGGGCGAAACCTACAGCTACCGTATCCGCATCCGCCAAAGCGGCACCTATTGGTACCACGCTCATAGCGGCGGCCAGGAACAGGCCGGACAATATGGCGCGCTGATTATCGCGCCGGCGGGCGCCGACCCGATTGTTTCGGATGTGGAACATGTGATTCTGCTATCGGACCACACGCGCGAAGACCCGAACCGGGTGCAGAGAAATCTGAAGAGCGATTCCGGATATTACAACTGGAACAAGCGCACGCTGCCGGAACTGATGCGCGACGCAAAGAAGTTCGGGATGCAGGCCACAATGGCCGAGCGGCGAGTGTGGGGCGAGATGCGGATGGACGCGACCGACATCGCCGATGTTTCGGGATATGCGCTGCTGATGCACGGCAAGCCAACGGCGGCGCAGCCCACCCTGGCCTTCACCCCCGGGCAGCGCGTGCGCCTGCGTTTCATCAACGGTTCGGCGATGAGTTTCATGGATGTGCGTATCCCGGGCGTGGCGATGACCATCGTCGCTGCCGATGGCCGGCCTGTGCAGCCGGTGACGGTGGACGAGTTTCGCATTGGCGTGGCCGAAACCTACGACGTGATCGTGGAGCCGGCGGCCGGGGCTCATGCGCTGTGGGTGGAAACGCTCGATCGCCGGGTGAGCGTGCTCGGGCGGCTGACCAGTGATCCGGCATTGACCGTGACGGCGCCAGCACCGCGGCCCAAACAGATATTGATGCTGGCGGAGATGGGCCATTCGATGCCGGCCGCAGGCGAGGCCTGCAGCGCCGAACATGCCGCGATGGGGCACTGCAAGGTGGGCGGCCCGGCGCCTGCTGCCGGGGCGATGGCCAGTTCGGCCAAAGACCCCGATTGTGCGCCGGAACATGCGGCGATGGGGCACTGCACCTCCAAGGGCGCCGCGGCGATGACGGCTGCCGTGCCGGCTGATCCTGACTGCCCGCCCGAACATGCCGCCATGGGCCATTGCACCCCCAAGGCTCCGGCTGCAATGAAGGCGGCTGCATCCGACCCTGACTGCCTGCCCGAACATGCCGCGATGGGCCACTGCACGCCCAAGGCGGCCGGCCCCGCTGGTCCCAATGCTGGCCCGCGTGTCGGTACCGCCGTGGCGCTGGCTGCAAAACCCGATGGAGGCACGCCGTTTCCGGTGGTCGATTATGGCTATGGCCGCGATCCGATGGCGGGGATGGACCACAGCAACATGCCGGGCATGAACATGCCGGTGCTGGGCAAGGAAGGCGATACTGATGGCAGCGGCCGGGTGTTCGGCTGGGCCACCGGCGCGCCTTACGGGGCGCGGGTGCTGTCGATGCGCGATCTGGCGGCGCTCAATCCCAGGGCCAACGCTGCGGCGCCGACGCGCGAAATCATCGTGCGGCTGCAAGGCAACATGGAACGCTACATCTGGACATTGAACGGTCACAAGTTCGGCGAAGGCCCGCCGATCGACGTGAAGTTCGGCGAGCGCGTGCGGGTGACGTTCATCAACGAAACCATGATGGCGCACCCGATGCACCTGCACGGCATGTTCTTCGAAGTGGAAAACGGCCAGGCAGCGGGCCTGATGCCGGAAAAGAACGTCGTCGTGGTGGCGCCGGGCCGCACGCAATCGATCATCCTGACCGCCAATGAAGCCGGCGAATGGCCGCTGCACTGCCATCTGCTCTATCACATGAACAGCGGCATGATGGGCAAGTTGGTGGTGGCCAATGTGCTGGGGCCCGACGGCAAAGCTGCGCCGGCGGCGGGGCATGTCCATTGAGGCGCGCGGCGCTGATCGCAGTGCTGCTGGCTGCTCCGGCGTTTGCCCGCGAAAGCCACGGCCACGGCGATGCCATCAACAATTTCACGCTGGTCGAAGAAGCCGACATCACCCGCTTTGACGGCAAGTGGGTGGCGAACTGGGAGGTTCAGGGCTGGGTTGGCGGCGACAAAAACAAATTCTGGTGGCGCAGCGAAGGCGAAACCAAGGGGCCGCGTTTGGAGCAAAGCGAGTTCCAGGCGCTGTTCAGCCGCAACATCGCGACCTTCTTCGATGCGCAGGTGGGCCTGCGCCACGATATTGCCCCTGATGCGCGCACCTATGCCGTGGTCGGAGTGCAGGGCCTTTCGCCGCTGTTTTTTGAAACCGAGGCGCATGCGTTTTTCGGCTTCAAGGGCGATGTGCTGCTGCGGCTGCGCCAGTCGTTCGATCTGCGGATGACCAACCGGCTTGTGGTGCAGCCGCTATTTGAAACCGATATCTATCTCACCCGGGTGCCCGAACGCCTGATCGCGCCCGGCCCGGCGATCATCGAGGTCGGCGTGCTGACTCGCTATGAAATCACCCGCCGCGTGGCGCCGTATGTGGCGGTGATGTTCGAACGCCGGCTTGGCGAATCCTCGCGGCTGGCGCGCGCGGCTGGCGAGGATCCCGGCGGCTGGTCGGTGCGCACCGGCGTGCGGTTCTGGCTCTAGCCCGGCGTTACCCTCGCCGTTCCCGCACGAAGGCTTCCAGTGATTGCGGTTCGCGCAGAACGATCGGGACGATTTCTGCGCCCAGCGCGGCCAGATCGTTTGCATTGCCCGGCTGGCGGCACCCGGCCCGCACCCGGTGCCCGCCTGCAATCAATCCCGCCGTCACCACCCTTCCCAGCCGCCCGGTCGCCCCCACCACCAGTATCATGCCCAGTCCCCCAATTTGGCCTTTGGTCCCGGCTTATACTGCCGGCCCTGCCGCGGCAGCGCAAATCCACGGTGGAACAACATCGGTTGCAGGCGGTTCACCTGAGGGGCGTCCTGCCCTGGCTCCACCAAATCAAGGGAATTGATCATGTTGAAATCCATGCTGCACCGCGCGGGCCGAGCCGCGATCGTTCCGGCTGTGCTCGCCTGCGGATTGATGTCGCAAAGCGCATCGGCCGTTCATGCCACCCAGAATTACACAACCAATTTTACCCAGATTAACGGTCAAGGTGCCAGTGGCACTGCCATGCTCACGCTGAATCCGGGCGCGACAAGCCTGTTCGTGCAGATCATGGCAACCGGCCTTCAGGCTGGTGGCCCGCACCTCGCGCACATCCATGGGCTGTTTTCCAATGGCACCAGTGGCAGTCCGGTCAATTCGACCACGCCGACGCTGGCGCAGGACGCCGACGGTGACGGCTTTATCGAACTGGCCGAGGGGCTGCTCAAATATGGCCCGATCATCATCGATTTCGGTAACATCGATCCGGATCAGGATGGCACCATCAACTTCAGTCAGACGTTCAATCTGCTCGACTCGTCGATTTTCACCGGCGGTTTTGGACGGACCGATCTACTCGGCCCCGGCTTGTCGTCGCTGGATTTGCGCGAAATCGTGATCCACGGCATGAACGTCGCTCCCGGGATCGGCGCTGGAACGCCGGGCGAGGTTAATGGCACCAACGGCTATCTGGCGATCTTGCCCGTGCTGTCGGGTGAAATCACCGAAGCTGTTGTCGCCGGGGCGGTTCCCGAGCCGACGAGCTGGGCGCTGATGATCCTCGGCTTTGGCGCTGTCGGCACGACACTGCGCTCGCGCCGCCGGACAAGCGAACTCGCCAGCAATTGAGGCGACGACCAGACCCACGCCGCCGGCAAACCGGCGGCGTGGGTCAATTCGACAGGGCGTTGGAAGTTTGCATCGGTACCCACCGGGAGCGCGGGCGCTTCGCGTTGAGTGACCCCATCTACCCGGCCTGCGTGGCGGTGCCGGCGACGACATACCAGGTGACGAACAGCCCGCACAGCAGCCCCCCCGGCACGGCGCTGCCGGTGCGGCGCCAGGTGAAGGTGCCGATGGCGGCAATGATGGCGAGCAAGGGCACGAACTGAATGGCGATCACCGTGGTGAGCGGATCAAACGCTGTCGGCAACTGGCCGGTGGTAAAAAACAGCCCGTAATCCACCAGCAGCAACAGCACAAAGCCCCCGGCCAGCGCCAGTTGGGCCGCGCCATAGCGCATCAGCCAGCCATCACCCGCCACTGCCAGCCGCGCAAGCGCTGCCAGTGTGATCACCTGCGCAAACGTGATTGGCACCAGATAGACCGTCGCGATGCGGAACTGATCGAGGCTGAGCGGTTTCAGCGCGACCACCCAGAAACGGAAATCGACCGTGAACCACGCCGCCATCGCCGTCAGCACGGCATAGCCAATGGCCGTGGTTGCCAGTGCAAGCAGGGCAGACAGCAGCCAGCGCGAGGCTGCGGCGGGCGGCTGGGATTGGCCGAAGCGCAGCTGCAGGAGGGTCGGCCCGGCATTGATCAGTGCCCACACCATCACCTGCGTCGTCACCGTTTGCGGCAACAACGCCGACGGCGGCAGCGCGAGCGTGACGAGGATGAACGCGGGAAAGAAGGTGATCGCTGGCACCAGCGCGGTCATGCCGAACTGCCGCCACCAGCGGGCATCGCGTGCCGGCACGCCGGCCGGCGGCGCGCGGCGCAGGGGCGCAAACAGCGCCAGCGCCAGCAACAGATCGAAGCTGCCGGCCAGAATCGCGAAAAAGCCGATCAGCGCGATGCCGGTCGCCACTTCCTTGCCCAGCCAGATCTGATCATCAGCCGGCAGCGGCGTGCCGCCGTCCAACGTCTGCCCGAACCAATCCAGCGCATCACCGATCGCGGCGTGGCTGAAATGATCGCCGGGGTGGGTAGTGACGGGCTGGGTCAACCGCCGCGCGCTGCCGTCGGCGATGCTGCCGTAAATGGTTCCGGGCGTGATGGTTCTGGTGCCAAACAACGCTTGCAATTTGGGGCTGCTGGCGACGTCTTGCGCGCGGCCCACGCCCCACATGACCTGCGAAAATTCGTCGTATCGGCTGAACACCAGCGCGAGGTTGCGCGGCCAGATTGGCGTGCCATCGGCGGCAAACGGCTTGCCGGTGGAGGAGCCTTCGAGCACCATGGCGCGGTAACCATCCGGCATCGCAGCGGCTGCGGCCAGCACCGTCCAGCCGCCCATGCTGTGGCCTTCCAGGCCGATGTTGGCCTTGTCCACGATTCGCAGCGCGCGCAGGTAAGCCAGCCCGGCCGGGCCGCCAAATCCTTCGGAAAACGCCGGCCCGCCCGAATAACCATGGCCGGTTTGATCCAGCGCCAGCACAACATAGCCGCGCCGGGCGAATTCGATGGCAAAGCCGTCCTGCGTTTCGCGGCTGTTGATATAGCCATGTACGGCCAGGATGCCCGGCGCCGGGGTCGCTGCGGTGGCGCCGCGCGGCACATACAGCAGCGCGCTCATCCGTGTGCCAGCGGGCGAGCGCAAGCGGATGTCGTGGATGGCGATGCCGCCGGCTGTCTGGATGCGGCTGGCCTGCCACGATCCGCCCAGCACCAGCGCCAACCCCAGCAGAAAAAGCCACCAACCCTTGCGCATCGTCACGTCCCCCGCCTGCCATCAGCTTTAGGCACTGACGGGCGCGGCGCAAGCGCTCGTGATGTCGGCGCACCGCCGTCGCTGCGCAATCGGGGGGTAGGGACCAGTGTGCTGGTTGGTGCTGGTGCAGGGCGAGATCATCGCTGGCCACGGCCGGGTCATGGCGGCGCAGATGCTCGGGATGACCGAGGTGCCGGCCCTGGCGTTGTCGTATTTGTCGGCGGCCGAGCGCCGGGCTTATGTGCTCGCCGACAACAAGCTGGCACTTTGGACTTGTAACGGTTTTGTGCCGGTGACTTGAGCGTAAAACACTCGTTCAAGGAGACGGGACCACCTCAGTTTGCCAACTATGCGAACGCCTCGCGCCATCCCGGCAAAGGCCGGATAGTTCGCGCCCTCCTGCGCCTGTTCGATGGCCGCCGCATCACCATCAAGATCGGCGTGGAAGGCCACGAAAACCAGGTGATCGACGCGCTGATGCCGCTTTTGGGCGAACCCCAGATTGCCAAAACCCATCGTCGGGGTTGATCCCGCAAACCTCGCCCAGAACGGCACTACCCGCGAAACCCTGTTCGCCCGACTCGCCGAAAAAGGCATGATCCCCAGCGTCAACGACCCCAACCGCCGCCATTACAACGAAGTGTTCGTGCGCGCCTGACGACGATCAGAAAGCGCCCGCTGCGGCCTTCCATTGATCGATTTCCCACGCGAGCCGCGCCGGCGGGCCGAGCACGGCGCTGACCGGGCGGCGCAGTGCCGCGTTGGCTGGTGCATCGGCGATGCCCAGCCGAAAGCAGAAACCGGGACGCCATGCCGGATCATCCAGCAGCGCATCGGCAGCACGGGCAAAGCGCGGCGCGGCACGCATTTGCGCTTCACGGTCGATCATTTCAGGCAATTGGTTGAGCGGCTGTGCCACCAGCCCCGCCGCAGTCGCATTCAGGTGCAGCCGCTGCCACGCACTGCCAATCAGCAACGCCGAACGCCGGTCATGCGGCTGCTGCGTCAGGATCAAGCCAAACAACGAGGCGGTGGGCAGATGGGTGTCCCTCGTGGCGGCCAGCCAGTATGCGCCCTCGCTTGCGGCCGATTGCGCCGGCATCATGGCGCCGGCCGCGGCCAGCCACGGCGATACGCCAGAGGTGGCCAGTGTGACCCCGTCCATCAGCCGCTGCGCTTCGCCGTGGTCGTGGCGGAACCAGCGGTGGCTGTCGGCCATCATGGTGGCATCACTGGTGATGGCGGCGGTGGCATCGTCGGTGAGAGCAGCAAAACGCCGGCCTGCGGGGCTGCCCGCGCCGAACAGCGCCACCTTGACGCCCGCAAACGCCGGGAAGGCGAGCAGTACTGCCAGCTTTGCCTCGGCCACCAGCCCGCCGCGCCATGGCCCGCGGTGGGTGTGACGGCGGGCAATGAAGGGCAGCAGCGGGTGGGGCGGCGGCCCCGATCCATCCGGGCCAAGCACGATACGGGCAACATGGCCCGGATTTTCGGCATCGGGCAGCAGCCGCACCCGCGCCGCGCGGCCCAGCGCAGTGGATGCCAGCGCCATGTTGTGAATGGCGCCGCCCAGCCCGGCCAGACGTTCGCGGCCAAACGGATCCATCGTGCCCAGATTGCGGCCCGGCACTTCAAAGATATCAACACCCAGCCGCCCCAATGCAAACGCCCACGGCTGGGTGTTGTGCGGGCTGGACGCGAGCACGCCGGCACCGATCAGTTTCAGCGCCCCGGCCTGGCGCTGGCTGGCCCATTCATCCCACGCGTGCAGCGCCGGATTGTCACCGCCCAGCAGGCCTTGGTGCCAGGCGCGGCCGGCCAGTCCCGCAGCGGCCAGCCCGCCAGCGCCGATCAGCAACTGGCGGCGACCGATCATTCAGCGGGAATGGATAAGGGAGTGTTTTCCGCCTGCCACTGCGCGCGCAAAATCTCGGCAGTTTCGCCGGATGCGGCCCCTGGCGGTGCCGCAATGGCCAGCCACGCCGCCTTCAGGCTGCGCGCGCGCGCCAGATCGCGCGCGATGCCCACCCATTCGTGGCAAGCCACCCACAACGGATTGAACGTGCCCAGATTGCGCACGATGCCATAGCGCGGCGGATCGTCGGCGCGCTCGGGCTCGAACGTTCCGAACAATCGGTCCCACACGATGAACACTCCGGCATAATTACGATCAAGATAGCGCGGATTGGTGCCGTGGTGGACCCGGTGGTGCGACGGGGTGTTCATCACCGTTTCGAACCAGCGCGGCATCCGGCCCACCACCTCGGTGTGAATCCAGAATTGATAAACCAGATTAAGCCCGCCGCAAAAAGCCACCAGTTCGAGCGGGAAGCCGATCAGGAACAGCGGCAGCTTGATGATGAACGTCAGCCCGAACAGGCCGGTCCACGTCTGCCGCAGTGCGGTGGACAGATTATAATGCTGCGATGAATGGTGGATCACATGCGCCGCCCACGCGAGGCGAACACGGTGGCCAGCGCGGTGAATCCAGTAATAGGCGAAATCATCGACCACAAAACACAGCGCAAAGCTCCACCACGCCACCGGAATGTCGAACAACCGGTGTTGCCACAGCCACAGCGCGAGGCCGGTCACGGTGCCGGCGAGCAACGCGCCGCTGATGGTGTTGCCCAGGCCCATGGCAAGGCTGGTGCCGGTATCGCGCCAATCATAATGGCCGCGCCAGCCCATGCGCACCGCCAGCAATTCGGCGATGATGCAGATGACGAAAACCGGGATGGCGATGGCCACCGGATCGGCGCTGATGATGTCTTGAACAGTCACAGCTGGCAGGGTCATAGCCGCCCCGCCCAGCGCAGGGCCGCAGCCTCACCCAGATCAAGCGCGGTTTCGGGGAACATCGCTTCATCGGGCCGCACCCGCAGCAGCCCTCCGGCGCGCGCCACGATCGGCCCGTCCAGTGCCCGCACCACAAACCGGTCACCAAAGGGGCGCACCAGCGCGATGCGGCCATCCTGCCCCGCCACCAGCGCGCCGCTGCCATCCCGGCTGAGCGCGGTATCGGCCGCGCGAAAACCCGGCAGCGCATCGGCCACCAGCCGAGCAGCGAGCGCGGCATCGACCAGCTGCGGACGCCGCGAAAAGCCCAGCACCCGCGTCATCAGCACGAGCACGGCCACACCGATGACCGAGAACAACAATAGCCCCATGCGGTCCATCAGCCGGGAGCCAATTGCTTGAGCATTGGCATCAACCCGGCAACATTGTACCCGCCTTCGCTCGCCGCCGCGATGATCACCGCCGGATCAGCGCCCTGTTTGGCTGCGGCCAGCGCCCACAGGTTGCAGCTGCGCGTGCCCGATCGGCAGAACGCCAGCACCGGCCCATCTGCGAGCGCTGCTGCCATCGCTGCCACTTGATCAAGATTGAACCCGGTGTGATCGATGGGGATGAAGGCATAATCGAGTCCGGCGCCAACGCACGCGGCTTCAATTTCGGCGCCCGCCGGCTGGTCCTGGCTCTCGCCGTCCGGCCGGTTGTTGACGATGGTGCGAAAGCCCTGCGCCGCGGCAATTGCCACGTCGGCCGGCGCGATCTGCGGCGCCACGGAAACGCTGTCGGTGATACGGATGAACATGCCGGCAGGATAGGGCCTCTGCCCGCCCGGCTCAAGTGGGGACGGCGCCGGCGACGCCGCTGCTTGTGACAGTTGGCGGCGGGCGCAACGGGCCTATTCTGCTGCCGCAACAGGAGCAAGCAGCATGAACACTCTGGTCGGCAAGGTGGCCTTTGTCACGGGCGCAGCATCGGGCATCGGGCTGGGGATAGCCGAAGCGCTGGCGCAGGCGGGCGTCAAGGTGATGATGGCCGATATCGATGGTGAGGCGCTCGCCCGCGAGGTCGCACGGCTGTCGGCGACCAATGCCGATGTGGCGGGTGTCCGTGCCGATGTGTCGCTCAAGGCCGAATTGCAGCGCGCCGCCGATGCCACGATGGAACGCTTTGGCAAGGTACACATCCTGATCAACAACGCCGGGGTAGGCGGCGGCGGCGATTATGGCGACTGGAACGATGCCGGCTGGGAATGGGTAATCGGCGTTAATCTGATGAGCGTGGTGTGGGGCATCGAGATTTTCGGGCCGCTGATGGAGGCGGGCGGAAAGGCCGGCGGCGAAGGCGGCCACATCGTCTCCACCGCGTCGATGGCTGGGCTCGTGGCCGCTGTCGCACCGGGTTACAACGCCACCAAATATGGCGTGGTCGCGCTTTCGGAGGGGCTGCGGCCCAAATTGGCGGCCAAGGGCATCGGCGTTTCGGTGCTGTGCCCCGGCTTCATCCGCACCCGCATCATGGAATCGGCCCGCGCCGTGCCCGAACGGCTCGCCGGCAAGGTGGCGCTGCCCGATGCGTCCGCCTTGCCGTCGGAGTTTGCCGCCATGGCCGCCCAGGCGATCCAGAACGGCATCGATCCGCTGTATGTGGGTGAACTGGTGGTGGAAGGGATTGAAGGCGACTGGCCCTACATCTTCACCGACAATCAGTTCGAAAGCGGCGTCGATCTGCGCTTTGCCGCGATCAAGGCGGGTTTTGACAAGATCAGGGGCCGCACCCCGCGTTATTGAGCCGCCGCCGCGATGGTCGTGCGGTGCAGCAGCCTTGCGTGGCCCTGATAACCGCCGGTTGCGGCGTGCAGCACCGAACGATTGTCCCACATCACCAGCATGTTCGGCGCCCAGCGGTGGCGATAGTGGAACTGCTCCTGCCCCTGCCAGTGATACAGTTCGGCCAGCAGCGGCAGCGCTTCGGCCTCGGCCATGCCCTCAAAGCCGATGATATAGCCCAGGCAGCCGAACAGGCCTTCGCGCCCGGTTTCGGGGTGGTTGCGGATGAACGGATGCGCCTGCGCCGCGCGGGCGGTTTCCGAAGGGCGGATGTCCATCGAACGGCCCCCAAGGCCTTTGGGGTCGCCGGCGCCGTAGAACCCATCAGGCGCATAGGCTTTTTGCGCCGAATGGATGGCCGTCAGCCCTTTGATGCGAGCGCGCAGGGCAGCGGGCATCGTGTTCAGCGCCAGATGCTGATTGGCAAACAGCGTGTCGCCGCCGGTTGGCGGGATGGTGATGCCATACAGGCAGGTGCCGGCCGGCGGACGCGCCTGAAAGCTCCAATCGGTATGCCAGTTTTCGGCAAACACCGGCGCGGTCTCGTCAGTGGCGCGGGCCACGGCGATGATGTGCTGGCGGCCAGGGATCGGTGCAATGAACGGGTCTTCGCCAAAACCGCCCATCGCCAGCGTGAAACGTTCCAGATCATCATCGCCCAGCGCCTGATCGGGGAACACCAGCACGTGATGCTCAAGCCAGGCAGCGCG
>NZ_JBDNFM010000023.1:0-9857 GCF_041689835.1 Sandarakinorhabdus sp.
AGGGTGGCACAGCGCGCAGCATCCAGCGCGGTGTAGGTGATGTGCGCCGTCATCGCCATCGGCGCATCGGCCAGACGGCGGAACGGTTCGAAATCGCGCTCCAGATCGTCACGGCTGGTGGTGACCACCGGCAGTTCGAGATGGCTGTCGGCGCGGGCGCGGCCGTGGCCGGGGATATGCTTGATCACGCCGCAGATGCCGCCGGCGCGGAAGCCATCGAGCACGGCCTTGCCCAGCGCCGATACCACCATCGGTTCGGCGCCAAAGCTGCGATCGCCGATGATGTCGTGCCCCCCCGGATCGCGCACATCGAGCAGCGGCAGGCAATCGACGTTGATGCCCAGATCCTTCAGCATCGCCGCCAGCGCCAGCGCATTCAGCCGGCAAGCCTCGATCGCAGTGATCGGCGCCTTGTCATACAGCAGGCCGAAACGTTCACCGGTGGGAAACTCCGGCCAGTGCGGCGGCCGCAGCCGGGCAACGCGGCCGCCTTCCTGATCGATCAGAATCGGCACGTCGCGCCCGGCCAGATCGCGCAGCGACGCGGTGAGCGCGCGCACCTGATCAGGGTTGTCGATGTTGCGCTTGAACAGGATATAGCCGGCGGGATCGCTGCTGCGGAACAGTGCGATTTCTTCATCCGACAGCGCCAGCCCGGCGAGGCCAAGAAACAGCGGCTGCATCATTTCTTCACTTCGCAGGCGCCATTGGCGGCGAGGATTGCCTGGCAGGCAGCATCGGCATCGGCGGCGTTCCCGCGCACCCGCCATAGCGTCTTGCCGCTGGACGAGGTTACTTTCTCGATGCGTTTGCCGGTGAGCCCGCTTTTGCCGGAAACCCGCGTCCATTCCTCTTGCGCCTTGGCCTCGCTGGAAAAGGCACCGATCTGCACAGTGGCGGACTGGCCGGGCGCGCTGGCCAGCTTGGCTGCGGCGGGCAACGGCATCGGCTTGGCTGCGGGTGGCTTCACTGCGGCTGGCTTCACGGGCGCGGGCTTTGCGGCCACTGGCGTTGGTGTTACGCGCGCCTGGGCAGTGCGAGCGGGCGCAGCAGCAGCAGACGGCCCAGCGGGCAACACCTGCACCTGTACAGGCTGGCCGGCGGCAGCGGGCGGCAGCGGAGCAGGCGGCGCTGGCACACCACCGCCAGCGGGCGGCAGCAGATCGCGCGGGCGGCCCATCGGCTCTTCGGGCAGAGCGTTCATGTCGATCACGGCGCCCAGGTTTTCGCCGCGCACTGCTTCGTGGATCACCTCGCCGTCGCCCTGCACATCCATGCCCTGGCGATCGGCGGGCGGCACCTTGAAGGGGCCAGCATCAGCCTCGATCAGCGGCGCCTGGGCTGCTTCCATATAGCCCTGACTTGATCCGCCATCGCGCCGGCCGAGCAGCATGAGCAAGGCCACGGCAGCGACGGCACCCAGCGCCAGCACGGCGATGACAGTGTTGAGGACGGGACGCTTGCGCGGCCCGGCACGCAGCGGCGCGGCTTCGGCCAGCCAGGGGGCGTCTTCATCTCTCTGCGCCATCAGTGCAGCTCCTGAGCGGCGGCCACCCCGATCACGGCGAGGCCATTGCTGATCACCTGCCCCACTGCGCGCGCCATCGCCAGCCGTGCCGCCGTCAGATCGGGACGCTCGGTGAGCACAAAGCGCCGGGTCGCATCATCATTGCCGGCGTTCCACTGGCTGTGGAAGGCAGCGGCCAGATCGCCCAGGTAAAAGGCGATGCGGTGCGGTTCGCGCGCGTCGGCGGCCTGTTCGACGATGCGCGGGAAATTCGCCGCCATCTTCACCACAGCCAGTTCATCGCCATCGAGCAGCGTCAGGTCAGGCTCGGGCAGCGCGGCCCCGGCTTCCACAACCTTGCGGCCCAAGGATGCGATCCGGGCATGGGCGTATTGAACATAGAATACCGGATTATCGCGGCTTTGCTCGACCACTTTGGCGAAATCGAAATCCATCATCGATTCCGGCCGCTTGCTGAGCATGACGAAGCGCACCACATCCTTGCCGACTTCCTCGATCACTTCGCCCAGCGTCACGAAGGTGCCAGCGCGTTTGGACATTTTTACCGGCTCACCGGCGCGCAACAATTTGACCAGATTGACGATCTTGATGTCGAGCGGCACGCGGCCATCCGAAAGCGCCTTTACCGCCGCCGTCATCCGCTTGACATAGCCGGCGTGATCGGCGCCGAAGATGTTGACCAGCGCATCATGGCCCCGGCTCAGCTTGTCCCAGTGATAGGCGACATCGCCGGCGAAATAGGTCCAGTTGCCGTTGGATTTCTGCATCGCGCGGTCTTGGTCGTCGCCAAAATCGGTCGAGCGAAACAGGGTTTGCGGGCGCGGTTCCCAATCGTCGGCGGCATCGCCTTTGGGCTTTTCCAGCCCGCCTTCGTAGATGAGGCCCTTGGATTTCAGGGTGCCTAGCGCGTCCTGCACGCGCGTGCCCAGCGAGGCTTCGGAAAAAAACACCGATTGCTCGATGCCCAGCAAGGCCAGATCGGCGCGGATCCGCACCATCATCAGCGCCACAGTGCGGGTGCGGAAGTTCACCAGCCATTCGGATTCGGGTGCGTTCACATAGGCATCGCCATATTCGGCAGCCAGCGCGGCGCCAACCGGCACCAGATAATCGCCGGGGTAAAAGCCTTCGGGGATGCTGATGGCTTCACCCAGCGCCTCGCGGTAGCGCAGGTGGGCCGAACGGGCGAGCGTATCGACCTGGCCGCCGGCATCGTTGATGTAATATTCGCGCGTCACTTCCCAGCCGGCAAATTCCAGCAGCCCGGCCAGCGCGTCGCCCACGACGGCGCCGCGGCAATGGCCCATGTGCATCGGCCCGGTGGGATTGGCGGAGACATATTCGACATTGATGCGCTTGGCGGCGCCCACCGCGGAGCGGCCATAATCGGCGCCGGCGCCGAGCATGGCGCTGATCTGCGCGTGCCAGACGCTGTCCGCCAGTTTGAGGTTGATGAAGCCCGGGCCGGCGACGTCGGCGGCGGATATGCCGGGTTTGGTGCGCAGATTGGCCGCCAGCGCTTCGGCCAGCGCACGCGGATTGAGGCCTGCCGGCTTGGCCAGCACCATCGCGGCGTTGGTGGCCAGATCGCCGTGGCTGGCGTCGCGCGGCGGTTCCACCGTCACATTGGCGAACGACAGTCCGGCTGGCAGCGTGCCGGCCTGTGTCAATTCATCCAGCGCGCCCTTCAGAATCGCGGCATAGTCGGCAAACAGGTTCACGAGGTTCAGCTTTGCATCAAGAAAAGGCACTGCCCGTTCCCTAACGCCAAGGCGCGGCGGCGTCTATCAGCTTGGGCCCCCCGTCCCGGCAGGCGGCCACGGCATCCCGCGGCCCTGCGCGTGGGCCCTGGCTGAACTGGGCGATGCGCAGCTTTTCGTGTGCCACGCTGCGCGAGGTGCTGATCACATGGTCAACCCCGGCGATGGCGATCGCCAGCGTGCCCTGATCGGCAATTTCGACCAGACCCTTTGCCTTGAGATACCAGGCATTGAATTCAAAGGCTTCGTCGGAACAATGCAACACATGTTGCAGTTCGTATGAATCCACGCCCGGATCCTGCGCGCGTTCGCGGCGACGCTTGTAAAGATACATCAGCGTTTCGACATGTTCATCTGCATCGGACAGCGCGGCGCGTTCCTCGGCACGGATCGTATCAGCGGCTGAAAACGAAAACCCGGTGTGGGCGCTGTACCGAACGTCATAGGCCTGGCGCTTGCCGTGATCCTTGAGCGCGCGGTATGCCTCGGTCACGTCACTCAACCCGCCCACGTCGGCGGTTTCGGGATGATCGGGATGAAAAATCTTTGCCAGATTGCGGTAGGCGATTTCCAGCGTGCGCGCATCGCATTCCGGGTTAACCTGCAGGATCGCGTAATGATCGACAAAGGTCCCAGCGCTGTCCACCGCAGCACCCCCCGATGATCATTGGCACGGCTCGACAAAACGAACGCAACCAACAAACGAAACACTTCATTAAACATCATGCCGCAATTTCTAACAGCTATTGATAAAGTGTTAGCTTTGGGTTCGTTTCCTTAAGCCTCTCGGGTCACCGGCACACTTGCCGCCGGCCAGCCAACGGCCCAGCATCAAGGCCATGACCCACCGTGACGCCCTCGAAGCCAGCCTCGAACTGGCCATCGCCCGCAACGGCGATCCGCAGCCAGCAATCTATGCCCGGCTGTTTGCGCTGCACCCGGCGATGGAGGCGGAGTTCTGGCGCGACACGTCCGGGCGCATTCGCGGCGAGATGCTGGCGCGCAGCTTTGAAATGCTGCCCGATCTGGCCGCGCCGCACGCGCCGGATGGTGGCCAAGAAATTCAGGGTTGGGGTGGGGCGTTTCTGAGTACCGAAGCGGTCACCCACGAGGCCTATGGCATCCCGCGCAGGGTGTTTGCCGATTTCCTGCCGATTGTCGCCGCCGTGATCCGCGATAGCTGCGGGGCCGGATTCACGCCCGCCATGGCGGCGGCGTGGAACACCGTGCTGGCGCGAGGGTTGGCCGTATTGGCGGGCCTGCCGATGCGCTGACCCGGGTGTTCAGGTCGGCCCTCAGGCCGGTGTGCGCTCGGTTCCGCGCTTGTCACGCTCGGATTGAGGGGAGGTTTCCTTGTCGGCGAGTAGCTGCCAGGCGGCCTGCGCGCGCAGGAACATCACGCGCTGGTTGTCCAACACGGCATCGGCGGCCGCGCGGGCGCACTGATCGATCTGGGTTGCATAGAACAGGCTGGTGGCGCGCATGCTGTGGTCCTTTTCGGATCACCGGCTGGGCCGGGCGGCTGGTCAACCAGCAGGTCGAGGGCCAGCCGGCGCAATTCGCTGCGAGACAGGGCCTGGGAAGGGCGATCGGGGCTGCAAGCGCCGCCTGCAATCGAACACAGGGTTGGAGAAAAGGAATTGGCAGCAACCCCGCGCGGGTGTTTTCCCGCCAGAAGGCAGGAACGACCGCCGCGCAGGGGCGCCTCGATCAGGTGGGCAGCGGCCTTGCGCGGCGCTGCCCACCCACCACTTTACGCGGCTTCGAGATTGACAGCCGAAGTCTTGCCACGACGATCGGTTTCCAGTTCGTACTTGACGCGCTGGTCCTTGTTCAGGGTGCTCATGCCAGCACGTTCGACGGCGCTGATGTGCACGAAGTTGTCATCGCCACCATTTTCCGGCGAGATGAAACCATAGCCCTTGTCGGCGTTGAAGAATTTTACGGTTCCGGTGATCATAATGTGTTTTCCTTTCGCGAAAACGAGAAACCCGGCCGCAAGCATACGGCCGGAGCTGGTAGCGCGAGAAAGGAAGAGGAGCCGTTTTGCCGGCATCAATTTCCGTCGCAGGCGACGATTAGCAAACTCTGCCTAGACGTGATTTGATGGAAAGTCAAGGTTGGACCAGACCATCACAAGACGAGACCGTCATCGACTAAAGCACGTGTAGCGGATTTTGGTGGCGTATCAATGGTCATCAAGGCAGCAAGTGGGTCTGGCTGGGCTCGCCGCCGCGCATCACGATCACGTTTCTGGCCGGCCGGGCGGCGGCGGGTGACCGCTCTGCCGGCGCCGCAGCAGGTTGGCTACCGGGCTTGCGCACCAGCCGGGTGATGGTGCCGTCGTTCAGGTCGCTCACCTGCAGGCTTTGTAGCCGGACGCCCTGCGTGTCGCTGAACTGGCGCAGGGCCAGGCTGATCTGGCCGGTAGCCATGGCGAGGGTAAGTTTTTGCGCCTGCGCCGGGGTGACTTCGAGCGTGGCGGTTTTCACCGCGCCGGGCTTGTCGCGGGCGATGTTCATGTCGCTTCCCACCGCCAGCACGAGCAGATTTTGCGCCACCAGTTCGGCGTGCGGAAGCGCCTCTTCGGGCTGGCGGGTCATGAACACATCGACGCGGTCGCCGGGCGTGACGAGGCCCGAAACGCCGCTCACCTCGTTCACTTCGACAGCCAACGCGCGCATCATCGGAGTCAGCAGCGGCGCGGCCGAAAGCCGGGTGGCGCCGGCCACCAGCGCCGCCTCGATCAAGACCTCACCCACCCCGATTTCGCGCATTGTGGTGCGGCCCGGGCCTTGCATCAATTGATCAATTCGCTGGAAACTGCCTTTGGGCAACCCTTGCGCCGGCACGTCGACGATTTTCAGCTTTTCCGGGGTCAGCTTCTCCCCAAAGCCGACAGCAGTGGCGGCCACCCCGGCCGGCACCATGGTGATGGCGGTGCGCTCCGCACCGATGCCGTGCTGTTGCGGCAGCGAACGAGCCACGAACATTGCCAGCAGCAGCAGCACGCCGCCGCTGATCAGCATTATCCGCGATCGCTGCGCCCCGATGTCATCACGATCGTTCCGCCCGCGCCGCAGCCAAGATCGCCGGGGCGGCAATCGAACCTGCCATGTGTCTCCCGCACCCATTGTACCGACTCCATCCGGAGAGGTTAACGGGCGCGAAGGTGGGCGAGTTTAGCGCCTAGGCAGCGGCCAGCCCGTCTTCGGGGATCGCATAAAGCAGAGCCGCGCCGCGCATGGCGCTGGCAGAAAGCGCCTGCACCTGCGGCAGCAGCTGTTCGGCAAAAAAGCGCGCGGTGGTGCGTTTGGCCGCGGCGAACTGCGAATCGGGGTGGGCGCGCGACGCCAGCGCCTGCCGCGCCAGCAGCCAGCCGCCGAGCGTGAGGCCCATCAGCCGCAGATAGGGCGCCGCGCCCGCAGCGACATCATCGGGGTTGTTGGCGCCGGCGAGCCAGATCGACGTGGTTTGCGCCGCATCCAACGCATCCTGCAGCCACGGGGTGATCAGCTTGAGTTCGGTATCTTCATCGAGATCGGACAGCGTGGCACGCACGTCGCCGAGCAGATCCTTCCAGTGCTGCCCGCCGTCCTGGTGCAGCTTGCGGCCGACAAGGTCCATCGCCTGGATGCCGTTTGTGCCTTCGTAGATCGGGGCGATGCGGGCATCGCGCAAATACTGCGCCGCGCCGGTTTCCTCGACATAACCCATGCCGCCGAACACCTGCACGCCCATGCTGGCGACCTCGACGCCGATATCGGTGGCCCACGCCTTGGAAATGGGCGTGAGCAGATCTGCCAATCCTGCCCCCGCCGCGTCGCCGGTGTGGGCGCGGTCGACGGCGGCGGCATTGAGATACACCAGCGCGCGCGCGGCTTCGGTGAGGGCGCGCATGGTCATGATGGTGCGGCGCACGTCGGCGTGCTCGATGATGCGCACCGGCTCTTTGCCGCCGCCGAATTTGGCCGACTGCACGCGGGTGCGGGCATAATCCAGCGCGTGCTGCATCGCGGCTTCGGCGATGGCGACGCCTTGCAGGCCAACCTGCACGCGGGCGTTGTTCATCATGGTGAACATGGCGCGCATGCCGCCGCCTTCGCGCCCGACCATCCAGCCGATGCAGGCGCCGTGATCGCCAAAGCTCATCGTGCAGGTGGGGGAGGCGTGGATGCCGAGCTTGTGTTCGAGGCCGACGCATTTGAGGTCGTTGCGGCTGCCGTCGGGCAGGAACTTGGGCACGAGGAACAGGCTGATGCCCTTGGTGCCGGGCGGGCTGTCCGGCGTGCGGGCCAGCACCAAATGGACGATGTTTTGCGCCGCGTCATGCTCGCCCCAGGTGATGTAGATTTTGGTGCCGCTGATGCGCCAGCTGCCATCAGGACTGGGCTCGGCACGGGATTTGAGGGCACCGACATCGCTGCCGGCGGCAGGCTCGGTCAGGTTCATGGTGCCGGTCCATTCGCCAGTGACGAGTTTGGACAGGTAGCGCGCCTGCAGTTCGGGGCTGGCGTGGGCGGAAAGCGCCTCGATCGCGCCTTGGCTGAGCATCATGCACAAGGCAAATGCCATGTTGGCGCTGGTGAGCTGTTCCTGCACCGCGACCGCCACCGCGAACGGCAGGCCCTGGCCGCCGTGGGCTTCCGGCACCCCCAGCCCGGCCCAGCCGGCCTCGACATATTGGCCGTAGGCTTCGACGAATCCGGCCGGCAGGGTGACGATGCCGTCGTTCAGCTTGGCGTGGGCCTTGTCGCCGCTCCTGTTCAGCGGCGCAAAGACGCCCGATGCCAGCTTGGCGGATTCAGCCAGAATCGCGTCCACCATGTCGGGCGTGGCATTGGCGTAGGGCGGCAGCGCGGCGAGGCCGGGCAGATCGGCGATGACGTCCAGCACGAAACGCTGTTCGGTGATGGGGGCTGTATAGGGCATGGTGCGGGTCTGGCCTTGGTCTTGCGATAATGCCGGTATAGACGCAGGCCATGGCCAGCAAAAGCCGCATCCTTGCGCCCGACGTCGCCGGCATTGCCGCAGCGGCCGCGTGCCTGCGCGCTGGCGGGTTGGTCGCGGTGCCGACCGAGACGGTTTATGGCCTTGCCGCCCGTGCCGACGATGGTGCGGCCGTGGCCGGGATTTACGCAGCCAAGGGCCGGCCGAGCTTCAATCCGCTGATCGTGCATGTGGCGGATATGGCGATGGCGCAAACGCTGGCGGTGTTTTCACCGTTGGCACAAGTGCTGGCGGAGCGGTTCTGGCCCGGCCCGCTCACGCTGGTGCTGCCGCGCCGGGCGGGGGCGCCGGTGGCGGCGCTGGTGACGGCGGGGCTGGAGACAGTGGCGCTGCGCTGCGCGGCGCACGCGGTGATGCAGGCGCTGGTGCGCGACGTCGGCCCGCTGGCGGCGCCATCAGCCAATGCATCGGGGCGGATTTCGCCGACGCGCGCGGCGCATGTGCTGGCGTCGCTGGCGGATGTGCCGGTGATCGATGCCGGGCCGTGCGCAGCGGGGGTGGAATCGACGATCGTGGCGGTGGAGGCGGAGGGTTGGCGTTTGCTGCGCGCCGGGGCGGTGACGGTGGAGGAACTGATGGCGGTGGTGAGGGCCCCTCTCCCGGGCCGCGCCGAAGTCGGCCCGGGAGAGGGGATCATCGCCCCCGGCATGATGGAATCGCACTATGCGCCGCAGCAGCCGGTGCGGCTGGAGGCGGTGACGGCGCAACCAGACGAGTTTCACATCGGCTTTGACACAGTGGCGGGTGATGCGACGCTGTCGGCCAGCGGCGACCTTGCGGAAGCCGCCGTCCGCCTGTTCGATCTGCTCCACACCGCGCAGGCGTCGGGGCGGGCGGGGATTGCGGTGGCACCGGTGCCGAACCATGGCTTGGGGCTGGCGATCAACGACCGATTGCAGCGGGCAGCAGCGCCGCGCGGATGACGCGCCACCCCTTTGTCGCCAGCGCCGCCGCCGCTTCGTCACGGATAGTGGCCATATCTTGGCTGAGTATATCGCAAAACCAATACAGCACGGCCTTGCTGGCAGCGGCTGCGCGCCATAAGCTTATCAACTTTCATGGGGAATCAGATCATGCGCACTCTGGCTGTTGCCGCTTTCCTGCTGGCCACCTCCGCGATTTCAGGCGGGGCTGGGGCCAAACCGCTGGTTCTCACCGGCGGCCTGATCGTCGATGGTTCGGGGGCCGCCCCTTATGCCGGCTGGCTGGCGATGGACGGGGACCGCATCACCGCCATCGGCAAGGGCGCAGCGCCGGGGCGCGTCACCCGGGGCGCGGCGGTGCGTGATGTGAAGGGCCAGGCGATTTCGCCGGGCTTCGTCAACATGCTGAGCTGGGCGACCGAAAGCCTGCTGGTCGACGGCCGCGCGCAAAGCGATATCCGCCAGGGTGTGACGCTCGAAATCATGGGCGAGGGCAATTCGATGGGGCCGCTCAATCCCGAAATGAAGCGGCTCGGCGCGGCGCGGCAGGACGATATCAAGTTCCCCATCACCTGGACGACGCTGGGTGAGTATCTGACCACGCTGGAGAAAAAGGGCATCGCCCCCAACGTGGCC
>NZ_JBDNFM010000024.1:0-14495 GCF_041689835.1 Sandarakinorhabdus sp.
CCAAGAAGACTCGAACTTCCACGGCCTTTCGGCCACAACGACCTCAACGTTGCGCGTCTACCAATTCCGCCATGGCCGCACACCAGAGAGATGGAGCGCCTGGACACTCCGTCGGTAGGAGGGCGCGGGTAGCAGGGGAGGGCTTGTGGTGCAAGCCCTTCCCGATGCCGCCCGCGCCGGCCAACATCAGTTATATTTGCGCAGCTCGTTCTTGGCGATGGCTGCGCGGTGCACTTCGTCCGGGCCGTCGGCGAGGCGCAGGGTGCGCTGGCCGGCATAGCCGCTGGCCAGGCCATAATCCTGGCACACGCCGCCGCCGCCGTGGGCCTGGATGGCGTGATCGTGGATCAGGCAGCTCATGTTGGGCGCCACCACCTTGATCATCGCGATTTCGTTGGCCGCGCCCTTGTTGCCGACCGTGTCCATCATATAGGCGGCCTTGAGCGTGAGCAGGCGGGCCTGTTCGATGGCGATGCGCGAATCGGCGATGCGTTCGTGCCACAAGCTGTGTTCCGAAATCGGCTTGCCGAAGGCGACGCGGCTTTTCAGGCGCTTCACCATCTTTTCCAGCGCGCGTTCGGCAGCACCGATCGACCGCATGCAGTGGTGGATGCGGCCGGGGCCAAGGCGGCCTTGCGCGATTTCAAAACCGCGGCCTTCGCCCAGGATCATGTTCGAAGCCGGGACGCGCACATTGTCGAGCAGCACTTCGAAGTGACCGTGCGGCGCATCGTCAAAGCCGAACACATTCAGGGGGCGCAGCTTGGTGATGCCGGGCGTGTCTAGCGGCACCAGGATCTGGCTTTGCTGCTGGTGGCGCGGGGCGGACGGATCGGTTTTGCCCATCACGATGGCGATCTTGCAGCGCGGATCTCCCACGCCCGACGACCACCATTTGCGGCCGTTGACGACATATTCGTCACCTTCGCGGCGAATCGACGTCTCGATGTTGGTGGCATCCGACGAAGCTACGCCTGGCTCGGTCATCAGGAAGGCGGAACGGATTTCGCCGGCCATCAGCGGCTTCAGCCACTGCTGCTTCTGCGCTTCGCTGCCATAGGTGCGCAGCACTTCCATGTTGCCGGTGTCGGGCGCGGAACAGTTGAACACTTCGGAAGACCAGCCGGCGCGGCCCATCAATTCGGCCAGCGTGGCATATTCGAGATTGGTCAGGCCGGGGCCTTTCCATTCGCCTGTGTCATGCTCGCAGATGTTGAGGAACAGGTTCCACAGCCCGGCGGCGCGCGCCTTGATCTTCAGCTCCTCGATCACCGGGATCACCTTCCAGCGCTCGCCTTCAAGGGCTTCCTGCTGGTAACGGGCTTCGTTGGGATAGATGTGCTCGTCCATGAAACCGTGCAGCTTTTCCAGCATGGCCTTGGTCTTGTCACTATGTTCGAAATGCATGGCAGAGCGTCCCCTTGTGGCGGATTTTGCATGTTGCAGCGCGTACGCTGTCACGCCTTACCCTGCTTGGCCACTGGCAAAAAGGAAAGACCGGGCGAATGCGTAGCTGCGTTGCTTCAGCCTGTGTCCACATTGGCAGCTGCACAATCGTCGCATGAATGAGCCGCCCGCTTCTTTCCCTCGCGATGTCAGCCGTCCGGCGCGGCGGTGGCTGCAGGGCGCAGCGGCGCTGGTGGCGGTGCTGGTTGGTGCATATGTCGTCCAGTATGTCACCAAGGGTGCATTCTGGAAATCGAGCTTTGAACGCTATGTTTCAGCCAGGTCCGGGCGGCCGGTGCGCGTTGCCGGCGAATTCCAGCTGTATCTGGCGCCCGGCATCAGATTTCGTGCCGATGGCCTGACCGTCGCCAACCCGGACTGGGCGGAAGCGGACCAGTTTTTCGCCGCTCGCCGCATCACCGCAAATGCGCCGCTGTGGCAGGCATTGTTTGGCGATCTGACCATTGCTGATCTGAGCGTCGACGGCGGCCGACTGGCGCTGGAACGCCGCGCCGACCGTGCCAACAGCTGGACGTTTGCTGGCGGGCCGATCGACTTGCCCGACATCGTTCGCGCCGCCGCCACCGACAGCCGCATCGCCGTGATCGACGCACCGACAGCCACACGAATGAACATCGTTCTGGACATGGTTGCCGGTACGGCGGGCGGCGGCCGGCAGCAGGTGGCCGGCCCGCTGCTGTTTGCCGGCACCGGAACAACGCACGGCGCGCCCATTGCCATCAAGGGCCGGCTGACCACACCCAACGAGACCGCCGCCGGCGGGCGGGTCGGGCTGGATGTGGCCGGGAACCTCGCCAGCACCCGCTTCGCCGCTGCCGGCACCCTCACAGGCGCGACCCGGATGGAGGGCGCCGATCTGCGCATCACAGTGGTGGGGCGCAATCTGCACGATCCCGGCCGCGTGTTTGGCGTCGCCTTGCCCGCCTCCCGGCCCTACACTCTGGCCGCCCACCTCACCAAGGCCGGGCGCGAATACCAACTTTCCCGGCTTAAAGGCACCATCGGCGATACCGATCTGGCCGGTGCTCTCACCATCGTGCCCGCCGCAGACAGCAAAAGCCGGGCCAAGGTCATTGGCGTGCTGACCTCGAACATTCTCGACATCAAGGATGTCGCCCCGCTGGTCGGCTATGATCCCGCACGGATCGAAGCCGGCAAGTCGGTGGTTGTGCAAGTGGCGGGGCGCCCGCGCCTGCTGCCCGATGCGCCGCTTGCCGCCGAGGCGCTCGGCACGCTCGACGCCGTGCTTGATTATCGCGCCAAGACTGTGCGCACCGGCAATTTGCCTTTCACCAATCTGCGCTTGCAACTTGGTTTGGACAACCGGTTGCTCAGCCTGTCGCCGTTGGCATTCGACATTGCCACGGGGCGGCTGATCGCCAAGATCGCCATCAATGCGCGTCAGCCCGCCGTGCGGACCGACTATGACATTCGGATCACGCAAATTCCGCTGGGAAAATTGTTCAGTGGTTTCAAAGTGGAAGCCTCCGGCACCACCGCGACCTTGCGGGGCCGGCTGCAATTGCGCGGGGTGGGAGACACGGTCCACGCTTCGCTGGCCAGTTCCAGCGGCCGGATCGCACTGGTGGTGCCAACCGGCACGCTGTGGGTGCGCAACACCGAACTGGCCGAGCTTGATCTGCAAAATTTTCTCACCGCAATGATCGGCAAGCGGTTGAAACAGAAACGCCAAATCAACTGCGGGATTGTCGCCTTCACGGTGACGGGCGGCAAAGCGGTAGCCGATCCGATCCTGATCGATACCGACAAGACGTTGTTCCGCGGCCGCGGCGGTTTCAATTTCGGCGATGAATCGCTGGCGATGTCGCTGGAAGGGGACAGCAAGCAGTTCAGCCTGTTTTCCGGCCAGTCACCGATCGCAGTGGGCGGCTGGTTTGCCGATCCGTCGGTAAACCCGATTTCGGCCGAGCTGCTTGGCCGTGGCGGCGCGGCCCTGGCGCTCGGCGTGGTGGCCACCCCGTTGGCTGCGCTGGCGGCCTTCATTGATCTGGGCGACGCCAAGGATGTCAATTGCGCCCCCATCCTCGCGGCCCGCCGCGACACCGCCGCCGGCCACGCTGCCAACGCCACGGCAAAACGCTGAAACTGTTGGGGGATGGTGCCGGATGAGGGGATTGAACCCCCGACCTTCGGTTTACAAAACCGCTGCTCTACCGCTGAGCTAATCCGGCCCGCTGCAGCGGATAGCGTTTCGGACGCGCCAACTCAACACCCGCGTATCAACACCCGCGTATCAACACCCATTCTGGCACGCCGGATCGGGAGACCACCAGACGATGCGGGCAATGGTGTCGCCGGCGGCGACGCGGGGATCGGTGGTGATCATGTTGATGCGGCCATCGGCGGGGGCTGCCACGGTTTCCAACAGCCGGCCAAAGGCGTCGCGCACTTCGGCGATGGGTTGGTCTTTCTTTACCGCACTGCCGATCGGCAGCAGCAGGCGGGCCCAGCCGGGCTGGCGGGCGCGGGCGGCGACGATGTCGTTGGCGACGGTCAGGCTGGCGGGCGGCGCCGTCACATTGCCGGGCAGCATCTTCATTTCGCGCATCAAGTTGATCAGCCCGGCCTCGGCACGCGCAATCATGGTGTCGTCGAACATTTCGGGCCGGCCCAGTTCCAGGGTGATCGCCGGCACACCATCATCGGTGAGCGTGTTTTCCACCGTGCCACGCTCGCCCTTGTCCATCTTGATGATGTCGGGCGCGACCAGTTCGGCCATGCGGCGGGTGCGGGGCGTGGAGGCAAAGGCATACATCATGTAGGCTGTGCCGCGCGACTGGGTGTGCAGATCGACCGCGCTGTCGGCATTGGGGCGGATGAGGCGGCTCCACTGGCGGCCGGCGAAATCGGCGATGGCAGTGCCGCCTTCCTTGCCGGGCAGTTCGCGGTTCAGGTTGGGCGCGCTGCGCGACCAGTCCGGCGTCCATTGCCGATTGGATTGCAGCAGGCCGGGCGGGTTCAGCCCGGGCACCAGCGTCACCGTGCCCGCCAGTTTTGCCGGATCGATGCCGGCCGCCAGGCGGTGCAGCACGGCAATGCCATTGAGTTCATCGCCGTGGATGCCAGCGGTGAGCAGCAGGCGCGGGCCGGGCTGGCCGCCCTTCACCACCACAACCGGCACCAGCCATGGCTGCCCAACCGGGCTCATCCCGGCGCGGAACCAGAAGCGCTGAACGGCGCCTGCGGCCAGATCGTTCACATCCAGCCGGTCGATGATGGTGACGCCGTCGAGGCTGCCGGCTGATTCTGTGGCAGCGAACACCGGCTGGGCTGACAGCATCGCACAGGCGGCAAATGCAGCAAATCTGGCGCGCATCAGGCCTCGCCGGGGGCCGATGCGAGGATGCGCAGTGCGTGGATGCGATCGGGTGCCACCAGATCGCCCAGCGCGGCATAAACAGCACGCTGCCGGGAGATGCGGCTTTGACCGGCAAAGGCGGCGGCGCTGATCTTGACGGTGAAATGCGTTTCGGCATCGTCGCCGCGATGGCCGGCGTGGCCGTGATGCGACGCGCTGTCGTCGATCACCTCCAGATGCGCCGGCATGAGCGCGGCAACCAAGCGTGATTGGATTTCTGCGGCAACCTTGCCCATATCTTCTCCTTTGGAGCCGTTTATAGACCGGAGCCGGAACAAAGGACGAGCGTAATTTCAACCCAGAACCAACCACGACACAGCCGGTGGCACGGGCGGGTGGAAACGCCGCAGCCCCAGGCCTGTGCGTGGCCGGATTGCGCGGGCACGGGCGAATTTCGCGCCCCGCGGTCCAATCGGGTGCCGGGCGATGTGGGCGGGTGGCAGTTTTTGTGCCTTGATCATGTTCGCGCCTTCAACACCCGCTATAATTTTTTCGACGGCCTCTCGACCGACGAGATTTACGCAGCTCAGTCGCCATTGGCGGGCTGGGAAAAGACGGCGGTGAAGGGTGGGCGCATGGCGTTCTCGATCGGCGATCCGCATGGGCTGTTCGATGGGCCGCTGCGCCAATCCCGCCCGCGTCCCAATGGCCCCGCCGCGCGCTGGGCCGATACCGGCGATGCTCAGGCGCTGGGCGCATTGGGGCTTGACCGGGGTGCCGCGCCGGCCGACATCCGCCGCGCCTACCGCGGGCTGGTGCGCCGCTACCACCCTGACACCAATGGGGGGGACCGTAGCCACGAAGGAAAGTTGCAGGCAGTGGTCAACGCCTTTACGCACCTTAAGGCTGCAGCCGGATACAAAATGGAGTCGAACAAGACGTGAGCGATATGCACGAAACCCCGCCGGTCGCGATGAGCGCGCCGGATACCACGGTGGACGCCCGCGAGGTGTTTGGCGTCGATATCGACATGGCTGTGCCGGCCTTTTCGGTGAAGGACGAGCGAGTGCCCGATCTTGATCCGGCCTATGTGTTCGATCCAGACACAACGCTGGCGATCCTGGCCGGTTTTGCCTTCAACCGCCGCGTGATGGTGCAGGGCTATCACGGCACCGGCAAATCCACCCATATCGAGCAGGTGGCGGCGCGGCTCAACTGGCCATGCGTGCGCATCAACCTTGATAGCCACATCAGCCGCATCGATCTGATCGGCAAGGATGCCATCGTGCTGCGCAATGGCGCGCAGGTGACGGAATTCCGCGAAGGCCTGCTGCCGTGGGCGCTGCAAACCCCCACGGCGCTGGTGTTTGATGAATATGATGCCGGCCGGCCCGACGTGATGTTCGTGATCCAGCGCGTGCTGGAAGTCGAAGGCAAGCTGACCCTGCTCGATCAGAACCGGGTGATCCGGCCCAATCCGTGGTTCCGGCTGTTTGCCACTGCCAACACCGTGGGCTTGGGCGACACCACCGGGCTGTACCATGGCACCCAGCAGATCAACCAGGGCCAGATGGACCGCTGGAGCATCGTTGCCACCCTGAATTACCTGCCGCACCACACCGAAAGCGCCATCGTGACGGCCAAGGTGAAGGAATTCGACACCGAGACCGGGCGCAAGACTGTTTCGAACATGGTGCGGGTGGCCGACATGACGCGCGCCGGCTTTATGGGCGGTGACATCTCCACGGTGATGAGCCCGCGCACGGTGATCACCTGGGCGCAGAATGCCGCCATCTTTGGTAATGTCGGCTTTGCCTTCCGCCTGAGCTTCCTCAACAAGTGCGACGAATCCGAACGCAGCATCGTGGCCGAATATTATCAGCGCGTGTTTGGCGAGGATCTGCCCGAAAGCATCGCGGGCAAGGCGAAGAAGTAGCGCATGGCGGAGACCAGCCCCATCGAGGATTTCCGGCAGGCGGTGGCCGCGACCATGCGGGCGCTGGGCCATGCGCCGGATATGGAGCTGGCCTATACCGCCGACAAGCCGGGATGCTTTGGCGAGCAGGCGCGGGTGCCGCAGCCGGCGCGGGCGCTGCCGCCCGAACAGGTCGCTGAAGTGCGCGGCTGGGCGGACAGTTTCGCGCTCAAGCGCCGGTTCCACGATGCCAAGCTGCACGGCGCCGACCAGCCGGAATCGGGGCTGGCGCGGGAGATCTGGAACGCGGTCGAGCAGGCGCGGTTTGAATCGTTGGGCGCTGCCGAAATGGCCGGGGTGGCGCGCAATCTTGAACGCATGACCGAAATGCGCGTGCGCACCGATCCGATCGTGCGCGCCCGCACTGCCGAGGAAGTGCCGCTGGCCACCGCGCTCGGCCTGATGGTGCGCGAACGACTGAGCGGCGCGCCGGTGCCGAGAGCCGCCGAAGCGGCAGTGGACATGGTGCGCAGCCAAATCGAGGAACAGGCGGGCAGCCATCTGGATGCCTTGGCCGGAACCATCGAAGATCAGGCCGCCTTTGCGCAGATGATCCGTCATGTGCTCGCCGATCTGGGCCTGGGCGCCGATCCGGACGAGGCCAGCGACGAGACCGAGGAAAGCGACGGCCAGGACGAGGAAGAACAGCCCGGCGAAGACAGCGAAGATCAGGAACAGGACGAAGGCGGCGGCCAGGACCAGTCCACCGAGACGCGTTCCGAGGAGTCCGGTGACGCACCCGATGATGCCGAGCAGCGCGAAGTCGAAATGGACACCGATCAGGTGTCGGATGCCGAGATGGGCGACGAGGGCCAGGAAGGCATGATGCCGTGGCGGCCCAACATGCCGCTTTCGGATTTGCCGCCCGATTTCGAATACAAGGCGTACACCAACAAGAATGACGAAGTGGTGGGCGCTGCCGAGCTGTGCGACGACGAGGAGTTGACGCGGCTGCGCGCCTATCTCGATCAGCAATTGATTCCGCTGCAATCGGCGGTGACCAAGCTGGCCAACCGCCTGCAACGCCGGCTGATGGCCCAGCAGAACCGCAGCTGGGATTTCGATCAGGAAGAAGGCATGCTGGACGCGGCCCGGCTGGTGCGTATCGTCACCAATCCGGCTCACGCCCTCAGTTACAAGATCGAACGCGAAACCAATTTCCGTGATACAGTGGTAACGCTGCTGATCGACAATTCGGGCTCGATGCGCGGCCGGCCTATCTCCATTGCGGCCATTTGCGCCGATATTCTGGCGCGCACTTTGGAACGCTGCGCGGTGAAAACTGAAATCCTGGGCTTTACCACCCGTGCTTGGAAGGGCGGACAGAGCCGTGAGGCGTGGCTGGCTGCTGGCCGTCCGGTCAAGCCGGGGCGGCTGAACGACTTGCGCCACATTGTCTACAAGCAGGCCGATGCGCCATGGCGGCGGGCGCGCAAGAATCTGGGCCTGATGATGCGCGAAGGCCTGCTCAAGGAAAATATCGACGGCGAAGCGCTGTTGTGGGCGCACGACCGGCTGGTGGCGCGTAACGAGGATCGCCGCATCCTGATGGTGATTTCCGATGGTGCGCCGGTGGACGATTCAACCCTGAGCGTGAACAGCGGCAATTATCTGGAGCGCCATCTGCGCGCCGTGATCCGCCAGATCGAAACCAAGAGCCCCGTTGAGCTTATTGCCATCGGCATTGGCCACGACGTGACGCGCTATTACCGCCGCGCCGTCACCATCATGGATGTTGAACAATTGGGCGGCACCATCATCGACAGCCTCGCCGCGCTGTTCGAGGAAGGCGGCGGCGGTGGGCGCAACGGCGGTCGCCGTGGCAGCGGCCCTCGCCGCCGTTGAGCTTGAACTTCAGTTCTGCAATTCTTGCAGTTGTGGGGCCCATTATTGCCTTCAAGGCCGCGACCGGCGGTACGGAGTGGATTTCTTCCGTTAGGGTGACGTGAAATCCCGCTTCCGAGGCTCGACGCCAGCTGGGTTGTGCCGCAGCCCCCGCTGGGCTGCAACTGTGTCGGGTCAGGCGCGTTAACGCAGCATAAGTTTCTATCTTATTGTAGTTAGATCTGGTTAACTACCTCAACAGCAAGACCGGGTTGCGCCTGTACTGTTGTCGGGGGGATGCGTTAATGATGGATCTGGGCTTGCCAGTGGCGGCGCTCATGCCGGTTTCCCGCCGTGGCCTGATTGCCACCGGTATGGCAATCATCGCTGGAGCGTCGGGCGCGCAAGCGCAAGTGCAGGTTGGCGTCACCGGGGCACCGACTCGTGAAGAAATCGATCCATCGCGCCGGCCGCAATTCACGCAGCCCAGCCGGCTGATCGTCGATGGCGACATCGAACGCAGCCCCTGCGCGTTGGCCGATCCGGCCTATGCCAACATCAAGATGACCATCAATCGTGCCGAGTTCAACAATCTGGCCCCGGTGGCGGCCGGTGATATGGATTCGTTCTGGAAGCCGCTGGTCGGCAAGGAAGTGCCGATTTCGGCGCTGTGCGAGATTCGCGATACCGCCGCCACTCATTTGCGCCGGCTGGGCTATCTGGCCGCCGTGCAGGTGCCGGCGCAGCGCATCGAAGGCGGCGTCGTGCGGTTCGAGGTGCTGTATGCCCGGCTGACGGCGGTACGGCTGCGCGGCGATGTCGGCCGCAACGAAGGCCAGGTGGCGCGCTATGTCAAAAAGCTCGCCACCGGCCAGCCGTTCAACCGCATCGAGGCCGAACGTTATCTGCTGCTGGCGCGGGACTTGCCGGGCATGGATGTGCGGCTGGCGCTGAAGCCGGCTGGCGGCATTCCGGGCGACATGGTGGGCGAAGTAAGCGTGCGCCGCCGCCCGTTCGAGGCTGATCTGGTGCTCAGCAATCTGGCCCCATCACAAACCGGCCCGTGGGGCGGGCAGGTGCGCGTGCAGGCGCATGGCCTGACCGGGCTGGGCGATCACAGTTTCATTTCCTATTACGCCACGTCCGATTTCAACGAGCAGCAGGTGCTGCAGGCCGGGCATGATTTCGCCATCGGCGGCGAAGGGCTGCGGCTGGGCGGCCGTGTCACCCAAGCCTGGACTCGGCCCGGCCTTGGCCCCGCCGTGCCCGATGTCGATGCCCAAACACTCTTCGCCAATATCGAGGCAAGCTATCCGTTCAAGCGCAGCCAGGCTGCCACATTGGTGGGAAAGGCCGGTTTCGATCTGGTCAATCAACGGGTCGAATTCAACGCGGCGCCATTGTCGCGCGATCGGCTGCGGGTGGCCTATGCCCGCCTTGATGGCGAATGGCAGGATATGCGCGGCCGCGGCCCCGGCGGCACCACCGCGTGGCGGCTGGGCGCCAGTCTCGAACTGCGCCGCGGCCTTGATGTGTTTGGTGCCAGTCCCGATTGTGTGGCCAGTCTGGCGGTGTGCGCTGGAATTGGCGTGGTGCCGCCCAGCCTGCTCAACGGCAACCCCACTGCCACCGTGCTGCGCCTCACCGGCCTGGCCGAATTGCGCCTGAGCAAGACCCTCACCATCGCCGTGCAACCACGCGGCCAGATCGCCAGCGGCGCAGTGTTTGGGTTCGAACGTTTTGCACTGGGCAATTACACGGTGGGCCGCGGTTATGATCCCGGCGTGCTCACCGGTGACGACGGCGCCGCCTTCAACACTGAACTGCGCCACGATGCCATCACCCTGTCGCAAGGCTGGAAACTGGCGGCCCAGCCTTATGCGTTTGTGGATGCCGGCTGGGCCTGGTCGCGCGGGCTGTCTCGGGGGCTCGGCCCCACGCCGGACAATCCGGTAAGCCTGGTTTCGGCCGGTGCCGGCGCGCGGCTGGTGATCGGCGACCGCGCCCGTCTTGATGTGGGCGGCGCCGTCGCCCTGAAGGATGCCGGCCCGACCCGCGCCGGCGATGTGCGATTGCTGGTGACCTTTACCACCCGCCTGCTGCCCTGGAGGACCCGCTGATGCGCCTGTTCGACGAAAGCGCCCCAGCCCGCACTGGCGTATCCGCCCGCAGCCGCGCTGCCACCCGCCTGTCATTGGGCGCGTCGCCAGCTGTGCTGGCCGCCGTGCTGGCGCTGCAGCCGCAGGCGGTGCAAGCGCAGGCGTTCCAAGGCACCGAAACGGTGATCCTTGGCGACGTGACTCGCGGCAACAGCGGCACCAACGATTTCTTCATCGTCAACGCATTGCAGAACACCATCAACTGGGTGCCCACCGATACCGCTGCGGGCCCCGCGCCGATCAATTTCCTGCCCGCAGGGGCCACTGCGTCGTTCAGCGGCGGGTCCGGCACCAATGGCGCCAATTACACCGTGCTCAACCGCATCATCGCCGCCGATCAATCGCGCGCGATCCAGTTTGCTGGCTCCGTGAGCAGCGATGCGGCCGGGCGCATCTGGTTTTATGCGCCGGGCGGCCTGCTGCTCGCCGGCACGTCGCGGTTCAACGTCGGCAGCCTGTTGCTCACCGCCAATGATCCGGTGGGCGCGGCCGCTGGATTGCCTTATCTGGATGCTGCCAACCGCTTCCGCTTGCAAGCGGCCGCAACCAGCACCGCAGCGATCAACACTGAGGCCGGCGCGCAGATCAACGCCGTCAACAGTGGCAGCTATGTCATTGCCGTGGCACCGCGCTTCACCCATGCCGGCGCCATCAACGTAAACGGCTCGGCGGCGTTGGCGGCGGTGAGCGACGCCAGCTTCACCTTAAACGGCGGCCTGTTCGATATCACCGCCTACGTGGGTTCGGACGCTGGCAACAGCTCTGTCACCGGGAGCATCACCGGCCCGGCCGGCAATTCCGGGCAGGGCGTGTACAATCGCGTCTATCTGATGGCGGTGCCGCGCAACGACGCAATGACACTGCTGATCAGTGGCGGAGCCCAGATCGGTTTCGACATCGCGGGGGCGGCCGTTATTGACGGCAACGCCATCGTGTTGTCGGGCGGGTACGACATTCGCGGCGCAGTGGCGGGCGGCGGCCTTGGCCAATTCGGCGATGCACCGGCGGCGGGCAGCGTGGGTGCGGCGACGATCCGGGCCACCGCTGCTGACCTCTCGTCCAATGTGGCTGTGCGTTCCAAAAATGTCGCTGAAGTGATAACACAGACTGGTGCGGTCTCAGCGGCGCGAGATCTCGAAATTTTTGCCGATACTGAGGCCAGCGCGGGGGCTGCAAACGGAAACACGCTGTTCGTGGGTCGCAACCTGACGGTCGATGCATCCAATTACCTGATCGGCAACGCGGGCGCCAACCGCACGGCGGGCAACGCACTGGTGAATGTGCTGGGTGCCAGCGCGGTACAGGCCGGCACGCGAACAACAGTTCGCGCTGTCGGAACCGGGGACAGCGCCAGCGGCGCTAACCAAGCCGGCGGCAACGGCTCCGGGGGCACGGCACAAGTCAATGTGTCTGGCGGCAGCATCCTAAACAGCTTTTTCATCACTGTGGATGCCAGCGGCACTGGCGGCGACGCGCTGGCGGGCAGAGGCGGCTCAGGCACGGGCGGGAACGCCTTTATGCAGGTTAATGCCGCGGGTCAGGTGGTGACGCAGTTCCTGAGAATTACGGCCTCCGGGCTCGGCAGTCTGGGCGAATCGGGGCAATTGTCAGGCAACGCGCAGGGCGGCACCGCCCGCCTGACGCTCAACGCCGCCACTGCCGGCCTGACTCAAACTGCGATCAACGTCGAAGCCAACGCAAGTTACAAAGTCCGTGAGGGCACGGCGCATCTGGGCGCCGGGCGAGTCACTGGCGGGACCGTCAGTGTCGATGTTCAAAACGGTTCGGCGCTGACGGCGCAGTTCTTGAACGTCAATGCCAATGCCCTGTCCGCTGGCGGCAGCGGCAACAACGAATATTTTGGCGGTAATGCCAGCCTGATCGTTAGCGATATCGGCGGGTCCACCAGCGTCGCCGTGCAATCGATGAGGATCCTGGCTTCGGCCACCGCATCGGATGGCCAATTCGGCGGCAACACGGCGGGCGGGGCGGCAACTGGTGGTTTTGTTCGCCTGTTGACGACTGGCAATCCAACCATATCCGGCACCCAGATCCTTGTTTTCGCCGACGCAGTTGGCGGTAACGGGGCCGATGCGATCGGTGGCAATGCGCTGGGTGGGCGCGCGCATCTCGATATGCAAAACGGTGGTTCGCTGCTGATCTCGGGCAACGTGGACATAGGTGCATCCACAGTGGGCGGCAATGGCACCATCGGCGGCAGCGCCGCCGGCTGGGACAACGGCGATGCCAACCCGCCCGCCGTTTTCATGCGGCTTGGGCGCAATGTGGGCGGCGCTGATCAGGGCATCCAGATCGGCGGCGGTTTGTTCCTCGACGCGTCTGCAAGCGGCGGGTTGGGCAGCACGGGAGTGGGCGGCGCGGCGCGCGGCGGATTTGTGGTGCTGCGTGGGCAGTCGGGCACCATCAGCGCAAATTCGGTCTCGCTGCTGGCCGATGCCACGGGCGGCTTTGGCGTTGGCGGCGGCGCGGCGCGATCGGGCCGCCTGTTTGGCGGCTTTGACAACGCCAATCTGACAACCACCGCTCTGACCTTGAATGTGGACGCCGCGGGCGGCAGTGCCACCGACGGTGGCCGCGGCGGCGATGCCACGGTTGGCCAGGTTTTCTTCTTGCTGTCGTCGCTTGAAAATGGGCCGGGCACGGTGGTCAATGCCGGTTCGGCCACTTTGCTGGCCTCGGCGCGGGGCGGCGCTGGCGGCGGCAGCAGCTTGGTTGCCGGTGATGGCGGCAACGCGTTCGGTATTGATCCAAACGCGACCGAACTTCAGATCGCGGTCGTCTCGCGGCCGGCGCGGTCCAGCTTCATTGCCAGCCAGTTCGTGATCGACAACGCCGTGGCCGGCGGCGAAGGCGGCGCCGGCTTTGGGACGGTCAATGGCGGCAGGGGCGGCAACGCCTTGGGCGGTCAGATAAACATCGGCACAGCCAGCGGCCCGGTTACTCCCGCGACGAACCGTTCAACCTTTGATTTCGGCTCCCTCTATTTCGTCGACGGCCGAGTGACCGGCGGGGCCGGCGGCGGCATAGACGGCGATGGCATGGGCGGGCGTGGCGGTGATGCCACGGGTGGCAGTGCAAGCCTGCTGGCGCGCGGCACCCCGGTCACAGCCGGCGCTGTCAGTATCGATACCTCGGCGTTTGGCGGCAATGGCGGCAACAGCGGCAGTGGTGATCTGGGCGGCGGCAATGCCGCGGGCGGTGAATCGCTGATTCTGGCGACGCCGCACTTCACGTCGGGTCTGCCTGTTGATGTGGCGATCACCGGGCCGGTCACGCTCACGGCGAATGGTCAAGGCGGCAGCTCACGCGGGGTTGCTGGAATCGGCCAAGGCGGCGCAGCCTATGTTCGCCTGCAGCGGCACGAGGCTGCCGGCGCGGCTCCCGTCACCGTTGTAGGCAGCTTGTTCATCGATGGCCCGCTGGTGGCCGATGCCAGTGGCTTGGGCGGTACGGCGCTTGGCTTTGGAGCCACCGGCGGAGCCGGCATTGGCGGCGCCGTGGACCTGATTGCCGAAGGTGGCAGTTTTGATTTGCGGGGCGGCGCCCTGTTGACGGCGACCGGCGCGGGGGCGCCGGGGTTCACCGGCAACACCGGCCTGTCGGGCGGCGCCGGCGGCGCGGCAACCGGCGGCACTGCCACGGTGACCGTCCGGCCCGGCGGCAACCTGACGATGCCCAACCTCGCTGTGGACGTGTCGGCGCAGGCCGGCTTGGGCGGCGATGGCGGCAC
>NZ_JBDNFM010000025.1:0-10092 GCF_041689835.1 Sandarakinorhabdus sp.
ACCGCAGCATAATTGTCCACGCCAAACATCCCCGGCCGCTCCCAAAAGGAGCCAGCCTAACCGATGGCCGGGTTTTACACCGCCCTCATCGACCCCGCGCCGACGATCCAATGGCCTGCTTTGTCACCGCCGTGCACACGCCCGCCAGCGCCGGATCGTCCGCCGCCACGATTCCCGTCACCCAGCCCCCCATGCTGTGCCCAGCCAGCACGATGCGGCTGATATCAATTCCCAGTTTTGCCGCCACATCCGGCCGGCGCAGCATCGCCAGCACGGCGCGCGCGTCCTCCGGGTTCTGGGCAAAACGGAAAGCGCCTGGGCTGCCCCAGGCGCCGCGATAATTGAAGGTGACGGCGTTCCAACCCGCCCGCCGCAGCGCCTGCGCCAGATCGAGATTCTTCTCGTTGCCGGGCCAGCCGTGGCAGATGACGATGGTCGGATGCGGCCCTGGCCCGGCAGCAAGATAGGCGACGCCATTGATCTCCACCCCGCCCGATGGAATGTGCAACACCTCCATCCGGGCGCGCGGCGCGGCGGTGGCGAGCGGATCGGTGAGCAGCGGATTGGCTTGAGGTGCGGACTGGGCGAGTGCGGGCTGGGTTAGTGCGGGGTGGGCCGCGCCAAGGGCAAGTGCCAACAAGGCCAATTTCATCACGCCGTCCCCCACGGAAAGATCATCGTTTCGCATACCCTGCACCGCCGCGATCAGAGCTGCAAGCCGGCGGGCGGTAGCGCCGGGGCGCAGCGGAACCGATCCCCGCACGGCGCGTAGGTAAATTGTTGCCGACGCCGCAACAAGGAGCCTTTGCATGACCGAGACCCGAGATCTTGAAGCCAAATTCTGGAAAGCGCTGAAGTCGGATCGCACGATGATGCTGGGGATCGACGGTGCTCAGGATGGTCATGCCCGGCCGATGACTGCGCAATTCGAAAACGATAGCGGCCCGATCTGGTTTTTCTGTGCAGATGACAACGGGCTGTTGCCATTGCTGGACAGCAGCAACCGCGCCATCGCCATCTTTGCGGCAAAGGATCACGACCTGTTTGCCGCAGTCCATGGCCGCCTCAGTCTCGACACCGATCCGGCCACGATCGACCGCCTGTGGAACCGGTTCGTTGCCGCCTGGTTCGAAGGCGGCCGCGATGATCCCAAGCTGCGGCTGCTGCGGCTTGATCCCGAAGACGCGCAGATCTGGCTCGACGAGCACAGCTTGTTTGCTGGCATGAAGATGGTGCTGGGGATCGATCCAAAGGCCGCTTACAAGGACAAGGTGGCGACAGTCCGGCTCGATTAAGGGCTTTGCACCGGGGGCAGTGCCCAATCGATGGCGGGCTGCCCCCGCGCCTCCAGCCACGCATTGGCCTGGCTGAAATGCCGGCAGCCCAGAAAGCCACCGTGGGCTGACAGCGGCGACGGGTGCGGGGCTCTCAGCACCAGATGCCGGCTGTCGTCGACGAATGCCGCCTTTTTCTGGGCGTGACTGCCCCACAGCAGGAACGCGCACGGGCGTCCGCGTTCTGCCACGAAGCCAACCACCGCATCCGTAAAGCGTTCCCAGCCGCGCCCCTTGTGGCTGGCCGCCAGGCCCTGTTCAACGGTCAGGCTGCTGTTGAGCAGCAGCACGCCCTGCTGCGCCCAATGCTCCAGAAAACCATGCCGCGCCGGCGGGATGCCGAGGTCGGATTGCAATTCCTTGTAGATATTGACCAGACTGGGCGGCACCCGCACGCCCGGACGCACGGAAAACGCCAGCCCGTGCGCCTGGCCGGGGCCGTGATACGGGTCTTGCCCCAGGATGATAACGCGCACGCGGTCCAGCGGGGTCAGATCGAGCGCGCGGAACCACTCGCTGCCCTTGGGAAAAATGGCTTTTCCGGCGGCTTTCTCGGCTTTCAGGAATGTCTTGAGTGCCGCCATGTACGGTGAAGCGAATTCGCCGGCCAGGGGCACGGCCCAGCTTTGGTGGAGTTTGATGGGATCGGCCATGCGCCTGTGTGGCCGCAGCGCAGCCGCAGCGTCAAGCGCCCGGCCCGCTATTCCTGCCCACACCCATTCGCGGCAGCAGGTTGTCGCGGTCCATTACGACATGCTTGATGATGGCGGCGATATGCAGGGCCAGAAGCCCAAGCATGACCCAACCGAGTGTTTCGTGGATCTCGCCGACGCCGCGCGCTGTCACCGTGTCCAATCCGAATTTGGGCACTTCGAACAGGCCGAAATACATCAGCGGCAGGTCGTTGCGGTTGGTCAGCGCCCAGCCGGTCAACGGCAGGGCCAGCATGGCGGCATAAAACGACCAGTGCGAAGCCCGGGCGAGCACGCGTTCACCGCTGGTGAAATATGCCGGCAGCGGCGGCGGCGGGTTGGCCAGCCGCCAACCCAGCCGCACCAGCGTGAGCACGATGATGCTCAGCCCGAAACTCATGTGCAGGCCCATCACCAGCGCGCGCTGGCCGCCTTCCTTCGGCACATAATCATTCAGAAAACCGCCAGCCAGATTGCCCACGATCATCAGCGCCATCAACCAGTGCAGCGTGATGGCAACCTTGCTGTATCTGCTCAAACCCCGTCTCCCGTTGGCCTGCGGGCAACGTTAGGCACGGGCTGCGCCTGTGTCGATACGGGGTTACCCCCCTTCAAAAGGCGATTCGCGCGCCCACCCACAGCGTGCGCGGCAAGGCGCGTTCGATCACGCCGGTACCCGACAAGGCCGCCTGCACCTCGGCATCGAACAGGTTTTCAACCCGGCCCTCAACGGCCAGCCCCTTGATCACTGGCACCACCAGCAGCGCATCGACCATGGTGGCAGCGGCCAGGCTGCGGCTGTTCTGATCGTCTTCGAACTGGCTGGCGATACGGCGGAGCGTGGCAGACGCGGTGAACAGCGTGCCGGTGTAATCGATGGTGCCGGAAAACTGGTCACGCGGGGTTTGCGCCGGGCGAAGGCCATTCAGCGGCGCAGCGCTGCCGCTGGCGCTGATGGTGGGATCGACATGGCTCCAGCTGGCGGTCAACCCGAACGGGCCGCGGCGCAGGCGGGCATCGACTTCCCAGCCCCACACTTCCAGCGCATCAAGGTTGCGGCGCTGACGATAAAAGCCGCCGGCGCCCACAAAGCCGGCACCGGGAAACACCCCCGGCCCAGCCGCCTGCGTGACGTTGGCGATCGTGTCGTCCATGCGGTTCCAGAATCCGGTGACGCCGATTTCAATGCCCGTGGCCGGCTTCAGAGTGAAACCGAGATCAACGCCAGTAACCCGTTCGGGGCTGAGCAGCGCGTTGGCGGCGGTGGCATCGGGGCCAACGCGAAACGGGCGGTACAGTTCATTCAGCGTCGGCAGCCGCCAGCCGCGGTAGGCCGCCCCGCGCAGCGACACCCAATCGGCCGCCTGCACGGCCAGCCCGGCGCGCCCGGTGAATTCATGGCCCGACCGATCGGCAAAAATCAGCGTGGTGAACGGTGCGGCGGGGGCGATGGTGGTTTCCAGCAGCCGCCCGTTCTGTACCGTCCACCAATCGACGCGCCCGGCCAGCGTGGCCGTGACAATGCCGCTTTCAACACTGGCATCGGCAAACAACCCGGTGGTGGCGGTGCGGCCGCCAGCTTCGCGTTGGCGGGTGGGCGCAGCATTTACAAAAGTGAACATCTCCATGGTCTTGCCGGTCAACTGCCGCGTGTCTGCGCCCAGCCGCAGCGTGACGCCATCACCCAGCGGCGGCGCGATTTCGATGCGGCCGCCCCAGCCGGTGGCCGGCGTCGCATATTGCGCCAGGCTTTGGGTCACGTTGGCGCGCCCGGCGGCAACGGCCGCAAAATCCGACGTGAAATTGCGCGTTTGCACATAGGCCAGCGCCTGCCAGCCCCAAAGTCCCCGCTCCTGGCCGCGCCCGACCAGCCGCACGGCGCCGTCCACGCCTTCGGAGGTGTTGCGTGAAAACGCAGTACCGCGCTCGCGGCTGTCGGTGAAACCGGTGGCTGTCACCTGTGCTTCGGTATCCGGCGCGATGCTCACCACCGCGCGCAGATTGACGCTGGCCTGTTCGTAAGGCGCGGCGCGGTCAACCGGGCCACGGCTGCGGGCCACGATGGGGATGAAGCCATCGCCGCGACCATAGGCAGCCGACAGCGTGGCAAAGCCGCCATCGCGCTTCAGCCCCAGCGCGCCTTGCGCATCGATGCTGCTGCGGCTGCCATAGGCAACGGCACCGTCGAACAGCCGCACGTCGTTGCCGCCCACCGATTCCAGCTCGATAGTGCCGGCCAGTGCGCCTGGCCCCCAGTATCCCGAACCGCCGCCGCGCGTGACGCGAATACGGTCGAGCCGGCCGGTGGCATAAGCCGGAAACGCCACCCAGCCGCCGAATGGATCGGCCTGCGGCACCCCGTCCAGCACCAGCAGCGCCCGCGACGAGGCATTGCCGCCCAGCCCGCGCAGGGTGATGCCCTGGCTGGTGGCGTTGGCCGATCGGCTGTCTGAACGGCGAAACTGCTGCTGCCCGGCGATATCGGCCAGCACCGATTCCAGTCGGTTGGATCCGGTGTTCAGAATGCGCGCCCGGTCGATCACCACCAGCGACAGCGCGGCATCACCGGGCACGTCCTTGAGGCCCTTGCCAGTCACGGTGATCAGCGCTCCCTCCGCTTCGGCGGACATAGCGGGGGCAGCAGCGGCAAGCAGCAGCGCGGTAAGGGCAAGATGCGTCATGGCGGCGTCTGTTGCCCAAGCCGCCCGCCAGTGCAAGCACGCGCCATCTTTTGTTGGGCAGCGTCTTGGCGCGGCAACACAGTGATCCTACATTGCAGCAACAACGCAGGAGAAACGATCATGGCCAACCCCTGGCAGCACAACCGCAGCGGCAGCAGCGCCGACGATATCGATTTCGAGATCAAGGGCCAGGAACTGCAATTCGTCGAGATCGAGCTTGATCCCGGCGAAAGCGCCGTGGCCGAAGCCGGCGCGATGGTGTGGAAAGACGCCACCGTTGGGATGACCACCGTGTTCGGCGATGGTTCGGAGGCAGGCGGCAGCGGCTTCATGGGCAAATTGCTGGGCGCCGGCAAACGGCTGGTAACCGGCGAAAGCCTTTTCACCACGGTGTTCACTCACAATGGCGGCGGCAAGGCGCGGGTGGCATTTGCTTCGCCCACGCCGGGCGCCATCCTGCCGATCAAGCTCGACAGCGTCGGCGGCACGCTGATTTGCCAAAAGGATTCGTTTCTGGCGGCAGCGCGCGGCGTGTCCATCGGTATCGAATTCCAGCGCCGCATCATGACCGGGCTGTTCGGCGGCGAAGGCTTCATCATGCAGCGTCTTGATGGCGATGGCTGGGTGTTTGTGCAGATGGGCGGAACCGTGGTGGAACGCACACTGGCGCCGGGCGAAGAACTGCATGTGGATACCGGCTGCCTTGCCGCCTACACGCAGGGCGTCACCTTCGATCTGGTTGGCGCTGGCGGCGTGAAATCCATGCTGTTCGGCGGCGAAGGCGCGTTCTTTGCCCGCCTCACCGGCCCGGGCAAGGTGTGGATTCAGTCGCTGCCGTTCAGCCGCCTCGCGGGCCGCATGTTGCAGGCCGCTGGCGGCCGCGGCCAGAATCGCGGCGAAGGCAGCGTGCTGGGCGAACTGGGCGGTTTCATCGGGGGAAATCGTTGAGGCTTTGAGGCTCGGCTGTGATGCCCGATTGACGCGGTGGGCGGGCCACGCGCATTGATGCCGCGTGGCCAAGCTCTATTTCTATTATGCCTCGATGAACGCCGGCAAATCGACGGTGCTGTTGCAGGCCAGCTTCAATTATCGCGAACGCGGCATGCACACGGTGCTGTTCACCGCCGCGCTGGATGATCGTTCCGGCAGCGGCGTGATCGCCTCGCGCATCGGATTATCAGCGCCCGCAAACGTCTTCAGCGCCAGCACCGATTTGTTCGCCGCCGTGGCCAGCGCCCATGCCGCCGCCGCCGCCCATTGCGTGCTGGTCGATGAAGCCCAATTCCTGACCAGGGATCAGGTCTGGCAACTCGCCCGCGTTGCCGATGATCTGTGCATCCCGGTTCTGTGTTACGGCCTGCGAACCGATTTCCTCGGCAATCTGTTTCCTGGCAGCCAGGGGCTGTTGGCGATTGCCGATACGCTCACCGAATTGAAGGCGGTGTGCGCCTGCGGGCGCAAGGCAACGATGAACTTGCGTATAGATGCAACCGGCCGCCCCGTTGCCTCTGGCCAGCAGACCGAAATTGGTGGCAATGATCGCTATGTCGCCTTGTGCCGCCGCCATTTTTCGGCTGCCTTGGCCGGACAGCACCACCCTGAAGGGAAGCCGGAATGACCACCGTTCATGATTTCAGCGCCAAGACCATCGATGGGCGCGAAATTTCCATGGCTGATTTCGCCGGCAAGGTGCTGCTGATCGTCAACACCGCCAGCAAATGCGGCTTCACCCCGCAATACACCGGGCTGGAAATGCTGCACAAGAAATACGGCCCCAACGGCTTTGCCGTGCTGGGTTTCCCCTGCAACCAGTTCGGCGCGCAGGAACCAGGCGATGCCAGCGAAATCGCCAATTTCTGCAAGCTCACCTACGATGTCGATTTCCCGCTGTTTGCCAAGGTGGATGTCAACGGCGACACCGCTCACCCGCTGTTCCAGCTGCTCAAGAAACAGGCACCCGGCCTGCTCGGCAGCGAAGCGATCAAGTGGAACTTCACCAAGTTCCTGGTGGACAAGCACGGCCGCGTGCAGGAACGTTTTGCTTCGGCCACCAAGCCCGAAGCACTGGGCAGCCAGATCGAAAAACTGCTCGCGCAAGCCTGAAGGGAGCACGCCCGCCATGCACGCCAATCTGCCCAACGATCTCGCCCAATGGTGGATGCCGTTCACCGACAATCGCTATTTCAAGGCCAATCCGCGCCTCCTCGTCGCCGCCAAGGACATGCATTACACGACATCCGATGGCCGGCAGGTGCTCGATGGCTGTGCCGGGCTGTGGTGCGTGAACGCCGGGCATGGCCGCGATGCCATCGTGCGCGCCATCCAGGAACAGGCCGGGCAGCTGGATTATGCCCCCACCTTCCAGATTGGCCACCCGCTGGCGTTTCAGCTCGCCAATCGCCTGGCGGATATCATGCCCGAGGGGCTTGATCGCATCTTCTTCACCAACAGCGGCTCCGAAAGCGTCGATACCGCGCTCAAGATCGCGCTGGCCTATCACCGGGCGCGCGGCGCCGGGCAACGCACCCGGCTGATCGGGCGCGAACGCGGCTATCACGGCGTTGGCTTCGGCGGCATTTCGGTGGGCGGCATGGTCGCCAATCGCCGCACCTTCGGCCCCGGCCTGGTGGGCGTCGATCACCTGCCGCACACCCACGACATGGCGCGCAACGCCTTTTCGCGCGGTCAGCCCGCGCACGGCGCGGAACTGGCAGACCGGCTGGAAGCCATCATCGCGCTGCACGGCGCCGATACCATCGCGGCGGTGATCGTCGAACCGGTGGCGGGTTCCACTGGCGTACTGCCGCCGCCGGTGGGCTATCTGGAACGGCTGCGCGCCGTCACGGAGAAGCACGGCATTTTGCTGATCTTCGACGAAGTGATCAACGCGTTCGGCCGGCTTGGCGCGGCCACAGCGGCTGAACGGTTCGGCGTGACGCCCGATATCATCTGCATGGCCAAGGGCCTCACCAACGCATCGGTGCCGATGGGCGCAGTCGCGGTCAGCCGGCAGGTCCACGATGGCATCGTCGATGCCCCCGGCGATGTGCCCGGGATCGAATTGTTCCACGGCTATACCTATTCGGCGCACGCGCTGGCCTGCGCCGCGGCCCTCGCCGCGCTCGAGCTTTATGCCGATGAAGGCTTGTTCGCCCGCGCCCGCGCACTGGAACCGGTGTTTCAGGACGCCGTGCACAGCCTGAAAGGCGCGCGCCACATTGTCGATATCCGCAATCTGGGCCTGATGGCAGGCATCGAGATGGCGCCGCGCAATGGCGTGGTTGGTGCGCGCGGCATCGAATTGTTCCGGGCGCTCTTCGATGCCGGCCTGCTGGTGCGCTCGTCGGGCGACACTGTCTCGCTGTCGCCGCCGCTGATCGTGTCCGAAGATCAGATCCACGAGATGGTTGCCATCATCGCCGCTGAACTTGAAAAGCTGGACTGACGCTCCATTACGCCGATGTAATCTTTTTTCGGCCGCGACCTTGGCAAAAGGGGGAGGCTCACCCTACATGAGCCGCCTATGCCCGAATTCGGGAACAGGAGACCCATGGCCGCCACCGACCTTTCGCAGATGGATTTGAATCGGCTGGTCTACCGCTGGTTGAAAGACATTGTCTGGCCGGAAAAGAATTATTTCTGGCTGGCGCTCATTTACGGGATCGGCATCGCGCTGCTGGGCTTGGCCACGCCGATTTCGGTACAGCTGCTGATCAACAGCATCGCCAACACCGCGCTGCCGGCGCCACTGTTCACGCTGGCAGAGATGCTGTTCGGGTTGCTCGTCGTGTCGGGTTTGCTGTCGGTGCTGCGCATCCACTTGATGGAATTGTATCGCCGCCGTTTCATGGCGCGGCTGGTGGCCGACGTGACGATGCGGGTGATCAACGCCGCCGATCCGTTCTTTCAGGATGATCGCCGCATCGATCTGTTCAACCGCTATTTTGAACTGGTCAACATGCAAAAGGCGGTGCCGTCGCTGTTGATCGGCGGTTTCACCATCGTGCTGGGCATGTTGGTCGGCTTTGTTGTCACCAGTTTTTACCACCCGTTTTTCCTGGCCTTCAATCTGGTGTTGATTGCGCTGCTGTGGGCGGTGTGGGCAATCTGGGCCAAGGGCGCGATGAAAACCTCGATTGTGCTGTCCCACGAAAAATACAACGCGGCGCACTTTCTGGAAACTGTTGGCGCGTCGAACGGCTTTTACAAATCGGCCCGGCATATCGATTATGCGCTCGACCGCGCTGAACAGGTAAGCGCCAATTATGTGCAGGCCCACGCCGCGCATTTTTCCTACCAGTTCCCGCAAACCATCGCCTTTTATTTCCTGTACGCCGCTGCCAGTGCTGGCCTGTTGGCGCTGGGCGGCTGGCTGGTGATTCAGGAACAATTGTCGATCGGCCAGCTGGTGGCGGCAGAATTAATCCTGTCCGGCGTGTTTTCCGGCATGAACAGCCTGTATTCCTACCTTGACGATTGGTACGATCTGGCGGCCTCCATCGAGGAATTATCGCTGCTTTATGGCCTGAAGCAGGAAACCAAATCGCCGGCGGGCCTGGCCCCGCCCAGCGGCAGCGCACTGGAAATGAGCCATTTGCGCTTTACGCTGCCCGTCGGCACGGCCACCGTGAACCTGCAGATAGCCGAAGGCAGCCGCCTCGTTTGCCAGGGTGTGCCAGGCATGGAACGCGAATTTGCCGATCTGTTGAAGCGGCTGGAAAAGCCGACTTCGGGCCTGATCACGCTGGGCGGCGTTGATATCTCGCTGATGGATACGCTGGCACTGCGCTCCGATGTTTCCGTGCTCGATCGGGCGGCCATCGTTGAATCGACCATCGCCGACTATCTGCGCCTCGCCAATCCCGCCAAGAACGCCGCCGATCAGATGGCGGCGCTGAAACTGGTGGGCCTCCAAGATCGGCTGGCGCTGTTGCCCGAAGGCATCCACACCCGCCTGTCCTCCACCGGCGCGCCTTTTACCGTGGCCAAGATGATGCAACTGAAACTGGCCGCCACGATCCTGTCCGAACCGCGCATTCTGGTGATGTCGCCGCTGTTCGATACGGTGGCGCGGGCGCGGTTGAAGGCGGTGTTCGATCATTTCCGCGCAACCCGCACCACCATCCTCTATTTCAGCAACCGGCCCGAAGATCTGGTGCTGGATGGCTATCTGTGGCTTGGCCTCGATCGCCAGCTGATCACCCGCGACCGCGCCAGCTTCGATGCTCTGCGCGCCGCCGCCGGACGGGAAACGGTTGATGGCGACTGATCGCACCCCGCTGCCGGCGGGCCATTTCGCCACATTGCGCGGTATCAAGCCGCCGCGGGTGATGCGCATCCTGGCGGCAATGGTGGTGATCGGCATCGCCGCCGTGCTGCTGTTCA
>NZ_JBDNFM010000026.1:0-14897 GCF_041689835.1 Sandarakinorhabdus sp.
ACAAACAGGGTGGAGCAGGCCGGGCCCCATCCGCAACCCAAACTGGGCCTAGCCGCAGCACAGGCAACGAGTTTGCGAACCTTGGCCAGCAACATTGGTTTTGCGCTGTCTAGGGGCGCGATAAACTCTTGATTTCCAGAGCCAAAGCTAACGCTCGTTGGCTCAGTCTTTGGGCTGGGCTGAAGTTACGCCCTTTGAGCAGCCACGTTGGAACTTCCAAGGCCAAAGACCTCTGACAGGAAACTTTTGTTTTTCCTAGGGAAATGCCTCTGGGAGGCTGGTGCCGCTTACAGGACTCGAACCTGTGACCCCCGCATTACGAATGCGGTGCTCTACCGGCTGAGCTAAAGCGGCGTCTCGGTGAAGCGGGGCATTTATCAGCGGTTGGGGGGGCTGGCAAGGGGGAAGGCGGCCTGAGTGGCTTGAACGGCCGAGCGGCGGCTGGTTCAATTCAGGCGTGAACCGGCCGTTATCCGGGCATGAGCGATTCAACCCCAGCCACCGTGTTTCCGCTGAGCGCGCCGAGCGTGCACGATGATGGCGATATCATGCCGACATGGGTCCGGCCGGGGCCGCTGAGGGAAGACCAGGTGCCGCGCAGCATGGAGGTGGAGCGGCGGCTGACCAACCGAGCGCTGGCCGCCTGGCAGGGCGCGCCCGACAACAGCATCGCCGCTGCACTCTCGCCGTTTTTCGATCATAGCGTCGTGGTGCGCGATCCAGCCGGCCGCGCCATCATCGAAAGCGTGGGCGGGCCGGTTTCAGCGCGCTTTGGCTTGGTGGCCGGGTTGGCGCTGCTGCGCGATCCCGGCCTGTCGGAGGAACTGGAGGCGGCCTGCGAGCTGGTGGCGTTGCAGCCGATGCCTATTCCGTTTGAAGCCAGCGTGAACGATCCGATGGGCGCGCAGATGCTGGTGCGCGGTTTGGCGTTGCCGCTGCCGGAAGGCGGTGATCCCGCCGCGCCGGTGCAGATCGTGCTGAGCTGGCGCGAAGTGCTGTCGAAAAGCGCCGCGCGCCGCCTGCGTGCCGAGCTGGCCAGCGCGTTTGCCGAGGTGAAACGGCTGCCGCCATTGGCCGACCCGTTCCCGAGACGGACTGACGCGACGAGCCGCGCCAATGTGTTTGGTCGCACAAAGATATCAGAGTGAGCGGCGAATCACACTTTTCTTTCGTGACAGCGCGGCGCATAAGCTGGCGCAAAGGTGCCGCGGGAGCGATCGGCGTGACTGAACAAATTCGGCCCAGCACCACTGCTGCGCCTGTGCATACCCCCCAATCACTGGCCCTGGCCGGCTGCCTGTTTGCCCGCGCCTTGCCCGGCGAAATCGAAGGGCTGGACGACGCCGGGCGCGCCGCCGTGGCCAGCTTCATGGCCGACGCGGCTGCCCAGCGCGGCATTGATCAGCCGGTGATCCATATCGATCCGCTGTCCGACGACGGCGCCCGCCGCCTGCGTCTGGCGATCATCGGCGAGGATCGGCCGTTTCTGGTTGATTCCACGGCAGCTGCCGTCACGGCGGCCGGGGTGGACATCCACCGCCTGCTGCACCCGATCGTGGACGTGCGCCGCGATGACGATGGCCGGCTGCTGGAGGTATTTGGCCCCGGCAAGAACGCTGCGCCGTTGCCCGGCCACACCCGCGAATCGATGATTTACATGGAGATCGAGCAGGTTGGGACCAAGACCCGCGCCGCGCTGGAGGCCAGCCTGGCGCAGGTGCTGGCCGATGTGCGCGCCGCCGTAACCGATTGGCAGGCGATGCTGGCCCTGCTACGCGTTAGCGTTCGGGCGCTGTCAGACAATCCGCCGCCGCTTGCACCCCACCGCACGGCCGAAGCCATCGCCTTTCTGGAATGGCTGGCGGCAGACAATTTCACCCTGCTCGGTGCCCGACACTACCGCATCGAAGGCGATCTGGATGATCCGGCGATGGAAGTGGCCAGCGATGGCGGCCTCGGCCTGCTTGCCGATCCGGATTACCCGGTGTGGACCGGCACGCGCGGCCCCGCCGATACGCCGCGCGCGCTGAAGGCGCTGCTGGCCAGCCCGGAACCCTTGCTGATCACCCGCGCCGGCGCCGTGGTCACGGTGCATCGCCGCGTGAACGGTGATCTGGTGGCGGTAAAGGGCTTTGACCGGCAGGGCCGGGTGGTTTCGGAAACGCGCTTTTTGGGGATGTACACGTCCGCCGCGCTGGGCACCTCGCCGCGCCAGGTGCCGTTGCTGCGCCGCAAGGTGGGCGAGATCATCGACGCGCTCGGCTTTGGCGACGGGGGCCACAGTGCCAAGGCGCTGGTGCATGTGCTGGAAAGCTTCCCGCGCATGGAGTTGTTCGAGGCCAGTCCCGATCAATTGAAAGCGATGGCGCTGGGGCTGTTGTCACTACTTGATCGGCCGCGGCCCAAGCTGTTTGCCCGGCCTGATCCGTTTGGCCGCTTTGTTTCCGCGCTCGTTTATGTGCCGCGTGATGTTTACACCAGCCGCCTGCGCGAAGCCGCCGGGCAGATGCTGGCCCAGGAACTGAAGGGCAGCATCGCGCGCTATGAGGTGGAGCTGCGCGAGGAGGGCCTGGCCCGCGTGCATTATGTGGTGGATGTGGCCGATGCTGCCAGCTTTACCGCCGATCAGGAAGCCGCGCTTGATCGCCGCCTGCGCCAGCTGGTGCGCGGTTGGGAAGAGGATCTGGAAGCCGCGCTGGCCGAATTGACGACACCAACCCGCGCAGCGCGTCTGGCTCGCAGCCACGGCCGGGCGTTTTCGCCCAGCTATCGCGCCCAGCACCAGCCGGCCGAAGCCGCCGCCGACATTATGGCGCTGGCCGAACTGTCGGACGAAAACCAACGCAGCGTGCGGCTGATGGCCGGCGATGTGGCGGGCCCCGTGCCTGGCCAACTGCGGCTGAAAATCTATCGCCTGGGCCGCATCATCCCGCTTTCCGAAGCGGTGCCGGTGCTGGAGAATTTCGGCCTGCGTGTGATCGAGGAATATCCTTTCGATCTGGCCGGCGGCCAATTGGGCTGGGTGCATGATTTCCTCGCCGAAGTGCCCGATCCGGTGCTGCTGGCCGATCTGGACGGGCTGGCCGCCCGCGTTGCCCCGGCCTTGACCGACGTGCTGACGGGCGCCCAGGAAAATGATGGTTTCAACGCGCTGATCCTCAGCTGCGGGCTGGAAGCGCAAGAAGCCGCCCTGCTGCGCGCCTGGTTCCGTTACCTCCGCCAAACCGGTGCCACCTATGGCGTGATGACGGTGGTGGACGCGTTGAAGCGCTACCCGGCGATCACGCGGGAGCTGGTGACGCTGTTTGCCGCCCGCTTTGGCCCCCCAGCGGCGCACCGCGCCGAGACCACAGCTGACTCCTTGGCCGACCGCGATGCGGCGCAGGACCAGGTGCTGGCCCGCATCGATGCCGGCCTCGCCGATGTTGCCAGCATCGACGATGATCGCATTCTGCGCCTGTACCGCGCTGTCATGCTGGCCACGCTGCGCACCAATTTCTATGTGCCGGGCGGGCCGGAGGCGATGGCCTTCAAGCTTGATTCCAGCGCCGTGCCGGGCCTGCCGCCGCCGGTCCCCTATCGCGAAATCTGGGTGTATTCGCCGCGCGTGGAAGGCATTCATTTGCGCGGCGGCCCGATCGCTCGCGGCGGCTTGCGCTGGTCTGACCGGCGTGACGATTTCCGCACCGAAGTGCTGGGCCTGGTGAAAGCGCAGAAGGTCAAGAACACCGTGATCGTGCCCACCGGCGCCAAGGGCGGTTTCTATCCCAAGCAGCTGCCGCCGGCATCTAACCGTGATGCATGGCTGGCCGAAGGCACCGAAGCCTACCGCGTCTATATTCGCGCGCTGCTGTCCATCACCGACAATTTGGACGTGGCCGGCACCGTGCTGCCACCGGCTGGCGTGGTGTGCCACGATGCGCCTGATCCCTATCTGGTGGTGGCCGCCGACAAGGGCACCGCCACCTTCTCCGACACTGCCAATGCCATCGCCGAAAATCATGGCTTCTGGCTGGGGGACGCCTTCGCCAGCGGCGGCGGCAACGGCTATGACCACAAGGCGATGGGCATCACCGCCAACGGCGCGTGGATTTCGGTGCAGCGCCATTTCCGCGAGCTGGGCGTCGATGTGCAAACCGAGACGGTGCGCGTGGCCGGCGTGGGCGACATGTCGGGCGACGTGTTTGGCAACGGGCTCTTGTTGTCTCGCGCGGTGGCGCTGGCAGCGGCATTCGATCACCGCCACATCTTCCTTGATCCCGCGCCCGATATTGCGGTGGCTTATGCCGAGCGTCAGCGCATGTTTGCGCTGCCGCGCTCGAGCTGGGACGATTATGACAAGGCGCTGATTTCCCAAGGCGGCGGCGTGTTTTCGCGCAGCCTGAAATCCATCCCGCTGTCGCGCCAGGTGCAGGCCATGCTGGGCGTGAGCGTGGACGTGATGGCGCCCACCGAATTGCTCAGCGCGATCCTGAAGATGCAGGTCGATCTGATCTGGTTCGGCGGTATCGGCACCTATGTGAAGGCATCCACCGAAAGCAACGCCGACGCCGGTGACCGCGCCAATGATGCCCTGCGCGTTGACGCCCGCGATTTGCGGGCGCGGGCAATCGGCGAAGGTGCCAATCTGGGCCTCACCCAGGCCGCCCGCATCGAATTCGCGCGCGCCGGGGGCCGCATCAACACCGATTTCATCGATAACAGTGCCGGGGTCGATTGTTCGGACCACGAGGTCAACATCAAGATCGCGCTTAATGGCGAGGTCGCTGCCGGCCGGCTGGCGCGCCCTGATCGCGATGCGCTGCTGAAGTCGATGACGGACGATGTTGCGGAACTGGTGCTGCGCGACAACCACTTGCAGACGCAGGCGATCAGCCTGGCTGAAACAGGCGGGGCAGCAGCGGTGCCGGTGTTCCAGCGGCTGATTCAGGCACTGGAGGGCCGCGTGGGCCTTGATCGCCGCGTGGAAGGCCTGCCCGGCGACGATGTGCTGAGCCAGCGCGCCCAAGCTGGCGAGGGATTGAGCCGGCCAGAACTGGCCGTGGTGATGGCCTATGCCAAGATGGCCGCATACGATGTGCTGGTGACCAGCGATGTGGTGGATGATCCGCTGCTGGAAGCCGATCTGATAGCTGCCTTCCCCACCGCCATGCAGGCCGCGCACCGCGATGCCATCCTGCATCACCGGCTGCGCCGCGAACTGGTGGCGACCAAGCTGGCCAATGAACTGATCAACCGCACCGGCCTGTCCGCGCCGTTCGAACTGGCCGAAGAATTGGGCGCCGGCATCGCCGATATCGCCCGGGCCTTTGTGGCAGCGCGGCAATTATTTGGTTTTGCCGGCATGTGGCAGGCGATCGATACTGCCGCCGTGCCCGTCACCTCGGCCAACGCGCTGCACCTCGCGGCCCAAGGCGTGCTGCGCGCCCAAATGGCCGATCTGGTGCGGCTGGGCGGCGGCCGCAATGCCAGCGCGCTGGTTGCTGCGATCGCGCCCGGCCTGAAAGCGTTGGGGGGATCGATCGAAAAACTGGTGAAGGCTGAAGTGCGCGGCCAGCTCGAACGGTCGGCGGCGCAGCTGGCGGCTGCCGGCGCGCCGGCAGATCTGGCGCGCAGCATCGTGCATGTCGAGGCGATGGACGGTGCCGTGGGCGTGTCGCTGCTGGCGGCCGAACGCCAGCTGAATGTGGCGGCCACGGCCCAAGCCTATACAATGCTTGGGGAGGTCGCCGGGCTGGACTGGGCCCGCGGGGCAGCGGCGGCCTTGAACCCGGCCGATCCGTGGGAACGGTTGCTGACAGCGGCGCTGGTCAGGGATTTCGAGCAGATCCGCCTCGATCTGCTGCGCCACATCGTGCCCGAAGGCAGCAACCCAGTGCAGGTGCTGGCGCTGTGGCTGGAAGCCCATTCCACCCGCGTGGCACGCATCGCAGCCTCCATCGCCCGCGCCCGCGACGGCGGCATGGTGAGCGCGGCGATGCTGGCGCACATCGCGGGGCAGGCCCGCGCAGCATTGACTTGAGGCGCGTGCGCCCTCTTGTTGCGCCGGCCCTGCCCTGCTAGCGCCTTGCCCATGTCTGTGGATAGCCAAACCGTACGCAAGATCGCGCTTTTGGCGCGGATCGCCGTGACCGACGATGAAGTGCCCGGCCTTGTCGAGCAGCTGAACGGCATTCTTGGCTGGGTAGAACAACTGGGCGAGGTGGACACCACGGGTGTCGAGCCGATGGCCAGCGTCATGCCCGGCAATTTGCGCTGGCGCGCCGACGAAGTGACCGATGGCGGCATCCAGGAGAAGGTTCTCGCCAATGCCCCCGACGCTGCCAGCGGATTTTTTGCCGTGCCCAAGGTGATCGAATGATGTCGGCGCTCACTGATCTTTCGCTCGCGCAGATGAAGGCTGGCTTGGCCGCCAGGCAGTTCAGCGCCGTTGAGCTGACGCAGGCGCACATCGATGCAATGGCGGCCAACCGGCACCTCAACGCCTTCATCACCGAAACGCCCGAAATGGCGCTGGCGCAGGCCAAGGCGGTGGACGACGGTGCGCGCGGCGGGCCGCTGGCGGGCATTCCGCTCGGCATCAAGGATTTGTTTGCCACCCGGGGCGTGCAGACCACGGCAGGTTCAAGGATACTTGAAGGTTTCGTGCCGCAGTATGAATCGAGCGTGACGGCCAATCTGCTGCGCGACGGCGCGGTGTTCCTTGGCAAGCTCAACATGGACGAATTTGCCATGGGCTCGTCGAACGAGACCAGCGCCTACGGCCGGGTGATCAGCCCGTGGAAAGCCAAGGGCAGCGATGCCGAACTGGTGCCGGGCGGTTCGTCGGGCGGTTCTGCGGCGGCGGTATCGGCGCGGCTGTGCGCCGGTGCAACCGGCACCGATACCGGCGGCTCGATCCGCCAGCCGGCGGCGTTTGTGGGCATCGCCGGCATCAAGCCGACCTATGGCCGCGCCTCCCGCTGGGGCACCATCGCCTTTGCCTCCAGTCTGGATCAGGCCGGGCCGATGGCGCGCACCGTCACCGATTGCGCGCTGATGCTCAGCTCGATGTGCGGATTTGATGCCAAGGATTCGACCAGCCTCGACATCGCGGTGCCGGACTGGGCCGCTGGCCTGACCGGTTCAATGCAGGGCAAGCGCGTTGGCATTCCGGCCGAATATCGCCTTGACGGCATGGATCCGGAAATCGCCGCGCTGTGGGATCAGGGCATTGCCTGGCTGAAAGCGGAAGGCGCCGAAATCGTCTCCGTCTCGTTGCCGCACACGAAATATGCGCTGCCCGCTTATTACATCGTGGCGCCGGCCGAAGCCTCGTCCAACCTCGCGCGCTATGACGGCGTGCGGTATGGCAACCGTGTCACCCCGCCGGGCGGCAACGTCCACGACATGTATGCTGCCACCCGCGCAGCCGGGTTCGGCAAGGAAGTGAAGCGGCGCATCATGATCGGCACCTATGTGCTGTCGGCCGGGTTTTACGATGCCTATTACACCCAGGCGCAGAAGGTGCGGGCGCTGATCGCGCGCGATTTTGAAGCTGCTTTCGAGCGCTGCGACGTGCTGCTCACCCCCACGGCGCCGAGCCCGGCCTTTGCCTTCGACGCCAAGTCCGATCCGCTTGCCATGTATCTCAACGATGTTTTCACGGTGCCGGCCAGCCTTGCGGGCCTGCCGGCGATGAGTGTGCCGGCCGGGCTGTCCGCCAGCGGGCTGCCGCTGGGCCTGCAGATCATCGGCCGCCCGCTCGACGAGATGGGCGTGCTCGATGCCGGCCTCGCCATCGAACGGGCGGCTGGCTTCACCGCACGCCCGTGAGCGTGAAGTGATGGACAAGCTTGCGTCACGGGCGGGTCTGGCGCAATTTCTGCGCTTTGGCTTGGTTGGCGTGGCCAACACCACGATCAGCTACCTCATCATCAGGCTGTTGGCGGAACCGGCTGGTGTGCCGCTGGCCAGCGCCTTAGGTTATGCTGCCGGCGTCGCGCAAAGCTTCCTGCTCAACCGTTTCTGGACGTTCAGCGCCGCGCGCTCGCGGGCGCATGGACGCTGGCGCAGTCAGGTGCTGCGCTTCGTCGCCGTCAACATCGTTTGCGGCGGCCTGTTCATGGCCATCACCACGGTTGCGGCGCCGCATCTCGGGCTGCTCGCCGCCACGCTGGCCGGGGTTGCATTGGTGACGCCGCTCGGCTTTATTCTCAACCGGTTCATTGTGTTCCGCTGAAACAGCGTGTGAAGGGTTGGGCCATGGTCAAGTTGTCGGTGGTCATCCCGTGCTACAACGAAGAAGCATGCCTGCCCGAATTGCACCGGCGGGTGGCAGCGGCGGCACACGGGTATTTTGGCGACGATCACGAAATCCTGCTGATCAACGATGGTTCGCGCGATCGCACCTGGCTGATCATGCAGCAATTGGCCGCCACCGATCCCAACCTCGTTTGCCTGAACCTTGCGCGCAATCACGGCCATCAACTGGCGCTTACCGCTGGCCTGGACCTGTGCCGGGGCGAGACGATCCTGGTGATCGACGCCGATCTGCAAGACCCGCCGGAACTGCTGCCCGCCATGCTGGAAACGATGGAACGCGAGCAGGCCGATGTCGTCTATGGCTTGCGCACCAGCCGCAACGGCGAAAGCCTTGCCAAAAAACTCACCGCCGGCCTGTTCTATCGCATCCTCGATCGGCTGACCGATATCAACATCCCGCTCGACACTGGGGACTTCCGGCTGATGAGCCGGCGGGTGCTGGATGTGCTGATGGCGATGCCCGAACAGGCGCGTTTCGTGCGCGGCATGGTGGCGTGGATCGGTTATCGGCAGGTGCCTTTTCCCTATGCCCGCGCCCAGCGCCTGGCCGGGGTGACCAACTATCCGTTCATCAAGATGCTCAGCCTGGCGTTCGATGCCATCACCGGCTTTTCTACCAAACCGCTGCGCTTTGCCAGCCACGCCGGCCTGTGGCTGGTCGGCCTGTTGGTGCTGGTCGCCATCTACATTCTGGCGCAATGGCTGCGCGGCGGCACGGTCGAAGGCTGGACATCGCTCAGCCTGCTGATCATCGGCATCGGCGCTGCCCAGATGCTGGTGCTGGGTGTGATCGGCGAATATCTGGGCCGGGTCTATGTCGAGGCCAAGCGCCGGCCGCTGTATATCGTCGCCGAAGTGGTAGGCAGTGGCCGACCGACGGCGCGGTTGGGGGTCAGCCCGGCCAATTCGGTTACTGGCGAGAGGCCAGCGCCAGCAATGACAGGCCCGGCGGCATCGGCACCCGGCCAATCAGGTGACGTTCCAGGCTGAAAATCGTCCGGAACAGCGCGTTCAATGGCGGTGACAGATCATCGTCCTGCCGCCCTTCACGCCCGGTCAACCGCGAGGCCAGGCGCTGCGCCACCGCCAGCGGAAACAACAGGCTGTTGAAGCTGGTGAGCAGCCGCAACTTAAGCCCCGATCCGGCGAAGGCCGCCGCCAGGCTGGCATGATCATAGCGGCGGACATGATGATTGGCGACATCGTGGCTGCTCCACATCCATTGGTGCTGCGGCACGGTGACAAGCAGCGATCCCCCCGGTGCCAGCCGGCCGGCAATGGCGGCCAGTGTGGCGCGATCTTCGGGCACATGTTCCAGCACATCGAGCAGGGCGATGAGATCATAGCTTGTCGCCGGCAGTGGCGGCAGATCGGGCAGACGCGCCGGCAGCACGGCGCGGCCCAGCGCGCGGGTAGCGAGCGCGCGAGCATCATCATCCAGCTCGACGGCATCCACCGTGCCGAACTGCCCCAGCATGCCAAGATTGTGGCCTGTGCCGCAGCCGATTTCGAGCAGACGGGGCGATGGCGGCAGCGGCACATGACGGGCGATCACGTCGGCCAGCACCCGGCGCCGCGCCACATACCACCAGTGGGAACCGGCGTGGGCCGCCATGTGATCATAAATGCCGCGTTCCATGGGCTTATTGTTCCGGCGCGAGGCGCAGCAGGCGGAATCGGCCAGCCTGGGCAACCATCGGATAGGGCGTTTGCGGCAGCGGCCGATCCGCCGCCACCTGGCACAGCAGCAGATAGGGATAGCCCGCCCGAGCATAGGCGGCCACCAGTTGCTCCGAGTGATTGCGGGCGCCTGGACCGGGGGGCCGCGCTGCCAGTTCATCGTGTGCTGCTGCCAGCCGGCCGCGCAGCGCCAGCGGCTGGGCGGTGCGGATGGCAAACAGCGGCGTGGCATGGCCGTGGCGCACCAGCAGCAGCGGCGGATACATTTCGCAGCGGCCCGGCATGTCTTCGTGGGGCGTGGCGCGCACCGGCAGGCCGGCGACCACCTGCCCCGGCGGCAAAGCCTGCACTACCGCATCGAAATCGGCGAGATCGGCCGCTGTGCCATGCCATTGCACGGCCACCATCAACAGTCGCGCCCCGGCCAGCGCCGCCAGCCCGGGCAGCAGCACCGGCAACCGCCCCGGCCCCGGCATGATCCCGGCCACCAGCACCAGCGCCAGGAACAGCGGCATCCGGTCCGACACATAACCGCTGCCAAACAGCGCCGGCGGCATCACCAGCACCAGCATGATTGCCGCCGCCGCCGCCACTGCCACCATCGGCGACAGAAGCAACGCCCGGCGCCGGAATGCCAGCGCCAGCAGCCCCAGCAGCAGCGCCAGCCACAGCGCGTCGGCCGGATACGACGGGCCTTCGGCGACACGGATGATAGTTTCCACCCGCTGCACCGCCAATTCGGCCAGCCGGTCCATCAGCAAGCCCTGCGCCCGCAATCGCGCTAGGCTTTCGTCGGCGTTGCTCACGCCGTCTGCAGCAGCCGCAGTGCGCGATTGCAGGAACAAAAACGCCGGCACCGCAGCCTGCACCGCACATTGGGCCAGCCCGCCGGCCAGAACAGCCAATTTGCGCGGCCGCTGCTGCCACCAATGACCAACCTCGAGACTGGCGATCAAGATGCCATACAAACCGAATGCCAGCGCGTGGCAGAAGAAAATGGCCGCGGCCAGCACCAGCGCCAGCCCCAGCCGCCGCACCGGCCGACCGCGTTGACCCAGCCACCATGCTGCCCCCAGCAGCCCAAGGCCCAGCCCCAGCAAGAAGCCGGCGAAGCCCCAGTTGAGGATCCAGCTGTAAAGCAGCGGCAGCGCCAGCAGCAGCGCCGGCCAGCGCGCCTGCCCGGTAATGGCGCGGTTCAGCGCGAGGATGCCGCCAAACAGCACGCTCAGGATCAGCGCCGCCAACAGGTGCGGCAGCACGGCCAGCGGCACGATCTGCAAGGCGGCCACTGCGATCACGTCCAGCAAGATATTCGGCAGGACGGCCCACGCTGGCGCATAATTGGCGGCAAACAGCGGGTTATCGGCCAGCGTGGCAAGCACCTGAAAGCGGCCGATGTGGTTGTAGAAATCGATCAGAGGCAACACCGGGGCGGCGACAAGCGGCAGCAACGCCAGCAGCAGCATCGCCGCGGCGACGGGCCAACGCACAGCGCCGCCCGGCCCGCCCGGCGCTGCTGCCGGGGTTGGCGCCGGGGCTGGCGCCGAGGCTGGCGCCGAGGCTGGCGTTGCCCCGGTCATCACGTCATTGCCTGTGCCAGCTTGCACGAATTCCCCCGAAAGGCCGCCATGCTCGCCCCCCTCCGGCAAACACTGCGGCGCTGCACTGTCTGCTCGGTCGTCTCCAACCACACCCAGTGGTCACCATTCGGCTATAGCCCGCAAGCAGCTTTGTCCATGCGGTTATCGCTTCTGTTGCCCATCGATGCAGCGACCTGCGGGCTTGCAAAGCCAGACTGCTCTGGCCATAGCGGCAGACATGTCTGAAGCTGCGCCCAAAGCCCACACGTATATCGTCAAGGGCACCACCGGTGATTGGGAAATCGTGGTTGGCCTCGAAGTGCATGCTCAAGTGACGGCACACGCCAAGTTGTTTTCAGGCGCCAGCACCGAATTTGGCGCCGAACCAAACGCGCAGGTGAGTTTGGTGGATGCCGCGATGCCGGGCATGTTGCCGGTGATCAACGGCGAATGCGTGCGCCAGGCCGTGCGAACAGGCCTCGCCATCGATGCGCAGATCAACAAATGGTCGCGTTTTGATCGCAAGAATTATTTCTACCCTGATCTCCCGCAGGGATATCAGATCAGCCAGCTTTATCATCCCATCGTTGGCGAAGGCCATCTGGAGATCGAACTGGACGACGGTGTTCGCAAGACCATCGGGATCGAGCGTATCCATCTGGAACAGGATGCCGGCAAATCGGTGCACGATCTGCACCCGTCGATGTCGTACGTCGATCTCAATCGCTGCGGCTGCGCGCTGATGGAAATCGTGTCAAAGCCCGATATCCGCTCACCGGCCGAAGCTGGTGCCTACGTGGCGGGGCTGCGCCAGTTGCTGCGCTATGTCGGCAGCTGCGATGGCAACATGGATGAAGGCTCGATGCGGGCCGATGTGAATGTATCGGTGCGCCGCGCCGGCGAGCCGTTCGGCACCCGCACCGAAACCAAGAACGTCAACAGCGTGCGCTTCATCATGTTGACCGTTGAACATGAAGCCCGCCGCCAGGTCGATCTGATCGAAAGCGGCGGCACCGTGGTGCAGGAAACCCGGCTGTTCGATCCGGGCAGCGGCACCACCCGTTCGATGCGCAGCAAGGAAGATGCGCACGATTACCGCTATTTCCCCGATCCCGATCTGCTGCCGCTGGTTTTTGATGATGCGTTCATCGCCGATTGCCGCGCGAGCCTGCCCGAATTGCCGGCCGCCAAGCGCGCCCGCTATGAAAGCACGCTGGGCCTGTCGCCCTATCTGGCGGCTGTGCTGTCGGCCGAACAGCAAACCGCCGACTGGTTCGAAACCGCGCTGGCCGCCACCGCTACCCGCATTGGCCAGCCGCAAACCGACGTTGCGGCCCGCGCCGCCAATTTCATTTCGACAGATCTGTTCGGTGCCCTGAAGAAGCTGGGCAAGGATATCGGCGACAGCCCGGTCTCGCCAGATGCGCTGGCCGAACTGCTGGCGCTGGCCGCAGATGGCACGCTGTCAGGCCCCTTGGTGAAACAGGTGTTCGAAGCCATGATCGAAACTGGCGACAGTGCCGCCCATATCGTCGAAGCACGCAGCCTCCGCCAAGTTTCCGACACCGGTGCCATCGACGCCGCCATTCAGGCCGTGCTTGATGCCAACCCCGAAAAGGCCACCGATTATCGCGGCGGCAAGGACAAATTATTCGGATTCTTCGTAGGTCAGGTCATGCGCGCCATGGCCGGCAAGGCCGCGCCGGGTATCGTCAACGACAGGCTGAAGGCGCTGCTGGACGGCTGATCCTTTCGACTGGTCGCCGCATCAGCGCGGCTCGTCGCGCCAATACTTGACGGAAGATGAACGGCTGCCTTATCGGCGCCTTTCTGTTTTGGCAGGGCTCGGCTGAAGTTTGCAGCCGATCCTATACGTCGTGTCTGTCGCGTTGGTGGAGTGGTTTTTTGGCCACCAACTGCCGCAGGGGCGCAATTTCGGCATTGAATGTGAACCTTAAACTTCGTTTTCAGATGCAGGCCGCCGCCGCGGCCGTGTTGTTGGCCTCGGGCCTGGCCTTGAGCCATGTCGCTGCCCAGACTCTCGATCCCCAAACTCCCGATATCCAGACTCCGGATGCCCAGGCTGCTGTCCAGCCTGTTGCCCCCGCCCAGACGGCGCTGGTGGCCGATGAACCGGAACACCCTCGTCTTAACCAGCACCATGTCGATTGCGTGGCCAAAGTCATTCACCACGAAGCCGGCAACCAGCCGCGTGCTGGCCAGATCGCCGTGGCGCAGGTGCTGGTCAACCGGGTGAAGCGCGGCTTTGCCGACAATGTTTGCGCCGTGGCCAACCAGCCCGGCCAGTTTTTCCGCCTCAATCGCTATAATCCCGATCGCGGCAAAGCGCAGTGGGCCGCAGCGGTGGCGGTGGCCCGCGCCGTGCTGGCCGGCGAAGCCCGCGACATGTCGAAGGGCGCGCTGTTCTTCCACGCAAACTGGGCCAAGCCGGATCGCTTCTTCCGCAGCCGCACAAAGGTGGTACGGCTGGAAGACCATGATTTTTATCGCTGAGGCCTATTCTGGCGCGTCCTGATTTGGCCAACGCGCCGCCTTCACCCTGTTCCACCCTGCATTGAGCGCGGCGCGCGGAACATCCAGCCCGCCCGCCGCCGTGCGATCGGCGAAGCCGTCGGCGACCGCACCGATGCGGGCGCTGCGCGTGCCGGGCTCCAGCGCGTCGGCCCAAGCCGCAAACGCATGGGCGTTGAGCACGGCCAGCGTCACCAGCGCAAAAACCAGTGCTGCCGCCATCTGAGCGAGGCCCGACAGGCCGGCGTCGTCAGCCTCCACGTCAACGGGCGAATCAAAGGGATCGGCCATCACATCCTCCTGTCAGAACTGGTAATAGATGAAGGCGGCAACGCCTTCGAACCGCATCGCGTCGATGATCAGGACGGTGATGCCCACCGCCAGCCCCAGCACGGGCGCCGGCCACGCCGCCACACGCCGGCCCAGCGCTGGCAGCAGTGCCGGCGGGGTGAAGTGGATGGCGAGGCCGAACAGGATCAAGCCGCACAGCAGCGGGCTGGCCAGCGCCAGTCCGGGGCGGAAGGCCCAAAGCTGGGCAAAATAGGCCAGCGCACCCTCCAGCGTGTCGGCGCGGAAGAAAATCCAGCCGGCGACGACGATGTGGAAGATGATCAGGATGGCGATGGGCTGGGGCAGCGCGGGGAAGCCGGCTGGCCGCCATTCGCGCCACAGCCGCTCGATCGCCAGCACACCGCCGTGCAGCGCGCCCCAGATCAGGAAGGTCCATTTGGCACCGTGCCAGAAGCCGCCGAGCAGCATGGTGATGAGAAGATTGCGGCAGATGAACCACACGCCGCCCCG
>NZ_JBDNFM010000027.1:0-6785 GCF_041689835.1 Sandarakinorhabdus sp.
GAGGCCGGCGATGCGGATGGCGATGACATCGGTGCCGACATCGAACACCGGGCCGTGGATGCTGCGGCGCTGCACGAAGGTTTCACGCTTCAGGCTGCCATTGGCCTGGCGGATGAGCAGTGATTTCGTGGTGCGTTTGAATGCCAGCCTCTTGCCGTCCACCACATAGCCGTCACCGGCCAGTTCGAGCTTGTAGCGCACCGCGCCCAGCATGTTGTTGACCGTGTTGGTGAAGCCCAGATTGTTGTTGAAGGCAAAGCGCAGCACCGGCAGGCCAACTTGCGTGGCACCGTAAACCGAATAGCCGGGCGCGCTGATCTGCGCTTCGTAATAGGTGAGCAGCGAGGGTGCCCACGGCAGGTGCGGATTGGCGAGCAGCATCGCCGCGCCGCTTTCGGAGCGTGACGGCGCCACGGCCCAGCCGTTGGAGCCGCCGGCATCACCGTCGCCGGCATCGCCAATTCCCGTCGGCGTGAAGGCGGCAGGCGGGGTGAGCATCCGGCCCATGGGCGCAACATACAGGAACTGCATCAGCCGGTGGGCGTGGGCCATCACATCGATGCCGCTGATCGGCAGCACTTGGCTGAGGTCGGCCGGCACATGATCCGGGTGCGCAGCAAGATAGGCGTTGATGCCGGCGGCGAAGCCATCAAGATTGGCGCGCATCTGCGGGGTTTGCGCCTTGTACCAGTCGAGGCTGCGTGCCGGCGCGTCGTGGGCGATCAGATAGCGATCGAGCGGGGCATAGTCTGCCCCCCAATATTCCGCCGCCCGCGCCCGGCTTTCGCCATACATCTTGAGCAGGATATTGCCGTGGCTGGCGGCCTGCGCCCAGCCGAAGCCCTTGAAGGCGCCGGCTTCGGTGTTGGCGTAAATGTGGGGCACGCCGTATGTGTCCCACAGCACATCGTCGGCCAGCGCGGGCGTCGCAGTGGCCAGAGCCAGCGCAAAAAGTGCAGATTTCATCGCGGGCCTCACTTCTTGAACCGGTTGTACCAGTCGATCACCGCCAGGTTGGATTGCAGCCATTGTGATGGCCGGCCCATGCCGTGCGTGGCTTCGGGCAGGCGCACCATCATGGCCGGTACGCCGCGCTGCTTAAGGGCCTGATAATAGGCTTCGGTCTGGGCAATGGGAGTGCGATAATCGGCTTCACCGGTAATCAGCAGTGTCGGCGTTTTCACCTTGCCGACCATCGAGAAGGTGGAGCGGCGCCAGTAAAGATCGCGGTTGTCCCACGGGTTGCCGACCACCCAGTTGGACAGGGTGAGCGCGGTGATGTCGCTGGTGAGCGCCTGGATCGACCAATCTGTGACCGGGCGCAGCGCCGCCGCGGCGTTGAAGCGGTCGGTTTTGGCGATGGCGAAAGTGGTGAGCACGCCGCCGCCGCTGCCGCCGCCGATGAACTGGTTTTTCGCATCGGCCCACGGACGTTTCAGCACTTCGTCCATGCCGGCCATCAGGTCGTCATGGTCAGGCCCGGGATATTCGCCGCCATATTCCGGCGTGATGCCGTTGGAGAATTTTTCGCCATAACCCGTTGATCCGCGCGGGTTGGTCCACAGCACGACATAGCCGGCGGCGGCGTAAAGCTGGTGGGTGATGGAGAAATAGGGGCCGTAATCGCCGTTCGGCCCGCCGTGGATTTCCAATGCGACCGGGTATTTTTTGGCCGGGTCGAAACTGGGCGGATATTGCAGCCAGCCTTCGATGGCCAGGCCGTCGGGGGCTTTCCAGGTCAGCCGCTCCATGGCGCCGATCTGTTTTTCAGCGCGCCATTTCTCGTTGAAATCGATCTTGCCGATGAGCTTTCCGGCCTTCATCACGCCGAGCGCGGCGGGACGGTCTGTCTCGACGGTGGTGAAGGCCAAAGTCTGATTCCGGGGGGTGTCGCCGCCTGTCGACCAATCGCCGCCGGAAGAGGGCAGATAAAGCCGGGTGCCGCCGATTTGGGGCACGATTATCTTGGCAGCGCCGCCGCTGGCCGGGATGGTGGCAACGCGCACCAGCCCGGCATCGCCGTACGCAACGTGCAGGGCCTTGCCGTCCTTCGCCCATTCAAAACTGCCCACCGGCCGGTCGAGCGCGGCGGTGAGGTGGACAGGCTCGCCGCCGGACACGCGGCGCAGCCACACGCCGGGCTGGGCATAGAATTTGGTGGTTTTGGGCTGGCCGATCCACGCCAGCCACTGGCCATCGGGGGACAGGCGGGCATCCTGTTCGCCGCCGTCGATGCTGGTCAGGCGTTCGGGAGTGGCATTGGCGGGCGCGGCGCCGCTGACAGGGATGCGGTAAATGTCGGTTTCACCGGCGGTGCGGTCGTTGCCGGGGCGGACGGCGGCGGCATAGATCAGGCTCTGGCCATCGGGCGCCCAGTGCGCGCCGCCGTCGATCTGGTTGGCATCGCCCTTGGTCAGCTGGGTTGGCGCGCCGCCTGCTGCTGCCACCACGAACAGGTGATCGGCCCCGGCCTTGATGTAACCGCCGTCGTTGGTGCGATATTGCCAATCGGTGATAACGCGCGGATCGGGCGCCCACGTCGCACCGGCCGGCTTGTCCGGCATGCCGGGCACCTTGGGCATCGATGTTTCCACCCGGGCAGCAAAAGCGATGCGTGTGCCGTCGGGGCTCCATTCGAGGCTGCGCGGGGCGACATTGCCGCTGGTGACGGGCTTGCCGATCCCTTCGGCCACATCCATCACCCACAGCTGCGGCTTGCCCAGATACGGCGCGACATAGGCGATGCGCTTGGCACCGGGCGCCCAAGCCGCGCCGCTGGCACCGGCTGCGCCGCCGATGAGCAGGCGTTTGTCGAGGCTGGTCTTGCCGACCGCGGCCAGCCACCATTCGGTAACGCGCCGATCGGTCTGGATATCGAATTGCTGCCGCGTAAACAGCACGTGCGCGCCGTCCGGGCTTACTTCCACAGCGTCGGTCATGCTGATGCGGTAAAGATCGGCGGGTTCCACCGGGCTGGCGGCGTGTATCGCTGTTGACGCAAACAGCGCCGCAACCAGCAGTGCAATCTTCATGGCGTTCCTGTCGTTTTCCCAAGGCAGATTATCAAGGCTAGCGCGGGCATGATCGGCTGACCAGTGAGGAACCGGAAATGAGCATCAGCTTTGACGATTGGCGCGGCCGTTCGCCGTTTTACGACGAAACCCACGAAGCGGTTTCAGCCAGCGTACGGCGTTTCATGGCGGCCGAGGTGCTGCCCAATATCGACCAGTGGGAAGCTGACGGCGAGCTGCCGCGCGAACTGCACACAAAGGCAGCTGCAGCCGGCATATTGGGCCTGAATTATCCCGAGGAATATGGCGGGCACAGCGAAGGCTTTGATGTGTTCCACGGGCTGACCCAGTCGGAGGAAATGGCCGCTGCCGGCGCTGGCGGGCTGGGGGCCAGCCTGATGACCCACAGCATCGGCTTGCCGCCGATACTGGCGCTGGGCAGTGACGAGATGAAGCGCCGCATCGCACCCGCCGTGCTGGCCGGCGAAAAGCTGATCAGCCTGGCCATAACCGAGCCTTCGGGCGGATCGGATGTGGCGCAATTGAAAACCCGCGCCGAAAAAGTGGGCAACAAATATGTGGTGAACGGGCAGAAGATGTTCATCACCACCGGCATGCGGGCCGATTACATGACCGTGGCGGTGCGCACCGGCGGGCCAGGAATGAAGGGCATTTCGCTGATGCTGATCGAAACTGATCGGCCGGGCGTGAGCCGCACCCGGCTCGACAAGATGGGCTGGCGCTGTTCGGATACCGCCGCCGTTTATTTCGACAATGTCGAAGTGCAGCCGGAAAACATGATCGGGCCGGAAAACGGCGGATTTATCGGCATCATGCGCAATTTCAACAGCGAGCGGCTGGGCATGGCGCACGGCTGCTGCGCGATGGCGCGGGTGGCGCTGAAAGAAGCGATGGAGTGGGCGCAGAACCGCGAGACCTTTGGCAAGAAGCTGGGCGCGCACCAATCCATCCGCATCAAGCTGGCCGATTGCGCCCGCCAAATCCAGACGACGCAGGCGTGGGTGGATCTGTGTGCATATCAGCACCGTGCCGGCGTGGGCGTGCCGGCGGATTATGCCATGCTCAAGGTGCAGGCGACGCGGATGCTGGAACATGTGGCGCGCGAGGCGGCGCAGGTGCTGGGCGGCGCGAGTTTCATCACTGGATCGAAGGTGGAGCGCATTTACCGCGAGGTGCGGGTGAATGCGATTGGCGGTGGTTCGGAGGAGATCATGCTCGATCTGGCCGGGCGGCAGATGGGGTTGGGCTGACCCCTTACGGATTGCACCAGTCGCAACTGGCCGGGCTGGCAGCGGTGACGGCATCGGCGCGGGGCCGGGTTTCGCGGTGATCGCAAACCGTGCAGCCATCGATGATGGCCACGACCCATTGTGTGGGCTGTGCGCACGACGAACACGGCAGGCCGCGCGCCAGATCAACCTCGCCCCAGCCGGGGCTGCTGCAGGCCGGGCAGGGGGCGGCCAGCCGTGCGGCCAGCCGGCCAGCCAGGGCGCGGATGGCAGCCATGCGGGTGGGGTTCAGATGCGCGCGCATGTCGGTTTCGAGGCGGTTGCCGGGCCAGGCCAGTGCTGACAGAGCGTCCATGTTTTGCAGGCCAGTGGCCAGCAGCGTGCCGCCGGGGTCTTTCACCACAAGTGCGTGCGCGGGGAAACCGATGCGGGCCAGAAATGGCGCGATGTCGCCGCCGTCCGCGACCTCGTGGTGGGCGAAATTGGTGCGGCGGGACACGGCAGACACGGTGAGCTCAAGGCCGCGCTGCACATCGACGAAGGCCAATGTCTCCACGCCGCCGGCCCCGAATGGCAGCCACGGATGCGAGCCGAAACTGCCTTCGCTGGCCAGCCCCAGCGTTAGCCCTGATGCCGCCATACCGGCGCGGGCCTTGGCCAGCGCGGCCTGCGGCGCGGTGGCGGTGCGGGATATGCTGCCGGTGAAGGTGCCGAACTGATCTGTATCGACGGCGACGGGGTAGGCGATCAGGCCCAGCCGGCGCAGCAACGGCGGCGCCAACGCGCGCGCCTTGCCGTGCTGGGTGGCCAGCGCGGCCCGCTGGCCCCGGTAGGGCTGCTCAGCGGGGATTTCAGGCAACGAAGCGCCAGTCCAGCACCTCGCCAGCGTGGAACGGTACCAGCTCGCTGCCGGCGGCCGGAATGCGCATAGGCACTGGGGTGGGCGTGCGTTCCAGGGTGATGAAATCGGGGTTCAGCGGCAGGCCATAAAACCGCGGGCCAAATTCGCTGGCAAAGCCTTCCAAACGTCCGAGCGCGCCTTCTTCTTCGAACACCTTGGCATAGGCTTCGATGGCGAACGGCGCGCAATAGACGCCGGCACAGCCGCAATCGCTTTCCTTGGCTTCCACGGCGTGGGGCGCGCTGTCGGTGCCCAAAAAGAATTTCGGGTTACCGCTGGTGGCTGCTGCGCGCAGTGCGCGGCGATGCAGTTCGCGCTTGGCCACCGGCAGGCAATAGAAATGTGGGCGCATGCCGCCTTCGAACATGGCGTTGCGGTTGATGGCGAGATGGTGCGGCGTGATGGTGGCAGCGACGTTGGGGCCGGCATCGCGCACGAAATCCACCGCATCCTTGGTGGTGATATGTTCGAACACGATCTTGAGGGCGGGAAAATCAGCCACCACGCCCTTCAGAATGCGCTCGATGAACACGGCTTCGCGGTCGAAGATGTCAACGGTGTGATCGGTCACTTCGCCGTGGATCAGCAGCGGCATGCCGATGCGCTGCATGGCTTCGAGGGCCGGACGGATATGATCCACATCGGTGACGCCGTGGGCGCTGTTGGTGGTGGCGTGGGCGGGATACAGCTTGGCGGCGGTGAAGATACCGTCGCCGTGGCCGCGCACCAGTTCATGCGCGTCGATGTGATCGACCAGATAGCAGGTCATCAGCGGTTCAAAGGCGATGCCCGGCGACACGGCGGCGCGGATGCGATCCCGATAGGCAGCGGCCGCAGCAGCGGTGGTGACCGGCGGTTTCAGATTGGGCATGACGATGGCGCGGGCAAACTGGCGGGCGGTGGCATCGGCCACGGCCGCCAGCATCGGCCCATCACGCAGATGCACATGCCAATCATCGGGGCGGCGGATCGTAAGGGTCGTCATCGTGGTCATGCCACGCCTGTTACGCCCTTTACCGGACGGCGAAAAGCCCTGCAAAGCGGCCCACTCCGGAATGTTGCGTAAAGCCATGCGGGCGGTGAGCCGCGTATGACAGTGGCCGGGATGAAGGCTGGCCTTCAAGGCCTTTCGGATTGGCGCCGCATGAAGAATATCGTGCTCCACATTCATGATGACGACGCCCAACCCGGGCGCCTGGCGCTGGCGCTGGATGTGGCGCGGCAAACCGGCGGGCACCTGTCGTGCATTCAGGTCACGCCGGTCGAAGCTTATGCCGGCGATCCTTATGGCGGCCTGTACGGCATGGCGGCGCTGATCGACACCATCCACGATCAGGACAAGGCGCTGCGGATCGCCACCGAAGCCCGGCTGATGCTCAGCGGCGTGCCGTGGGACTGGCGCAGCTTTGATGGCAATGTCGTGGAAACGTTGATCGACCAATCGATGCTGGCCGATCTGGTGCTGCTCAGCCAGCCCGGCGCAGGCCGGCGCCAAAGCGCCCGCCAGCCGCTGGCGATTGTGGGCGATGTGGTGATGTACACCCGCTGCCCGGTGCTGTTGGTGCCGCTGTTGGTGCCGCACGCCGAGCAGGGACTTGATCTGAGCGGGCCGGTGGTGGTGGC
>NZ_JBDNFM010000028.1:0-32535 GCF_041689835.1 Sandarakinorhabdus sp.
AGCCGCGCGTTTGCGTGTCGTGATCAGCCGGCGCCGGACCGGGTAGCCCGAGCACCTGGCAGAATTCGGTGAGGAACAGCGCATAATTGGCACGCTCTGCACCGCCCGCCTTGCCGTACCAACGCGTCAGAAATGTTTCGAGATCCACGCACCCTGCCTAGCAGGCGCGGGCAAAAACAAAAGAGCCGGGCGCGCAGTGTCTATCCGCGCAGCAATTTGATGATGGCGGAAAAATCCGCTGCGCCGCCCCCGTTGTTGGCCAGCAACTGATACAGCGCTTCGGCCTGCGCCCCCATCGGCACGCTGGCGCCTGCCCCTTGTGCGGCGGCCATCGCCAGTTTCAGATCCTTGAGCATCAGCGCGGCAGCAAAACCGCCCTGATAGTCGCGGTTGGCCGGCGAGGTGGGCACCGGGCCGGGGACAGGGCAATAGCTGGTCATGGACCATGATTGCCCGCTGGCCTTGCTGCTGATGTCGAAGAACGTCTGCGCCTCCAGCCCCAGTTTTTCGGCGAGCACAAAGGCTTCGGCGGTGGCGATCATGCTGGCGCCCAAAATCATGTTGTTGCAGATCTTGGCCGCCTGACCCATGCCCGCACCGCCGGCGTGGATCACCGCCTTGCCCATCTGATCCAGAACCGCCCGCGCCGCCGCAAACGCCGCCGCCGGGCCGCCAACCATGAACGTGAGGGTGCCGGCATCGGCTGCTGCAGTGCCGCCCGATACCGGCGCATCAACCATCGCCAGGCCCTTGGCGGCCGCTGCCTCGCCCATTGCCTTGGCGGTGGCGACATCGATGGTGGAACAATCGATCAGGATCGCATCTGTGCCCGCCGCCGCAAACAAATCGCCTTCATAGGCGGCGCGCACATGGCTGCCCGCGGGCAGCATGGTGATGATCACATCAGCCCCGGTGGCGGCATTGGCGGCGCTGTTCGCGGCCACTGCGCCGCCGGCGACCACCCGCGCCAGCGCGCCGGCTGACAGATCAAAGGCCCGCACCGCGTGCCCTGCCTTGACCAGATTGAGGGCCATGCCGCCGCCCATGTTACCGACCCCGATGAAAGCGATGATGGCCATGCTACTGCCCCGTCCAGTTGCCGGGCCGCTTTTCCACGAACGCCGCCATGCCTTCTTTCTGGTCGGCACTGCCGAACAGGCCGTGGAACAGCCGGCGTTCAAAACGGATGCCGTCCTTCAGGGACATTTCAAACGCGGTGTCGATTTCTTCCTTTACGGCGATGCTGGCCAGCGGCGCCATGCCGGCGATGGTTTGCGCCAGCTTCATGGCTTCGTCGATCAGGGCTTCGGTGGGCACGACGCGGGCGACCAGGCCGGAACGTTCGGCCTCATGAGCGTCCATCATGCGCCCGGTCAGGCACATTTCCATGGCCTTGGCCTTGCCGATGGCGCGCACCAGCCGCTGCGATCCGCCCATGCCGGGCGTGACGCCCAGCTTGATTTCGGGCTGGCCGAATTTGGCGTTTTCGGCCGCGATGATAATATCGGCCATCATCGCCAATTCACAGCCGCCGCCCAGCGCAAAGCCGGATACCGCTGCAATCCACGGCTTGCGGGTGGCAGTGACATGATCATAGCCGGCGAAGAAATTGCCGCCATACATCTGGCCGAAACTTTGACCGCTCATTTCCTTGATGTCGGCCCCCGCCGCGAACGCCTTTTCGCTGCCGGTGAGCACCAGGCAGCGCTGCGCGGCATCGGCATCATAGGCGGCATAGGCAGCGATCAGATCAGCCAGAACGGCGCTGTTCAGTGCGTTGAGCGCCTGCGGACGGTTGAGGCGAACCAGCGTGACGGCGCCGTGGGTTTCCACAAGGATGGTTTCAAAGCTCATGTCCAAACTCCAGCTCACTCCCCCTGGCGGGGAGGGTCGAGAGACGGCGCCCAGCGCCGGCCCGGGGTGGGGGTGATGTTGTGGCGACGGGCAGGACCCCCACCCCGCCGCGCGCTGCGCGAGTGATCCTCCCCGCAAGGGAGAGGGAGTTGGCTCAACCCATTGTCGGGATGACGAACGCCGATCCCCCATCCATGCCGCCATCCGGCCCCGAGTCTGGCCAACGCCCAGTGACCGTCTTGCGCTTGGTCCAGAATTGCACGCCCTCCATGCCGTGCTGGCCGATGCCGCCAAAGGCGCTGCGCTTCCAGCCGCCAAAGCTGTGATAGGCCACCGGCACCGGGATCGGCACGTTGATGCCAACCATCCCGACGTTCACTCGCGCCGCAAATTCGCGGGCGGCGTGGCCGTTGCGGGTAAAGATGGTGACGCCGTTGCCATATTGATGCGCGGACGGCAGCCGCAACGCGCCCTCGAAATCGGCGGCGCGCATGATTTGCAGCACCGGCCCGAAGATTTCCTCGCGGTAGCTTTGCATGTCGGGCGTGACGTGATCGAACAGCGTCGGCCCGACGAAGAAACCGCTTTCATGGCCCTGCAACGTGAAGCCGCGGGCATCGACCACCAGCTCGGCGCCTTCATCGATGCCCATCGGGATGTAATTTTCGATGCGCGCCTTGTGCGCGGCGGTGACCACCGGGCCGTAATCGGCTTCGGGATCGGTGCTGATGCCGATGCGCAGCTTGGCGATCGCCGGCAGCAGTTTTTCGCGCAGGGCGGTTGCAGTGGCGTCCCCTACCGGCACCACCACCGGCAGCGCCATGCAGCGTTCGCCGGCACTGCCGAACGCCGCGCCGGCCAGATCGCGCACAACCTGATCCAGATCGGCATCGGGCATCACGATGGCATGGTTCTTGGCCCCGCCCATTGCCTGCACGCGCTTGCCGCGGGCGCAGCCTTGGCTGTGGATATATTCGGCCACATCCGATGAGCCGACAAAGCTGATCGCCGCGATATCCGGGTGCTCGATGATGGCGTCCACCATCTCCTTGTCGCCGTTCACCACGGCAAAAATGCCCTCGGGCAGGCCGGCATCGCGGAAAATGTCCCCCAGCAGATGCGGCAAGGTGGGATCGCGTTCGGATGGCTTGAGGATGAAGGCATTGCCGGTGGCGATGGCGACGCCGGCCATCCACATCGGGATCATCGCCGGGAAATTGAACGGGGTAATGCCCGCCCCGATGCCGATCGGCTGGCGGAAGGCCCAGATATCGATGCCGGGGCCGGCGCCGTGCGTAAATTCGCCCTTCATCACGTGCGGGATGCCGCAGCAGAATTCGATCACTTCGAGCCCGCGCTGAATATCGCCGCGCGAATCGGCGAGCACCTTGCCGTGTTCGGAACTGAGCACGCGGGCCAGTTCGTCCATGCGGGCTTCCACAAGCTCCTTGAACTTGAACATCACCCGGGCGCGGCGCTGCGGATTGGTCGCAGCCCAGGCCGGCTGGGCGGCGCGAGCGGCAGCAACCGCCTGTTCCAGCAGATCGGCCCCAGCGAGGCGAACCTGCGCCTGCACCTGGCCCGAATTGGGATCATACACCGGGCTGGTGCGGCTGCCGGCGGATACAATTTGGCCGGCGATGTGATGGTCGATGATGCGCATGGTGCGTTTCTACTCCGGCCAGCCGGCCGGTGCCACCCACAGTTGCATCAGTGCCGGGGTCGGACCTAGTGGCCGCCGCCACACCCTTCGGGAAGCGCCTGGCGGCAGTGGTCGGCGCCGGTTTCCACCTGCAGCGTGGCATGGCCGATCTGGAAGCGATGATGCAGGGCGTGGGCGATGTTGGCCAGCACCTCGTCCCCCGGGTGGCCGGCCGGCATCACCAGATGCGCTGTCAATACGGCGCCAGTGGTGCCTTGCGGCCAGATGTGCAGATCGTGGACGGCTGCCACCCCGTCTAGCCCGGTCAACCAGTCATTGACGGCGGCAGGCTCGATTCCAGGCGGCACCGCATCCAGCGCCAGCGCCAGCGATTCGCTGAGCAGGCCCCAGGTGCCGCGAAGGATCACGGCAGCGACGGCCAGCCCCAGCACCGGATCGACCCACGTCCAGCCGGTTTGCCGAATCACCAGCCCGCCCAGCACCACCGCCGCCGACACGCCGGCATCGGCGAGCATGTGCAGATAAGCGCCGCGCACATTAACATCACCCTTCCGGCCGCGCATGAACATCAGCGCCGTGCCGGCGTTGATGACGACACCCACCGCCGCCACCAGCATCACCACATTGCCCGACACCGGCATGGGATTGGCCAACCGGTGCACCGATTCAAAGATAATGCCGCCGCACGCCGCCACCAGAATCAGCGCATTGGCCAGTGCGGCCAGGATCGGCGACCGCTGCAAGCCCCACGTGAAGCGGGCCGTGGGCGCCCGCCGAGCCAGCGTGAGGCCACCCCAAGCGATCAGCAGCCCCGCCACATCCGACAGATTGTGGCCGGCATCGGCCAGCAGCGCCATCGAATCGATCCACAGCCCTGCCGCCGTCTCGACGGCGACATAGGCAAGGTTGAGCACCACCCCAACGGCAAAGGCCCGGCCGAAATCTGGCGGCGCATGGCTGTGGCCGTGGCCATGATGATCATGACCGCCCATTGGGTGGCTGTGGGCGTGGCTGTGCATGCGTGCGTTATGAGGTGGCCCGGCCGGCAAGTCGAGAGGGGCGCATTGGCGCGCACGCTGGAGAAAATGAAAAAGGCGGCCCACTGGGACCGCCTTTTCAAATAGCGACTGGAGCGGGTGAAGAGATTCGAACTCTCGACTTCAACCTTGGCAAGGTTGCGCTCTACCCCTGAGCTACACCCGCTCACCCGTCGCCGGGAGCGCGGCTTTAACACCGGGCGCTTTTAACTTGCAAGCCCCTTTTTCCGGACACCTGTGCGCAACCGCCGTCTTGGCAAACCCCGCCCCTCACGCCCATATAAGGGTAACGCATTCTGATGGAGCATTACCCCTTGGCCAGCATTCCCAACCCGGCCGCAGAAAAGGCCAGCATCGAGGCATTCCGTGTCGATGTCATCGAGGCATCGAAGACGGCACTGGTGCTGGTCGATTTCTGGGCGGAATGGTGCGGCCCATGCAAGACGCTGGGGCCGGCGCTGGAACGGCTGGTGGCTGCCCGCGCGCCCAAGGTGCAATTGGTGAAGATCGACGTGGACAAGAACCAGGCGCTTGCCGCGCAGTTCCGCATTCAGTCCATCCCCACCGTTTATGCCTTTCTGGATGGCCGGCCTGTGGATGGCTTCCAGGGTGCCTTGAGTGAACGTGAGCTTGCGGCTTTTGTTGATCGACTGCTGGCCGGTGTTCCCGCCAGCGCCGACGAGGCAGAAATGGAAGAGCAGATCGCCGCGATGATTGGCGGCGCTGCGCAAGCCACTGCCGCCGGCGCCCATGACGATGCAGTCGGCATGCTGGGTGCGCTGGTGCAGGAAATGCCGGAACGTGACGATCTGGCCGGCCACCTCGCGCTGGCGCAGTTGGCCGCCGGACGAACCGATGCTGCTGGATCAGCGCTGGCCGCGGTGCCCGCCGACAGCAAGGACGAAGTGGTGGGCCGTGCCCGCGCTGCGCTGGCGCTGGCTGCCGACGCGCCGGCCGATGACGAGCTGGCCGATCTGATTGCGAAGGTGACCACCCAGCCAGACGATCACGCCGCCCGATTTGAACTGGCCTCGGCACTGGCCGCGCGCACCGAACGCGATGCCGCTGCCGATCATTTGCTGGCCATCATAAAAGCCGATCGCACCTGGAACGAAGGCGCCGCAAGGGCCAAATTGCTGACCATGTTTGAAGCCGCCGGCCTGTCTGATCCATGGAGTATCAAGACCCGCGCCACCTTGCGCGCCATCTGGTTTTCATGAGCGAAAGCGAAGCCTTGGAGCCCCTGCCGGCGGCAGTGCCGGTATTTCCTCTCACCGGCGCGGTGCTGCTGCCGCGCGGCGTGCTGCCGCTCAACATTTTCGAGCCGCGCTATCTGGCGATGGTGAAGGACGCGATGGCCGCCACCGGCGCCGCCAACCGCATGATCGGAATCATCCAGCCAAAGCACTCAGGCGATCCGCCGCCGCTTTACAAGGTCGGCTGCCTCGGCCGCATCACCGAGTATCGCGAGACCGACGATGGCCGCATTCTGCTGGCGCTGGTCGGCGTCAGCCGCTTCCGCATTGGCGCTGAACTTGAGCGGAACACGCCTTATCGCCAAGTCATGACCGATTACCACGGCTTTGCCGATGACCGGCACGAAGACGACGCGCTGGACGCTGCCAACCGCGCCGCTCTCGAAGACGCTCTGCGCCCCTATCTCGATGCACGCGGCCTCGCTGCCGATTGGGAAGCGGTGCAATCGGCCGATGATGAAGGGCTGGTGACGGCGTTGTCCGGTGCGCTGCCATTCGATCCGCCAGAAAAGCAAGCGCTGCTGGAGGCGCCCACCTTGGCCGATCGTGCGCAAACGTTGGCCGCGCTGATGAGTTTCGCCGTCGGCCCCGGCAGCGGCAGCCTGCAATGACGAGGCCAAGTTGATGGCCGGCTCCGCGCTCGATCCGCGCCTGCTGGCCCTGCTGGTGTGCCCACAAACGCGCCAGCCACTGCGGTATGACCAGAAGGCTCAGGAATTGGTGAACGACACCGCCGGCATCGCCTATCCGATCCGCGACGGCGTGCCGATCCTGCTGGCCGACGCCGCCCGCGAGTTTTTGCCGCCAACCGGTTAGGCGAACGTCAGGCCTTCGAATTTTCCGCTGCGGCGCCAGCGATCGATATAGTCGAAGTAGGCCGCTGGCCCGAGCGGGTAGCCGCTGGGAAAGCCTTCCGAGATATCGCGTCCCTTGCCTTCGTTGTTGTAATAGCCCGGCGTGCAATCGGCTGCGGCGCCGGCCATGCCGGGCACTGCCGTCTGCACCAGTGCAACCCATTTGGCCTGCGCGTCTGACTTGGCTTCGATGATGCGGGTACCGGTGTCGCGGGCGTGTTTGATCACCGCCGCGATGGTATCACCGGCATCGCTCCAGTTGTGCGGGACGTTGACGATGAAATTGGCCGCTTGCGCGACCTGCACGATGAAAGCGTTGGGGAAGCCGTTGACATGCAAGCCGTGCAGCGTGCGCATGCCGCCCTGCCACGCCTCTGAAAGCCGCTTGCCGCCCACGCCGGCGATATCGAAACCGGCGCGGCGCTCGTGCGAGGTGCCGACTTCAAAGCCCGACGCGTAGACGATGCAATCGACCTCATAATGAGCGCCGCCAACCCAGAAGCCGGTTTCGTCAATGCGCTCGACGCCGTGGCCGGCGGTGTCGATCAGATGAGTGCCGGGCTCGTTGAAGGCCTGCAGATAGGAATCGTGAAAACAGGGCCGCTTGCACAACTGCCTATACCAGGCCTTCAATTTCTCGGCGGTGTCCTTGTCGTGCACGATGGCCTCGGCACGGGCGCGGATTTCCGACATTTTTTCCAGATCGGCATCCTCATAGGCAGCCATCATGCCAGCGGGATTCATCTGGTCCGTCGGCAGAAACATGATGCGCTCGCGGATGCGGCGAGTCAGATCGGTCCAGCCGTCCTGCACCAGATCCTCCGCTGGTGGTGGCCCCATGCCGACATTGCGGGCAAAATTGTCGAGCCAGCGCTTCTGCCAACCCGGCGTCGCGATGCTCTGGAACCATACGGGATCGATCGGCACGTTGGCGCGCACATCCACCGACGACGGCGTGCGCTGCACCACATAGACGGTGCCGCCGGCACGGGCGAGGTGCGGCACGCACTGCACCGATGTCGCCCCGGTACCGATGATGGCGACGCGCTTGTCCTTCAATTTGGTCAGCGGGGCGCCATTTGTGTCGCCGCCGGTGTAGGCATAATCCCAGCGGCTGGTGTGGAAGCTATGGCCCTTGAAACTGCCGAGCCCGGGGATGCCCGGCAGCTTGGGCACATGCAGTGGCCCGGTACCGGTGGCGACATAATCGGCGGTGAAGCTGTCGCCGCGATCAGTAGTGACCACCCACACACTGCGGTCATCATCCCACACGATATCGCTGACCCTGGTGTGGAACAGCGCCTTTTCATACAGTCCGAACGTGCGGCCGATGCGCCGCGATTGCTCCAGGATTTCCGGCGCATGGGCGTATTTTTCGCTCGGCATGTGGCCAGTTTCTTCAAGCAGCGGCAGATAGATGATCGAGGCGGTGTCGCACTGGGCGCCGGGATAGCGGTTCCAATACCAGTTACCGCCAAAATCGCCGGCCTTGTCGATGATGCGCACATCGGTGATGCCGGCTTCCACCAGCCGTGCGCCCACACACAGCCCGGCAAAGCCGCCGCCGACCATGGCGAACGTCACATGATCGGTCAGCGCCTGGCGCTGGATGACGGGCATGTAAGGATCGCCGAGATAATGGGCAAACTGGCCACTGGTCTCGACATATTGGTCGTTGCCGTCGTCGCGCAGGCGCTTGTCACGCTCGGCCTGATAGCGGGCTAGAATAGCCGACTTGTCCGTCACGCTGCCGGCTGCCTTCATCTTGTTCACACTCCCCAGCTCGTGCCGGGACGTTAGACAAGTTCGCCTTTCAGCAAAGCTGGCAGTTTTCCGGTTTCACCACGAGCCTGGTTCATGAAGAAGCGCTTCAACGGCGGGAGACGTTCAACAGCGGACAGGCCCAAGCGGCGCACCAGGCTGGGGGCGCGGCCAGGAATGGCAAACAGCCGGTTGAGATTATCGGTAACGGCGCACACTAGGCTGTTGTCAAAACGGCGCCACGCCGAAATCTGGGCGAGCACATCCGGGCTGCCGAGATCGAGGCCCGAACGCGCGGCATTGGTGAGCACTTCAGCCGCAGCGGCCACGTCGCGGAAGCCCATGTTGAGACCCTGGCCGGCGATCGGATGGATGCCGTGGGCGGAATCGCCGAGCAGCAGCAAGCGCGTATCGGTGTAGCGGGCGGCGTGGTGATAGCCCAGCGGCCACACCGCCTGCGGTGCGATCACCTCGATCTCGCCCATGGTGCCATCGATGCGGGCGGCGATTTCGGCGGCAAGCTGTTTTGGCCCGAGTTTCTTGGCTGCCTCCATGTGCTTGCGGTCCAGCGTCCACACGATGGCAGTGCGCGGGCGGCCATCATCGGTGTCGCGCATCGGCAACAGCGCCAGCGGACCCGACGGGTAGAATAATTCGCAAGCGATGTTCTCGTGCGGGACGGTGTGGGCAACCATGGTGATCAGCGCAGCATGATCATATTGCCAGGTCGCGATCGGAATGCCGGCGGATTGGCGCGTTGCGGAACGGCGGCCGTCGCACGCCACCACCAGCGGCGCCTTGAACACGCGGCCATCGGTGAGGGTGAGGGCGGCAGCACGATCGTCGCGCGTGATGCCGGCCACCGTTACCGGAGCCAGCAGCATCACCTCTTTGCAGCTGCGCACCGCCCGCAGCAGGCCAGTGCGCAGCCAGCGGTTTTCCACCATCGTGCCAAGGGGATCGTTGCCCCCGCCGGCATCGAAATGGAGGAACTGCGGATGAGCAGCATCGGTTACGCGTATCTCGCGGATCGGGCAGCCATGGGTGTCGAGGATGTCACCCAAGCCCAAGACCCGAAGCATGCGGCCCGAGGCACTGGCCACGGCGGTCGCGCGGCCATCGAAGGCCGGCAGGGTGGTGCTGTCGAGGTCCTGCGCATCGACCACGATACTTGTCACTTCGTGGCGGGCAAGCGCCAGCGCGAGCGTCGAGCCAACCAGGCCGCCGCCAATAATGATCACGTCTGCATCCATCGTCATGCGACTGTCTTTAGCCGACCGTGGGTATTCCCCCAAGCGGGACATGTTGTCCGAGGCGAATGCGATTTTGCACGGTCCGGTTTCCCTTGACCGCAAACAAGGCCTGATTCATCTTTACACAGCGCCCAAATGGTGAACATCCAGCGGGCTATATCCGGATTCCCCTCGAAAGGCAGATCGGCCATGGCCACTCGGGCAGCATCTGCCCCCAAGCGCAGCGGCACCGGCAGCACCGGCGGCCCCGCCTGGCTGGCGCGTTTGCGCACGGCGCTGGCGCTGGCATTGCGAGTCGCGGCACGCGTGGCGGCTGGCGGCGCGATTGCACTGGTAGGCGCGGCGCTGGTGCTGGCGCTGCTCACCTATTCGCCAGCTGATCCCTCGTTCAATACGGCCACGGCGCGCGCTGCCGGCAACTGGATGGGCCTTGCCGGCGCACACGTTGCCGATTTGCTGCTGCAACTGGCGGGCTGGCCGGTGCTGCTGCTCGCCCCGGCGCTGCTGCTGGCCGGCTGGCGAGTGGCACGCGAGGAGCCGGTTCTGGTCGCCCGCATGGCTGGTGGCAGCGTGGCCGGCGCGGTGCTGCTGTCGCTTGCTGCCGGCGGCTTTGGCCTGTCAGATATGGGCGCTCCGGCCGGGGCGGGCGGATTACTGGGCTTGGGCCTTGCCGCAGCCACCGCCAGTGTTGAAGCAATTCCGGAATTGGCCGATGTGCCGGCAGGCGCGGTGCTGGCGATCCTGCTGGCTCCGCTGGGGCTGGCCCTGCTGGCCTGGGGCAGCGCGATCAGCGGCGAGGCGGTGGGTGATGCCATCGCTGCCGGCCGGCGCCTGTGGAGCCAGGATGTAGCAGAGGCCGAACCCGGCAGCCTGAATTTGCCGCCGCCGACCAGACCCCGCCCGAAAGCCCCGGCGCAGCAGACAACCGACCCGCAGCAAGGCCCGCTGGTGGTACTGGAGCCGCCCGAACGGCCGAGCCGCAGCGATCGCGCGGTGCGGGACAAGCAGAAATCGCTCGATCTTGGTGATGCCGCTGTGCTGCCCGGGCTAGACCTGCTGGCGCCGCCGCCATCGGCTCCGCGCGCGCGCATCGATGCGGCGGCGCTGGAGCAGAATGCCCGACTGCTGGAGGGCGTACTGGAGGATTTCGGCGTGCGCGGCCGCATTGGCGAAGTGCGCCCTGGCCCGGTGGTCACGATGTATGAGCTGGAACCGGCACCGGGCATCCGGGCCAGCCGGGTGATCGGGCTCGCAGATGACATCGCCCGTTCGATGAGCGCGCAGTCGGCCCGCGTTGCAGTCGTGCCGGGCAAGAATGTGATCGGCATCGAATTACCCAATCCGGTGCGCGAGGCGGTATCGCTTTCCGAGCTGCTGGGCAGCGCCGATTTCGACAGCCGATCCGTGACCCTGCCGCTGGTGCTGGGCAAGGATATCGCCGGAGTGCCGGTGGTGGCCGATCTGGCGCCGATGCCGCATCTGTTGATCGCCGGCACCACCGGATCGGGCAAATCGGTTGGTCTCAACGCCATGATCCTCTCGCTCTTGTTTCGCATGACCCCGGCCCAGTGCCGAATGATCATGATCGATCCCAAGATGCTAGAATTGAAGATGTATGACGGGATTCCGCATTTGCTGGCGCCCGTTGTGACCGATCCGCCCAAGGCCATCCGCGCGCTGAAATGGGCGGTGGAGCAGATGGAAGACCGTTACCGCAAGATGAGCGAGCTTAACGTCCGCAGCCTCGCCAGCTTCAATCAGAAGGTGAGGGAAGCGCAGGCGGCCGGCAAACCGTTCGTGCGCCGCGTGCAGACCGGGTGGGACCCCGAAACCGAAATGCCGATCATCGAGGAGGAAATCCTCGATTTCGAGCCAATGCCTCTGATCGTGGTGGTGGTCGACGAACTTGCCGACCTGATGATGACCGCCGGCAAGGAAGTAGAATTCCTCATCCAGCGCATCGCCCAAAAGGCGCGCGCTGCCGGCATCCACCTGATCATGGCGACCCAGCGCCCATCGGTGGATGTCATCACCGGCGTCATCAAGGCCAATCTGCCGACGCGCATCAGTTTCCAAGTGACCAGCAAGATCGACAGCCGCACCATTCTGGGCGAGCCCGGCGCCGAACAACTGCTGGGCAAGGGCGACATGCTGTGGATGGCCGGCGGCAAGCTGGTGCGCGTGCACGGGCCGTTCGTTTCGGATACCGAGGTCGAAGCCGTGGCCGATTTCTGGCGCGCCCAGGGCGTGCCGGACTATCTTGAGGCCGTCACCGAAGAGCCAGCCGATCTAGATGGCCAGCTTGACCTGACCAGTGCCGGCCTCACCGGCGGACGCAGCGGTGATGATGAGGCCGACATTTATGCCAAGGCCATCGACGTGATCGCAAAGGCCCAGAAAGCCAGCACCAGCTTCCTGCAGCGCCACCTGCGCATCGGCTACAACAACGCCGCACGCCTGATCGAGCGGATGGAGCAGGACGGGTTCGTGAGCCGGCCCGACCATGTGGGCCGGCGCGAGGTGTTGATCGACGAATATGGGCAGCGGCGTTAGGCGCGCAGGAACAGACCGACGGTGAGGCCGAGGCCGATCAGGATTACGGCGACTTTCAGCGCCTTTTCCGGCACGACGGCCAAGGCCTTGGCACCGACATAGCCGCCGGCCATCGCACCGATGCCAACCACCAGCGCGTGCATCCACGCCACATTGCCTGTGAGGGCAAACAATATGGCGGCGGTGGTGTTGGACAACGAGACCAGCACATTCTTGGTGCCGCCGGCGTTTCGCACGGCCAGGCCGGCGATGGTGAGGCTAGCCAGCGTCATGATCCCGGCGCCGCCACCGAAAAATCCGCTGTACACCCCGATGGTCGACTGGGTGAGAACGGTGATCCACGCCGGCGGCGGTGCCCGGTCCACGGACTTTTTGGGCCCGAAGGCACCCCATGCGAACACGGCAGTAGCGAGCAGCACCAGCCACGGCACCATGGAAGCAAAGACGCTGGTGGGCGTGGCGTTGAGCAGCAGCGCGCCGGCCACCCCGCCCACCAGCGCGATGGCCGCGAGCGCCTTGAACGACAATCGCTCGGCCCCCGCCACCAGCTTGCGGCCGGCAATGCCGGTGGTGATCTGGCCGGGAAACAGCGCCATGGTGGAGGTGATATTGGCCAGTTTCGGATCCAGCCCGGCGGCGATCAGCGCCGGCAGGGTGATGAAACTGCCGCCGCCTGCCAGCGCATTCTGGGCGCCTGCCCACAGGCCCGCTCCCAGCAGCAACGCCAGCATTACCGGATCGAAATTTAGCATCACCGCCTCCTTTGCGAGCCGGGCTTTTCACCGAAAGCACCAATTTGGCAACATAAATCCCGGGAATTACAGCATCGTCTGGCTTGGCGTGGAACCAGTTTCACGATAACTTTATTTTGGCATGCAATTTTCGCGCCAGTTGGCAGGAATCGATTCGACCATGGCTGTAGACGTGATGAAACAACAGGAGCAAACCGACAGCGCGCAGGGCGGAGCGGTACTGCGCGGCCTGTCGGTTGATGGCATCGGCAAGAAGTATGACAATCGGGTCGTGCTGCGCGATGTATCGCTCTCCGTCCGCCGCGGCGAAGTGGTCGGGTTGCTTGGCCCCAATGGTGCCGGCAAGACGACCTGTTTCTATTCGATCATGGGCTTGGCCACGCCGGATTCCGGCCGCATCCTGCTCGACGGCCACGATATCACCGGGCTGCCGATGTACCGCCGCGCCGCGCTGGGCCTGGGTTATCTGCCGCAGGAAACCAGCATCTTTCGCGGCATGACCGTGGAGCAGAACATCATGGCCGTGCTCGAAGTGGCCGAACCTGATGCAAAGGCGCGGGCGGCTCGGCTGGAAGAATTGCTCAGCGAATTCAACATCACCCGGCTGCGCACTGCGCCCGCGATGGCGCTGTCGGGCGGAGAGAGACGCCGCGTCGAAATCGCCCGCGCGCTGGCCGCCAATCCGTCGATCATGCTGCTCGATGAGCCGTTTGCCGGTATCGATCCCATCTCAATCGCCGATATCCGCGCGCTGGTGGTGCAGCTGCGCGCCCGCGACATCGGCGTGCTGATCACCGATCACAATGTACGCGAGACACTGGAAATCGTGAACCGTGCCTGCATCATTTATGATGGCCGCGTGCTGTTTGAAGGCACGCCCGAAGCGCTGGTGGCCGATGAAACCGTGCGCCGCGTCTATCTGGGTGAGGATTTCAGCCTGTGACGTCTGCGGGAGCAACCGGGCACTGAGATGGGACTGGGGCCGCGCCTTGAGTTGAGGCAATCGCAGCAGCTGGTGATGACCCCCCAGCTGCAGCTGGCCATCAAGCTGCTGACGCTGACCAATGTCGAGCTGGAAGGCTGGATCGCCGAGGAACTGGAGCGCAACCCGCTGCTTGCCAGCGGTGACGCCGCCGGTCCGCCCGAGCCAGCTGGGCCGAGCGGGGTGGATGCGCCGCCCGACGCGATTGCCGGAAACGACGATCTTAGCAGCGCCGGGTTGGAGGCTTTGTTGCGCGATGGCGGCGGCGATGCCCCGCTCGACGCCGATTACACAGGCGAACGATTCCACCATGATTGCGGATCGGACCAGCCAGCCGATTGGGGCGAACGCGCCGGCCAGTCCGGCAACGAGGAGGACGGCCCGGATTTCGAGCGGATTGCCAGCGGAGAGGCCGGCCTGACCGAGATACTGGAGGCGCAGGCCAAAGCCCGATTTGACGGCGTTGATCTGGCCATTGCCCGCTTCATCATCGATGGCCTTGATGAATGCGGCTACCTCGCCGAGCCGGTGGACGAAATTGCCGGCCAGCTGGACGTGTCGCCTGCCCGTGTCGAGGCGGTGCTGGCCGAGGTACAGATGTTCGATCCGGTGGGCGTTGCGGCGCGCACCCTGTCGGAATGCCTGATCGCCCAGGCGCGCGTTGCCGATCGCTGCGACCCGGCGATGCAAAAATTGCTGAACAATCTCGACATGGTGGCGCGCGGCGATCTTCATGGCCTCGTTCGCCTGTGCAAACTGGACCGTGAGGATATCGTGGACATGATCCACGAGCTGAAACGATATGATCCCAAGCCCGGCCTGCGTTATGGCGGCACAAGCGCAATTCCGGTGGTGCCCGATGTGTTCGTGCTGCGCGGCCCCGATGGCGGCTGGCAGATCAGCCTCAACCAGGCGACGCTGCCGCGCCTGATCATCGACCGCGACTATCACAGCGAGCTTGCCGTCGGCGCGGACAGGGCCACCCACGGTTTCCTCAACGAATGCGTGGCCAGCGCCAACTGGTTGCTCAAGGCGCTGGACCAGCGTGCCCGCACCATCATCCGTGTCGCCACCGAGATCGTGCGCCTGCAACAGGGCTTTTTCGAGCACGGCGTGAGTCGGCTGAAGCCGCTGACCCTGCGCCAGATTGCCGAGGTGATCGAGATGCACGAATCGACCGTGAGCCGGGTGACCAGCAACAAATACATGCTGTGTGACCGCGGCCAGTATGAGCTGAAATATTTTTTTACCTCGGGCGTTGGTTCGGGTGATGGCGACACTGCTTCGGCGCTGGCCGTGAAGGACCGTATCGCCCGGCTTATTGCCGCCGAAGGCGAAGACGTGCTGTCGGACGACAAATTGGTCGAGCTGCTGATTGGCGAGGGCTTCGATCTGGCCCGGCGCACGGTGGCCAAATATCGTGAGGCGCTTGGCGTTGGATCATCGGTGCAGCGGCGCCGGGCGCGGGCACTGCGCGCAGCATGACGCAGGCCGGCGGCTTCACCCGCGGTTAAAGCGTGGTAGAGAAAGCTGGTATCATGCGCCGTTTCCGCCTTGCCTGTGTTGCGATCCTGCTGTTGGCCGAGCCGCGCGCGGTGATAGCCCAATCGATTTTGCGCGACGCCGAAACCGAAGCGTTCTTCCGCGACATTTCCCGCGATCTGGTGCTGGCCGCCGGGCTGGAGCCGCGCAACGTGCAGTTCGTGCTGGTGGGCGATCCCAGCATCAACGCCTTTGTTACCGGTGGGCAGAACGTGTTCATCCACAGCGGCCTGATCACTGCCGCTGACAACGTGAACGAGCTGCAGGGCGTGATTGCCCACGAATTGGGCCACATCGCCGCCGGCCACAACGTGCGTTTTGGCGAAGGTGCTGGACCGGCAAGCAAGATTTCATTGCTTTCGCTGGTGGGTGCGGCGTTGGCGGTGGCGGCGGGTGCCGGCGAAGCGGGCATGGCCATCCTGGGGCTGGGCACGGCGGCGGCGCAGGGCAAGTTCCTCGCCTTCACCCGCGATCAGGAAAGCCGCACCGATCAGGCCGGCGCGGTGTATCTGTCGAAAGCCGGGATTTCGGGCAAGGGCAGTATCGCGTTTTTCCGCAAGCTGCAGGGCATGGAGTTCCGGCTGGCGATCCCGCAGAACAATGAATATGCCCGCACCCACCCGCTGTCGGGCACTCGCGTCAATAATCTGGTGGCAGTGTATGAAAAGGATCCAGCCTGGAACACGCCGCCCGACAAGGCGTTGCAGGCAAAATTCGAACGCATCAAGGGCAAGCTTATCGGCTTTGTGGAAGAGCCGCCGCGGGTGATGCAGAAATACCCCGAGGGCATCAACACGGCTGCCGCACTGTATGCCCGCGCCTATGCCTGGCACCGATCGGGCTATCCCCAACAGGCGATGGCCGAAGCGGCAAAGCTGGTGGCGCTGCAGCCGGCCGATCCCTATTATCTGGAACTGGAAGGCCAGATCCTGCTGGAATCGGGCAAGGTGGACGAAAGCCTGCCGGTGTTGCGCCGCGCCGTGGAGCGCGCCCCGCTTGAGCCGATGATCATCACCCTGCTCGGCCACGCGCTGGTGACCAGCGAGGATGCAAAATTGCAGGCCGAAGCCGAACCGCTGCTGAGGAAAGCGGTGAGCCTTGACCGCGAGAACCCGTTCACCTGGTACCAGCTGGGCGTGATCTATGATCGGCGCGGTGACAAGTCGCGCGCCGCGCTGGCAGCGGCCGAGCGGTTCAGCCTCGAAGGCAATGCCATGGGCGCCATGATGAACGCGCGGGTGGCGCGCGCGGGCTTGCCGGCCGGCACGCCTGACTTTATCCGGGCGGACGATATCATGCTGGTGGCTGGCGACGCGCTGGAACAGCGCAAACGCAAGAAAAGGTGAAAGCGATGGCGAGTTTCTGGAATCGGCAGCTCAGCATGGCTGCTGTCCTCGCTATCGGCCTGACGGGAGCGGGTGTTGGCGCCGGCACAGCCATGGCCGCCGGTCAGGCCAACGCCCGCCCCGATCGCGCCGAAATCGAAGCCATCGTGCGCAATTACATCCTGAGCCATCCCGAAATCATTCCCGAAGCCGTCGCGCGGCTGGAGCAAGCCGAAGCGCGCAAGGTATTGGCCAGCAACCGCGCCGCCATCGAAACCCCCTTTCCTGGTGCCACCGCCGGCAATCCAGCCGGTGATGTGAAGCTGGTGGTGTTTTTCGATTACGCCTGCCCCTATTGCCGGCAGGGCCACGCCGACGTGCAAAAGCTGGTGCGCGAGGATCCAAAGCTGATGGTGATCTACCGCGATTTCCCGGTGCTGTCCCCGGCCAGCACCGAAGCTGCGATGGCCAGCCTGTCGGCCGCCACCCAAGGCCAATATCGCAAATTCCATGATGCCATGTTCGACAGCCCGGGCAGGGTGAGCCTGGTGCGCACCATGGGCATCGTGAAGGGCGTTGGCCTTTCGGAAGAGCGCATCACTGCTGATCTGAGTAACACGGCCCTGAAAGCCGAACTGGATCGCAACCTGCTGCTGGGCCGCAATCTGGGGCTGACCGGCACACCCAGTTACATCATCGGCAATCGCGTCTTGTCGGGTGCGGTGGGCTTTGACCGGCTGAAGGAAGCCGTGGTCGCGGCTCGGGCAGAAAAGGAGCGGTGATGGACACAAGACGATTTCGCGGGTTTGACGGGGCGGAGATCGCGGTTGTCGAGATCGGCGCTGGTCGGCCGATCATCCTGCTGCACGGGCTGTTCTCGTCCGGCGAGATGAACTGGCGGCGATACGGGGCCGCTCCCGAGATTGCCGGGGCCGGATACCGGGTGATCATGCCCGATTTCCGTGCCCACGGCCTGAGCGCAGCGCCGCACGATGCAGCCGCCTATCCGCCCGATGTGCTGGCGATGGATATCGAAGCACTGATCGGTCAGCTGGGCCTGACCGATTTCGATATCGCCGGCTATTCGATGGGCGCGCGCACACTGGTGCGGCTGCTGGCGCGCGGTTTGCGGCCGGGCAAGGCCATCATTTCCGGCATGGGTCTCGAAGGCCTCACCGGCGGCACCGCGCGCGCTGACTTCTTCAAGAAGGTCGTGCGGCAGCCCGATGGCTGGCCGAGCGGCAGCCCTGAAGCCTTTGCCGCTGCTTTCATGAAGCAGAACAAGGTCGATACGGCCGCTGTCGGCCTTCTGCTGAACAGCTTTGTCTCCACGCCCATAGAAGCGCTGCACGGAATCGAAACGCGGTGCCTCGTGCTGTGCGGAGCGGACGACCGCGACAATGGCTCGGCGCCCGCCCTGACGCTGGAACTGCCCAATGCCGCGCTGGCGGAAATCGCCGGCAACCACATGAGCGCCGTGACCAAGCTCGATTTCGGCACCGCAATCGCTGCCTGGTTGCGCCATCCGCACTAGTTGGTGCCAGATTAGCTTTGCCGCCCCACCCAATGCAGCGCCGCGCCGTAACGCGCCAGCCAGCGCCGCGCTTCGCCCGCACGCGGGTCGAGCTGGCGGTTGAGGGCGTGGAAAGCCGGGCTGTGATCCTGGTGGACGAGGTGCGCTGCCTCGTGGGCGACGATGGCATAGCGCACCCAGTCCGGGGCCATGATCAGGCGCCAGCTATAGGCAATGCGCGCGCCCTCCGCATCGTTGACGCCCGAACGCGCGCTGGCGCAACTGCCCCAGCGGCTGCTGGCATCGCCCACTGATACCCGCGCCAGCGGCTGGCCCAAATTCTCGGCGAGGCGGCGCGTGGCCGGCTCCAGATCGGCCAGTGCCCGCGCCTTCAGCCAGCGTTCGGTACGGCCGGGCAGCAGCGAGAGCGGCCCGCCGACACGCAGAACATCGCCGACCAGCATGGGCATGCGCGGGTGATCGGGCTGCCAATCGATGCGAACCGGCAGACCATCGATGGGCAGCCGAGCATCTGGCGCAAACGGAATGGCGCGCGGCCAGCTTGCCACCTGCGCTTCCAGCCAGGTGTGATGCGCCTTCAGCAGGGCGGCGACGATCTCCTCCCCGCCGCGCGGGGGCAGGCTGATCTCGATGCGGCCGTTGACGGCGCTGGCGCGCAGCCGCACCCCGCGCGCGGCCGGCCGGCGCGTTGCCACCACGGGCACACAGCGGCCCGCGATGATAAGCTGTTCAGGCAGGGACGGTCGGCGGAATCGCAGCATCTTGGGCAGCACCGGGCACCGTCACAATGGCTTGTCGATGATATAGTCTTCGAGATCGCCGATATGATCTTCGCTGATCACCCGGCCGGCGACCGATTGGCGGGCGCGGTGGATTGATTGGCGATCACCGGTGATCAGGTGATGCCATTCCGCCAACCCCTGGCCACGGTGCACGCGCAGATAGGAACAACTGTCGGGGAGCCAATCGAGATCGTCGAGCTTGCCAGGGGTGAGCCGCACGCATTCGGGCACCAGCGCCTTGCGGTTGCGATAATTGCTGCACTGGCCGGTCGCGGTGTCGAGGAGGCGGCAGCAGACGTTGGTGGGAAACACGTCGCCGGTCTCCTCATCCTCCAGCTTGTGCACGCAACATTTGCCGCAGCCATCGCACAGGCTTTCCCATTGTTCCCGGCTCATGCGGTGGAACGGTGTGGTTTCCCAGAACGGCCTACCGAACATGGGCGGCCAGCAATGCCGTGATGGCCTGGGCGGAAAGCCCCTGGTGCGGGAGAAAGGCGACCGGCTTTCCGGCGGGATCAAAGAGATAGACCATCGCACTATGATCCATCAGGTAGTTTTCGGGATCACCGGTATCCATGCGCTTGGCATAGACGCCATAAGCCTTGGTCACCGCATCAATCTGCGCTGTTGTGCCGGTGAGGCCGACAAGACGGGGATGAAAGGCCGCCACGAACGGTTTCAACGTTGCCGGCGTGTCTCGCAGCGGATCGATGGTAATGAAGATGGGCGCGACGCGTGCGCCGAGCGCGGCATCCTTCGCTTCGAATGCCTGCAACCCGCGCCCGATCAGCGCCAGATCGGTGGGGCAGACATCAGGGCAAAAGGCATAGCCGAAATACACCAGCCGCCAGCGCCCGGCAAAATCCCGGTCGCGCACCGTCTGGCCATCCTGATTGATCAGCGTGAACGGCCCGCCCAGACTGGCGCCGGCCAGATTGCCCTGAACGGCCAGCGGCACGGCCTGAGGCCCGGCAAAGCGCATCCAGCCCAGCGCGCCTGCCACCGCCACGGCGATGGCCAGCACCAGCCACAGGCGCAGATTCTTGCCGCTATTCATAGACGGCTCTTGTGGCTATGCATTGTCATTGTGCTCAAGGTATAAGGTAAACCGAGCATAAGGGAAAAGGTGGCAGCTTGTCGATGATGTGGCAGCGACTTCTCGTTTCAGTAATGTTGGCAGCAGCAACTGCGGGGGCCAGCCCGGCTGCGGCGCAGTTTTCCGACAGCTATAATTTCATCAAGGCGGTGAAAGACCGCGACGTCAACAAGGCGATCGAGCTGGCCGACAAGCCGGGCACCACCGTGGTGAATACCCGCGACAACGACACCGGCGAAACCGGCGTCCACATGGTCACCCGCCGCGGCGATCTTGGTTGGCTGGGTCTGCTTTATCAGAAGGGCGCCAACCTCAACCTCAAGGACCGGGAAGGCAACACGGCGCTGATGCTGGCCACGATCAGCCGCTGGAGCGAGGGTGTGGCGACACTGATCCGGCTGAAGGCGCAGGTGAACATCCCGAACCGATTGGGCGAAACCGCCATTTTGAAAGCAGTACAAGCGCGCGACCTCGCGCTGGTCAAGATATTGATCGAAGCAGGCGCCAATCCCGACTTGGCCGACAACAGCGGCATATCAGCCCGGGCCGTTGCGACCAGCGATACGCGCGCCGCGAGCATCGCCAAACTGCTGAAGGACCTGCCGGTGAAGCCGACCGGCCGCATGCAGGGGCCGTCGCTCTGATAATGCGCGGCACCGCGCCAGGCGGCCAATGTCTTCGCTGGTCGGCAGGTGTAACCACACGCCGCATGGGCGAACCGGCCGGAGGCGTTTAGGTCATGGCGATGGAACGGCTCTCCATTGCGGCAACCGCCTTTGATCGACCGGGGGTGCGTGTGCGCACGCTGGCCGGCATTCGTTGGATCGCGATCCTCGGGCAGCTCACCACCCTGCTGGTGGTCGGACTGTGGTTTGGCTATCCGCTTCCCTGGGGATCGATGGTGGCTGCCATGGGCGCATCGGTCATCCTCAACGTCGGCCTTTCCACTCTTTATGAACGCTCCGACCGGATGACAGGCCGCGAATTGTCGCTGCACCTGTCGTTCGATCTGATTCAGGCCGGGGTGCTGTTGTTCCTCACCGGCGGGTTAGCGAACCCATTTTCGCTATTGCTGATCGTGCCGGTCACTATTTCTGCCACCTTGCTCACGGCGCGGGAAATGGCGCCGTTGCTGGGGCTGGCGATGTGCGTTCTGGCTGTGCTTTGGCTGTGGGCCCAGCCGCTGCCGTGGAGCGGGCCACCGCCGGAATTTCCGCTGGTTTACCGCCTTGGCGATCTGATCGCTTATGGCCTCGCCATGGGGTTTCTCGCTGCCTATTTGTGGATGGTGTCGGCCGAGGCTCGCGGCCGGGCCCGCGCACTGGTGGCGACCGAAGCTGCCTTGACCCGCGAAGCCCGCATGAACGCGCTGGGCAGCCTGGCGGCGGCGGCGGCTCATGAACTGGGCGGGCCGCTGGGTTCGATCAGCCTGATCGCCCACAGCCTTGAAGAAGAACTGGGCGACGATCCCGATTTCGGCGAGGATATCCGCTTGCTTGCCGCCGAGGCCGCGCGCAGCCGGCGCATCATGAAGGAGCTTTCCACTCGCGCCGAAGCCGAAGACCCCTTCGCCATCCTCACACTGGACCTGCTGCTGCATGAAGTGGCCCAGAGCGTGAAGCCGGCGCGGGTGCCGGTCACTGTCGCGGTGAACGGCCGCCAGCCCATCGTGCAGCGTTCGCCCGAGCTGCTGCATGCGCTGAACAATCTGGTATCCAACGCCGTGCGCCATGCCGCAACCGAGGTGACGATGGAGACCATCATCACCCAGTCGGAAATCCGGGTGGCGGTGCTGGATGACGGCTTTGGCTTTCCGCCCGACCTGCTGCCGCGGCTGGGCGAACCGATGCTGGGGCCATCACGATCAAAATCCGATTCTACCGGTCTTGGCGTGTTCATCGCCACCACCCTGATCGAACGCACCGGTGGGCGCCTGGCGTTCTCCAACCGCCCCGAAGGCGGCGGCAAGGTCGAGGTGCGCTGGCTACGGGCCGAATTTGAGGTTACTGACCCCGCTGGGGTGGAACAGGAGCAATGACAATGGCTAGTGTACCCGAAACTGAAGGTCGTCCGCTTTTGCTGGTTGATGACGACGCCCCCTTCCGTCAGCGGCTTTCGGTGCTGCTGTCGCGCAAGGGTTTTGCGGTCACCGCCGTCGGCAGCCTGCAGGAAGCCCGTGTCGAAGCGGCCCGGTTGAAGCCCGCCCATGCCGTTGTGGACATGCGCCTAGAAGATGGCAACGGCCTTGATCTGGTTGCTGAATTGCGTGCGGCCAGCCCGGATGTGCGGATCGTCATGCTCACTGGCTATGGTAATCTGGCCACTGCTGTCGCCGCTGTGAAGGCCGGTGCCATCGACTATCTGGCCAAGCCAGCCGACCCCGAAGACATTGTGCGCGCCCTTTCAGCTGAAGGCGGTGCGCGCCCGGAAGCGCCGCCAGAACCGATGTCGGCCGATCGCGTGCGCTGGGAGCATATCCAGCGCGTTTATGAACTGTGCGATCGCAACGTCTCTGAAACCGCTCGCCGGCTGAAGATGCACCGGCGTACGCTGCAGAGGATTCTGGCGAAGCGAAGCCCGAAATAAGGCGCAGCCGGGGGCGCGTGCAGCGCTAGTCGAGCCCGATCAGCCCGCTTTCCGGATCGATCAAACCCAGCCAACGGTGTGCGGCGCGGCGGGCCAGCGCCAGCGTGATCGCTTTGCGGCGGCTGCCGTTCAGCGGTCGCCACGGGGCATCGCGCACGGCTTCCGCATCAAAGCGGTCTGCGATGATCAGGCCGGTTTCATCGGGCCGGAAAGCCGATGTGTGCAGATCACCCACCGGCAACCCGGCAGGTATTGCCCAGAAGAAGCGATCACAGTGATCGAGATAATCGGGCCATTTGCGATCACCGCGCAGATCGCCGAGGCTGATCTTGATTTCCACCAGCGTCAGGCGGCCAGCGGCATCGACGCCAAGGATATCGGCACGGCGGCCACCGGCCAACGGCACTTCGGCGAGCGGGCTCACCCCGGCACGCAACAACCAGCGGCAGGTGCCGCGCAGCACATCAGAGGCAGAAAGATTGTGCGCCATAGGCACGACAATGGCGGAACGCAAGGTGAACAGCAAGCGCTGCCGTCACGCCTTTTCAGCGATAGAAAACGTGGTTGCCGATCTTTGCCACGCGGGCAAGGCGCCAGCCAGGATGCAGGCGGGCCGAATGAAAGCTGTGGGCGCCGGCGGCGATGTCGTGCCAGAGGCCGGTCGCCGCAATGCGGGCGACGGCAAGCGCGGTCGTGAAGGTGGCGGTGGAACGCTGAACGCGTGCGGCATTGAAATTGAACTGGCGCGGCGCCTTGATCACGCTGCAGATGCCGTTGCCCCAGCGGCCTGATTTTGCACGGTTAACCACTGCCTGCGCCACGGCAAGCTGGCCTTCCAGCGTTTCGCCCCGGCTCTCGAACCACACGGCGGTGGCGAGACAATCAAGCTCGGCCTTGCTGGAAACAGTAGCCGGAGCGGCGGCATCAGCGACCACCATCTGCACCAGCCCCGGCAAACCGGCGACGGGAGGCACCACTGTTTGCGCTATCACCCGGTCATCGTCGCCAGGCAGTACGGGCAAGCTAGTATCGGCCAAAGCCGGGCCTGCTGCCGCGAGCACGACCAGTGCAGCGAGCCGAGCCGCATTTCTGCCGATGCAATGAAATAGCTGTGAAACCATGCGAACGTTCAAGCGTGTGTGTGTGGGTTCAATCAACCACCGGCGAGCATTTCGTCGACGAACTGCCCTGCCTTCGGGATATCCAGTTCGATTACCCACAAATCGGGATCACGGCGGCGAGCCCGTTCAATCCACGCTGGCACAGCGTCGCCGCGCGCCAGTTCGGCAAATTCATAACGTCCGCCGGCACCCAAAACAGCGGCGCGCAGTGTTTCTTCTCCGGTATCGCGGGTGACGACGGCGATTGCGCCAGCCTCGTCGTCACCGCGCGCCAACACTGCGGCAAAGCCGCCTGCTGCACTCACCCGGCGGAACAGTGCGTCCACCCGCAGCCGGCTGGCCAGCCGCGGCAAGGAACCGTCATCGTGCATGTCAGGTGGCGGCAGCGGCTCGGCCGTCCACTGCAACGTCGCGCGAGCGGCCAGCAGCCTCGCCGCGGGGTTCGACCCAGCCGATGGTACCGTCTTCCCGACGATAGACCATGTTGTGAGCGCCGGTGGCGCTGTTGACGAACAGCAAAGCCGTCGTGTTGCGCAAATCCAGCATCATCACCGCATCACTTACGCTGCTGGTCGGGATATCAACGCGCGTCTCGGCGATGATCAGCGGGCCATCGCCTTCGGGTTCGTCATCCTCGGTCGCGGCGGCAAACACCTTGTATTCAGCGTTATCAAGTGGCGGCAATTCCGCGAGCATCGGTGCTGCACGCCCGGCTGCCGGGGAGTGGCGATCTTTCAGTCGGCGCATGTATCGGCGCAGCTGCTTGTCGATCCGTTCGGCCGCGGCATCGAAGGCCACGTGCGCGCCGCCTGCGTGTGCCGAACCCTTGAGGATCAGATCTGCCATAACGTGCATCACGATATCGCAGGCAAAATGGCCATAGGGCGCCGGCCCCAGCGTCACATGAGCCGACAGCGCTCGGGGGAAATATTTCGCTGCCATTGCGCCCAGTCGTTCACGCACATGTTCGCCAAAAGCCACGCCGGTATCAACCTGGTGTCCTGAAATCCGGATATCCATATTGCCTGTATCCTCACTCGGCCGTGCCCATTCACATGAATGTCACGTTAGCCAGAGCGGGTCCTTGAGGCCGGCCACGAAACCGTCATGCCGCGCCAGCTCCTCCTCGCTGGCGTTGTGGGCCCGTGCAGCCAGACTCACCCGCTCGTAGGAAGTGTCGGCCGCAGCCGCGTCCGTGGCAAGGTCGAATCCGATCTGTCGGCCACCGGTCAACTCGATATAGACACGGGCGAGCAGTTCCGCATCGAGCAGCGCGCCGTGTTTGGTACGGGCTGAAAGATCAATACCATAGCGCGTGCATAGCGCATCAAGCGTGTGTTTGGCGCCAGGGTTGGCCTTGCGGCTGATCTCCAGCGTGTCGATGGCGCGGGTCATCGGCACTATGGCCATGCCGGCACGCTTCAGTTCCCAATTCAGGAACTCCATGTCGAAGGCAGCATTGTGTGCCACCAGCGGCGCGTCGCCGATGAACGTCAAAAAATCATCGATGACCTGTTCAAAGATCGGCTGGCCGGTGAGAAATTCCAACGACAGCCCGTGCACACGCTCCGCATCCTTGGGCATCGCCCGCTGCGGATCCAGATAGGTGTGGAATATGCGGCCGGTTACCATGCGGTTGACCATCTCGACCGCACCGATTTCGACGATGCGGTGACCATCGCCCGGCATGATGCCGGTGGTTTCAGTATCCCAGACGATCTCGCGCATGTCCGCCCTTTAGCGGACCATGCGCCAAGGGCAAGGGCATGACCGTTTTACAGTGACTCCACCAGGCGCTGCACAGCCTGCCATGTGGAGCGGCGACCACGGCCGGTTTCGATCACCACATCGGCGCGGGCGCGCTTTTCCCGGTCAGGCATCTGGCCTTTGAGGATGCCGGCAAATTTCTGCGGCGTCATGCCGGGCCGCGCCAACACCCGCGCACGCTGCACCCGGTAGGGCGCCGAGACCACCACTGTGTAATGGCACCGCTGCCAGCCGCCCTTTTCAAACAACAGCGGCACGTCCAGCACGATCGCGGGCCTCAGCCGGTGCTGGCCCAGAAACACGCTCTGGGCTTCTGCCACCAGTGGATGGAGGATTTGTTCAAGTTGGCGCAGCCTGGCACGATCACCGAACACGGCCGCACCCAGTTTGTCACGGTGCAGGCCGCCGTCATGGGTGGTACCGGGAAACAGCGCCTCGATTGCGGTTAGGGCCCGGCCGCCCGGGCCCTGCACGCGCCGAACCTCGGCGTCAGCGTCGAACACCGGCACACCCAATTTGCGGAACATGCGCGCCACAGTGGATTTCCCCATGCCTATGGAGCCAGTGAGGCCGATGATGATGGCGGCGCTCATCGGATCAGCAAGGCTCGCAGTTCGTCATCGTGCTGGCGCGGTGCTTCGGCGGCAAAGAACAGGCGGAAGGCTTCGGCAGCCTGACCGATCAGCATGGCCAAGCCATCGATAGTCGCCAGCCCGCGCTCTCGCGCTTCAGCCAGAAGCGCTGTTTCCAGCGGAGCATAAACCGCATCGAACACCACCGCATCAGCCGGCAGCCAGCCAAGATCAATCTGCAGCGGTGGCTGTCCGGCCATGCCCAGGGTGGTGGCGTTGAACACCAGCCCGGTATCGGCCGGAAGCGGATCCCCAATCGCCATCACCCCGCCAGGCAGGCCGGACGCCGCCAGCAGCGCGCCAGCGGCGTTGTGATTGCGCGCCATGATCCACAACGCAGACGCACCGCCAAGGCGGGCCGCTGCTGCTGCCGCCCGCGCCGCGCCGCCACTGCCCACCAGCAGCATGGACCGCCCGGCCAGTGCAGGGCCAGCCGGGCCGGCGATGCCGGCAACATCGCTGTTGTGCCCGATGAGCCTGCCGTCACGGCCCACCACGACGGTGTTGACGGCACCCACCGCCGCAGCACCGGGGGCAAGATCATCAAGGTGGGCCATCACTGCGAGCTTGTGCGGCACCGTCACGTTCACCCCGCGCAGCCCCATCACCGGCAAGGCACGCACAAAGGTACCGATTTGTTCGGGCAGCACCGGGAAACGGCTGTAATCCCCGTCCAGACCCAGCTTTCCGAGCCAGAAACGATGGATCAAAGGCGATTTCGAATGGCTGACCGGCCAGCCTATGACGCCGGCAACAGCTGGTTCTCTCATGTGGCCAGCACTCCCCTCACCCTGAGATAGTCCAGGATAGCCAGCAGTGGCAGACCGCGTATGACAAACTGATCGCCATCTATCCGCGTGAACAACTGGGCACCCAGTCCCTCGATGCGATAACACCCGACACAGCCGAACACGGCTTCGCTTTCCGCATCAAGATAGTTGCGGATAAAATCATCGCTCAGGCGCCGCATGGTCAGCTTGGCGGCGCCGGCACTGCGCCACACCGGCTTGCCAGCTTCACAGAACACGGCGGCCGAAATCAATCGGTGGCTGGTGCCGGCCAATTGCCGCAACTGGGCTTCGGCGTTCGGCCGGCTTTCGGGTTTGGCAATCAGGCTGCCATCGGCGGTAACAACAACTGAATCCGCACCCAACACCAGCGCCCCCGGATGCTGGCGGCTGATCTTCAGGGCCTTCACTTCGGCTAGCGCATCGGCGATCCGTTCCGGGCTGGCCTGTTCGGCGATCAGCCCAGCGGTGATGGCCTCCTCATCGACATGCGCTGGCAGTGCCTCGTGCGACACGCCCGCGGCGTTAAGCATAGCCCGCCGCGCAGCAGATTGGCTCGCCAGCACCAGCATCATTGCTGCGGTTCCCCGGCCGCATCTTTTCGAGCCTGGTGCAGATTGATGATCGCCGCCGCCGTTTCCTCGATGCTGCGGCGGGTGACATCGATCACCGGAATATCATGATCGGCAAACAGCCGGCGGGCAAAAGCCACTTCCGCCTCGATACGGTCGACGTCGACATAATCGGTGTCCGGCGTCTGCCAAAGGGTGAGCAGGCGGTTGCGGCGGATGGACTGCAACCGGTCTGGAGCCGTTGTAAGCCCCACCAGCAGTGGGCCCTTCACCGTCCACACATGGGGTGCTGGCGGTGATTGTGGGACCAGCGGGATATTGGCCGTCTTGTAGCCGCGGTTGGCCAGATAGATCGACGTCGGCGTTTTTGACGTGCGCGACACGCCGAGCAACAGGATATCGGCTTCTTCCAGTTCCTCAAGCCCGGTCTGGGCGCCATCATCATGCACCATCGTGTAGTTGATGGCATCGACACGGCGGAAATAGGCCTGGTCCATCACGTGCTGGCGTCCCGGCCGCCGGGTAGCGGCCTGCCCCAGCAGTTCGGACAGCGCAGAGATGGTGGGATCCAGCGGCGAAACCATCGGGAGGCCAAGTGTTGCGCAGCGCGTTTCCAGCCGGTCACGCACAGCACCATCGACCAGCGTGTAGATCACGAGGCCCGGCTTTTTCGCCACTTCCTCGATGACGCGATCAAGATGGCCCTGGCTGCGTACCATCGGCCAGAAATGCTTTACCGCCTGCGCGCCTTCAAACCGGGCCAGGCTGGCCTTGGCCACCGATTCGAGCGTTTCGCCGGTGGAATCGCTGATCAGATGCAGGTGTAGCGCCTCGGGCATGGTCACACCGGCTCCTGCAGGAAAATTTCCTGCTGCATGGCTCTGTGGATAAGCATCAGGGTAACGCGTTAACGCTGCTGTGGAGGATCCGGCAAGGGGCAATTCTGCCGAACCGCCCCCGAAGCGCCGGCGGATTCATGCGGCTGCGTACATATGAACAGCTCGGCCTGTGGATAGCGGGGATCGTTGCAGCGACTCGCCAGAATCCGGTGAGTCGCGTGGTATTGGCGTTGTGGATGGAATCGTTGAGGCGATTTTATCCCCGCGATTCAGCCCCCCTACTAGCTGCAACAATATCCTTCAGATTATTTCGATATTGTTGAGAGCGGGCGAACGGCTCTGCGGACTTGACCGCAAGGAGATGGCACGGGAAAGGAAATGGCATGGCTGATCAACTTTCCCAGGAACCCCCGCTACTCGCCGTCTTGAAGGGCGAGCGCCGTGACCCGCCGCCGGTTTGGCTGATGCGTCAGGCTGGTCGGTACCTGCCGGAATACCGGGCCATGCGCGCCGAAAAAGGCGGTTTCCTGGAACTGGTCTACGATAGCGACGCAGCGGCTGAAATCACAATCCAGCCGCTACGCCGTTTCGGTATGGACGGGGCCATTCTGTTTTCCGACATCCTGATCGTGCCGCATGCGATGGGCCAAGGCCTTACGTTCGGTGTTGGAGAAGGCCCACAGCTGACTCCTCCGCTGCATGATGGTGATTTTTCAGCGCTGCAGCCCAATCCACTGCATTTTGCACGAATCTATGAAACCGTTGCCAAGGTTCGCAAGGCCATCGATCCAAAGGTGACGATGCTGGGCTTTGCCGGTTCGCCGTGGACGGTGGCGACCTACATGGTGGCCGGCCATGGAAGCAAGGATCAGGCTGAAACGCGGAGGCTCGCCTACAAGGACCCGCCGCGGTTCCAGGCACTGATTGACCGCATCATCGCGGTCAAGGTGGATTATCTGTCGGGCCAGATCGAAGCCGGAGCGCAGGCAATCCAGCTATTCGACAGCTGGGCCGGGACCTTGTCGCCCGCCCAGTTCGAACGCTGGGTGATCGCACCCAATGCCGATATCGTCGGGCGGCTGATGGTGCGCCATCCTGATGTGCCGATCATCGGTTTTCCCAAGGGCGCCGGCGCCAAACTCGCCGCCTATGCCGCTGAAACCGGTGTCGATGCGATCGGGCTGGATGAAACCGTTGATCCGGCCTGGGCCGATGCCATGCTGCCGCCCGATATGCCGGTACAAGGCAATCTTGATCCGCTGGCGCTGATCACCGGCGGCGAAGCGCTGGACCAAGCGGTTAATCGTATCCGGCACGCGCTGTCGGGCCGCCCGCACATCTTCAATCTGGGCCACGGCATCCTTCAGGACACGCCGATCGACCATGTTGATCGCTTGTTCGAGCTGCTGCGAAAGCCGCTGTAAGTGACCGATTGGGGTGTCGGCTGGCTCGGCGAGGCCTATCTGTGGGTAAAGGCCCTGCATGTTGCCTTTGTCATCTTCTGGATGGCCGGGCTGTTCATGATCCCGCGGTTTCTGGTGTATTGGCATCCTGTTGCGCCCGGTGCGCCCGAATCCGCGCTGTGGAATGAACGCTGCCGCCGCCTGCGCCGCATCATCCTGTCGCCGGCAATGGCTGTCAGCTGGATCGCCGGCTTGAGCCTGGGGTTCCATCTTGGCTGGCCGCTGTGGCTGGTCGTGAAGTTCCTGTTCGTCATCGTGCTCACCTGGTTTCACCACTGGAGCGTGGTGACATCCAAGCAGTTTGCCGTCGGCGAACGATCGGTGACCGAAAAGCGCTTGCGACTGATGAACGAGATACCGTCCTTGGTTACGCTGGCTGTGGCGGTGCTGGTGATCGTTAAGCCGTTCTGATGTTGCCGGTGCTGGCCGTGCTGCCGCAGTTGCAGGCGGCGCTGGCGGCAGGCGCTCCGGCGGCGCTGGTGGCACCGCCGGGTGCGGGCAAGACCACCGCGGTGCCGCCGGCGCTGTTGGGCGAGGATTGGGCCAAGGCCGGCAAGCTCATCCTGCTGTCCCCGCGCCGTCTCGCCGCCCGCGCTGCTGCCGAGCGCATGGCCGAGCAACTGGGTGAACCGGTGGGCCAGACCATCGGTTACCGCACGCGGCTGGATGCGCGCACATCGGCCGCTACCCGTATCGAGGTGGTCACCGAAGGCATTTTCACCCGCATGCTCGTGAACGATCCGGAACTGGCCGGCGTGGCCGGCGTGCTGTTCGACGAAGTGCACGAACGCAGTCTTGATTCCGATTTCGCGCTGGCTTTGACATTGGAAGCCCGCGCTGCACTGCGCCCTGATTTGCGCCTGCTGTTGATGTCGGCCACGCTGGATGTTGCTGGATTTGCAGCCATAATTCCGGGCTTGGTGCAGGTGGAATCGCTAGGCCGAATGTTCCCGATTGAGCTGCGCCACATCGGCCTCAATCCGGCCGAACGCCTGGAAGACGCCATGGCCGCTGCCATTCGGGGTGCTCTGGCGACTGAAAGCGGCTCCATCCTCGCCTTCCTGCCCGGTGTCGCCGAGATCGAGCGTACCGCCGAGCGGCTGGAGACGCGCTTGCCGGCTGATACCGATTTGTTTCGCCTGCACGGTGCGCGTGAGGCCGCCGATCAGCGCGCTGCTATTGCCCCAGCCGCGCCGGGCCGCCGCAAGATTGTGCTGGCGACCAGCATTGCCGAAACCAGCATCACCATCGACGGCGTGCGGGTGATAGTGGACTCTGGCCTGTCGCGCCGCCCTCAGTTGGACCGCAGTGTTGGCTTGCAGCGGCTGGTGACGGTGCGGTCCAGCCAGGCGGCGGTGACCCAGCGCGCCGGGCGGGCTGGGCGGACGGCGCCGGGGGTGGCGATCCGGCTGTGGGAGGCAGCCGAAACCCTGGGCCGTGCGGCCTTCGATCCGCCCGAAATCCTGGAAGCCGATCTGGCCGGGCTGGTGCTGGATTGCGCGCGTTGGGGGGTGGCCGATCCCGCCAGTCTGCCATGGCGCGATCCGCCGCCGGTAGCCGCCGTGGCGGATGCACGGGCGCGGCTACGGGCGCTGGCAGCGATTGATGCGGCTGGGCGGGTGACGCCGCACGGTGAACGGCTGGCGGCGTTGCCGATGGCGCCGGGCCTTGCGCATATGCTGGTGACGGCCGCTGCCGGTGGTCGTGGTTTGCTGGCGGCGCAAATTTCGGTGCTGATCGGGGAGCGCGGGCTTGGCGGGCGCAGCGAGGATATCGAGCAACGCCTGACGGGCTGGGCCCGCGAACGCGGCCAGCGCGCCGATGCCGCCCGCAAGTTGGCTGGCCGCTGGGCCAAGGCGGTGGGCGCGGCCGAAACCGGGATCGACATCGAATCCGCCGGCGAGGTATTGGCGATGGGTTATCCGGACCGGGTGGCGCGGCGGCGGGGTGATGCGTTTTTGATGGCCAATGGCCGCGCTGTGGCGGCTCCGCCTGGTTCGGCGCTGGCGCGCTGCGACTGGATTGTTGTCGCCGATGCCAGCGGCAGTGCAGCCGGCGCGCGGCTGCTGCTGGGCGCGGCGCTGCACGGCGATGTCGAACGCCTGCTGGCCAGCCGCATCGAAAGCCGCGCCGTGTTTGCCTTTGATCCGGTGACGACGGGGGTGATCGCCGAAACCCAGCGCCGGCTGGGGGCCATCACCCTTTCCCGGCAGCCGGTGGAACGGCCGGATCCGGCCAAGGTGCGGGCGGAATTGCTGGCGGCAGTTGCCGAACGCGGGCTGGCGCGGTTGCCGTGGGGCGATGCCGGGAACGGTGTCCGTGCCCGGATAGGGTTTGCAGCGGCAAACGGGCTCGACCTGCCGGCCAGCGGTGAAGCGGCATTGATTGCCAGCCTTAACGATTGGCTGGGCCCGTTACTTGGTCGGCGCTTGTCTGAGCTGTCCCAAGCCCAGTTGTCCGAAGCGCTGCTTGGCCGCCTCGACTGGAACCAGCGCCAGCGGCTTGACAGCTTTGCCCCGATCC
>NZ_JBDNFM010000029.1:0-17016 GCF_041689835.1 Sandarakinorhabdus sp.
ATAGGCGAGACCGCGAAGCTACCTCTTGAGCGAGTGACAAATTGACGAATCCAACCGGCCGTTCCCATTGGCCGATCAAAGTGCCAAGCCTCATTGAGGTGTTACGGAGGCTGTTACGCCATACTGTTACGGCAACCAACCAAACCGTTCCATAACGTGTTGATTATGCTTATTTTCACGTTGATGGTCGGGGAGACAGGATTCGAACCTGCGACCCTCTGGTCCCAAACCAGATGCGCTACCAGACTGCGCCACTCCCCGACATGGCGGTGGCAATGCCGCTTTGCGGGGCGGCGGTCAACCGGTGATGATGATCAGGCGGTGAGGGCGCGGGCCATGGCGGTGATGATAGCATCGGCGTCAAGCGCATAGTGGCGGTACAGATCGACCAGATCGCCGGTCTGGCCAAAGCAGTCGACGCCCAGTGGCACCACGCGGTGGCCGTGCACGCCGCCCAGCCACGACAGGCTGGCCGGGGCGGCATCGCACAAGGTCACCAGCCGCCCGCCGGGGCGCAGCGGGGCCAGAAGCGTTTCGATATGGCTGCCCCCTGCCCGCCAGCCGCGGTGCAGCAGATCGGGGCTGGTGACGACCAGCAGGCCGAGGCCGGGGATGTCGCCCTCAAGCGCTTCCCACGCGGCGATGGCCTCGGGCAGCAGCGCGCCCATGGCGACGATGGCGGCTTCGGTGCCCGCGATGGGTTCACGCAGCCAATAGCCGCCGGCGATGGCGCCGGCCTGCCAATCAGTGCCCTGGCGCTGCGGCTGGGCGATGCTGCGAGTGGACAGGCGGAAATAGACACTGCCGCCGTCATCGGCCTGCACATGGCCGAAGGCGTGGTGAAGCAGCAGCGCCAGTTCGTCGACAAACGCCGGTTCATAATGCGTCAGCCCGGGCTGGCCCATGGCGATGAGCGGCGGGTTGATCGACTGGTGGGCGCCGCCTTCCGGCCCCAGTGTGACGCCAGACGGAGTGGCGACGAGGATGAAGCGCGCATCCTGATAACAGGCGTAATTCAGCGCATCCAATCCGCGCGCGATGAACGGATCATAGACGGTGCCAATGGGGATGAGCCGCGTGCCGAACAGCGGCGCGGCAAGGCCGGCGGCGGCCAACACCAGGAACAGATTATGTTCGGCAATGCCAAGCTCGACATGCTGGCCTGAGCCCTGCCCCTGCCATTTCTGGGGTGACGGGATTTTCGCGGCACGGAACACATCGGGCATCTGCTGGCGGCGAAACAGCCCGCGCGCATTCACCCACGGGCCAAGGCCGGTGGACACCGTGACATCGGGCGAGGTGGTGACAATCCGGTCTGCCAATGGCCCGCCGGCTTTGGCCAGATCGAACAGGATGCGGCCGAACGCCGATTGTGTGGCTTGTTCGTCGCCGGCCGGCGCTGGAATGGCCGGCACGGGCACCGGTTCGAAGGCACGGTCACGCGGCAAGGTCGCGGCGGGGCTGCTGGCAACGAAGGCTTGCAGCGCGGCGGCCTGATTGTGTCCCAGCCCGGCCCAAGGTTGCCATTCCTCCCCGGCCGGGATGTTCATGGCGGCGCGCAGGCCCTCGATCTGGGTGGGGTTCATCAGGCCGGCGTGATTATCCTTGTGGCCGGCAAACGGCAGGCCTTTGCCTTTCACGGTGTAGGCGATGATCAGACAGGGACGATCATCACTGGCGGCCTGAGCATAGGCACCCAGCAGGCTGGCGATGCAGTGACCGCCAAGATCGGTCATCAGCAGGGCCAGCGCGTCGTCGTCGTGGGCATCGAGGATGGGCGCTGCCGCTGCGCCGAGATCGGCCATCAGCCGCGCCCGCCACGCCGCGCCGCCCTGATAGGTGAGCGCCGCATAATCGGCGTTGGGGCAATCATCGAACCAACGATCAAGCGCCGCCCCGCCCGGCCCGGCAACGGCAGCGGCGAGGCGGCGGCCATGTTTCAGGGTAATCACCCGCCAGCCGCAGGTTTCGAAAATGTCGTCGAAACGCCGGAACATCCGGTCGGCGGTGGTGTGATCGAGGCTCTGGCGGTTGTAATCGACGATCCACCACAGATTGCGGATATCGTGCTTGTAGGCCTCGATCAGGGCTTCGTAGATGTTGCCTTCGTCCAGTTCGGCATCGCCCATCAGCGCGATCATGCGGCCGGTGTCGGCGGGGGCAAGCTGGCCGTGCGCCACCAGATAATCCTGGAACAGCGAGGCAAAGGCCGTGACGGCCACGCCCAGCCCGACGGAACCCGTGGAAAAATCCACCGGAATCGCGTCCTTGGTGCGGCTGGGATAGGATTGCGCGCCGCCAAAGGCGCGGAAATTTTGCAGTTTTTCCAGACTCTGGTTGCCCAGCAGATAGTGGACGGCGTGCAGCAGCGGCCCGGCGTGCGGTTTGACTGCAACCCGGTCATTGCGGCCCAGCGCGGCGAAATACAGGCTGGCCATGATGCTGCTCATGCTGGCGCAGCTGGCCTGGTGGCCGCCCACCTTCACGCCGTCGCGGCTGGGGCGCAGGTGGTTGGCGTTGTGGATCGTCCACGCCGCCAGCCAGCGCAGGCGGGCGTCGAGCGATTCCAGATGCGCTATGGTTTCGGGGGTGGCCGGCAGCATCGCCTGCCCTTGCCGCGAAACTGCTGGCCTTGCAACGCCGCCGCCGCCATCATGCGGCTTGGGGAGAATGACTGATGATCTTGTGGTCTGCGCCTGATCCGGCGCCCAATCCGCGCCGGGTGCGGCTTTTTCTGGCGGCCAAGGGGCTGACCATCACGGAAAAAATGGTTTCACTGATGGCGCGGGAGCATAAATCGGATGCGGTGCTGGCGCTGAACCCGCGCGGGCAGGTGCCGTTTCTGGAACTGGACGATGGCCGGGTGATTGCCGAAAGCATCAGCATCTGCCGCTATCTCGATGAACTGCACCCGCAGCCGCCGCTGATTGGCAGCACGGGCTTTGAACGCGCCGAGACCGACATGTGGATCCGCCGGGTGGAAACCGGGCTGGGCACGCCGGTGAGCCTGTTCTGGCAGCACGGCCACCCCTACACCGCCAAGCTGGTCAACCAGATTCCGGCGATGGGCGAGGCGGCCAAGCCGCAGGCGCTGGCGATGATGGGTTGGTTTGACGGCGAACTGGCGGGCCGGCCGTGGCTGGCAGGGGAGCGGTTTACGCTGGCGGATATCAGCCTGCTATCAATCGTGGATTTTGCTGGGTGGATCGGGATCGGAATGCCCGCAGATGCCAGTCATTTGCAGGACTGGCACCGGCGGGCGACGGCGCGTACGGCCTAGAAAAACAACTTCCGCAAACTCAGCGTGACGTTGCGTCCCAGCGGATCGAGCTGGTCGCGCTGGAAGCCGATGGGCTCGGCGCCTGAGCGGTTCTTCACGTTGATACGGTCGTTGAGAATATTATCAAACCGCAGCGACACGCGGCTGCCGCGCAGCCACGGCGCAGCGCGCAGCACATCGGCGCGCTGGCCCAGATCGATGAACAGCCGCAGGTTGGCGGTGGTGCGCGGCGAAAAGAACAGATCGTTTGCCGACTGAGCGGCGCCCGATGGATCGACCAGCACCGATGTGGACGATTGCCAGTTCACCGATACGCTGCCGCCCAGCCCGCGCCGGCCGCCGCCCAGCCGGGATTCGATCTGGTGACGCGGCGCGCCGCCCTGTGACCCGACCGCCGAGCCATTCAGCAGATCGAGCACCGGCAGGCCGGGCCGGATGCCGATTTCGTTGCGGAAGGTCCAGGTATGGAACACGGACAGTTGCAGCCGGCCATCGAGGAACCCGCCCCGACCGCCACCGCCGCCGCCCCGGAAGCTGCCGCCACCGCCGCCACCGCTACTCGGTGGTCCACCGGCTGGAGCACCGGCGGCAGCAGTGGCGGCAGCAGCGGGCGGGCCACCCGCGCCCAGCGGGCGCTGGCCGGGTGTGAAGCCATAGGGATTGCGAGCAAAGGCGCGCACTTCGGGCGGCAGCGGCTGGCCGCTCTGCACCGCTTCCTGCACCTTGGCGCGGGTTTCGGCAAAACGACGCTCGATCTCGGCCCGCTCGGCCTTGCCGGGCTTGAGCGTCTGGGTGAGGGTGAAACCCCAGCGCAGTTCCTGCCGCTGCGAATAATCGAAATTCACCGGGCGGTTGTCGATCTGCTGCAAACGCCCGCCAGCATCGCGGCTGAAGCGGCCTGGAAACGCGGCTTCGAGTTCGGCGGTGGCGGTGGGGAAGGCCGCGATCGGATCATCGGTGCGCTGCCAGATATAATTGGCATTGATCACCAGATCGGCGGCCTCGATCGGCTTGAGATTGAAGCCAAGTTTCCACACTTGCCGCGTGTCGCCCGCCAGCGCGCGGTTACCGCCGTCAAGCCGGCTGATGTCCACCGTTTCGCCACGCAGAAAATCGAACACGCGCACGTTTGGGGTAACGATGGTGGGGTCACCCAATTGGCCCACGGATGGTGCGCCCTGTTCGCGGGTGAAGCTGGCGATGAAGGTGTACCCCGGTTTGGGTTCCCAGTTCACGCCGGCGCCCCAGGTGATGAGCGTGCCGAAATCCGACAGCGTGTCGGCGGCGATATTGGCGTTGAGGGTGAGTTTGCCAAGAAAGGCCAGCACGTTGTCCCGCACCGACGCGATGGGCAGATCGACATTGGCCTGAAAATTGCCCTGCGTGCGCGACAGATCGGCGGCGGCGACGATGCCGGCGCGGGTGGCCGATGCGTCGAGCGCCACATGCTGCACTTGCGCCTTGAGCGCCACCGCCAGCGGCCCGGCGGGCAATTGCAGTGCGCTGCCGTTGAGCAGCAGATCGAGGCTGAGATTGTCGCTGATGCTGGCGGCGGTATCGGCAAGCCGCGCGCCGCCAAACACGCCGCCGCCATAGGGAGACAGGCTGCCGGCGGTGATCTGCGCCTGCGCGGCGCTGATATCGATGCCGCGTTCGATGCGGCTGCGGTTTTCGGCGTGGTTCCAGTTGCCGGTGAGGTTCCAGCGCCATTTGCCGACATTGCCGTCGAGCACCGTGCCCAGCCGGCTGTTCCAGTTTTCACCAGAACGCCCCAACGGATCGGCGGCAAAACGGTTGACCAGCACAGGCTGCGCGAAGGGTGAAAACGCGCCGCCGGGGGGCAGATTGAAGCTGGCGGCGGGCAGGCCTTGCAGGCTTTCGGTCAGCGTGCGCTCGATGCCGCCAGTAAGCGTTGCGCCGATGCTGCCCAGCGTGCCGGCAATGGTGCCATTCAGGCTGGCGGTGCGGCTATCGGGTAGCAGGCTGCGGAATGGGCGGATATCGGTGCTGTTCGCGGGCGCTGCGGAAAATTGCGCCAGCGTCGGATTGGCGGCGCCGGCTGGCACACCGAGCACGGTGCGGCCGGGCAGCGCCGGATCGATCTCACCGCCGGGCAGCAGCGCGGAGATATTGCTAGCCAGCGCGAACGGCCGGCTCTGCGGCGGCGTGGTGATGCGGCGTTCGTCTTCCGTCACCATGGTGTCGATACGATATTGCGCTTCGATGCTGGTGCGGGTGCCGTTTCGCAAGCGCAGCAGATTGGCTTCGATTTCGGTGGAAAAACGCCCGCCGTCGGTGGGGCCTCCGATATCAAATTCGCCGGTCCACGCCTGAAAACGCGGGCGCAGCACGAAATTGATGACACGTTGATCGGCGCGGAAACCGTATTTGAGGCTGACCTCTTCGGGCAGCACTTCGACGCGGGCGATGGCTTCGGGCGGAATGTTGCGGATTTCGGCAAAGCCCGATGTGCGCTTGCCATTGAGCAGCACCGCCGGCGGGCCGCCGCCGCGCCCACGCCCCGACTGGGTTTGCGGCACGATCTGGGCGAGGATTTCGGTGATCGATCCAGCACCGATGGCGCGAAGCTCCTGCGCGCCAAACACCAGTTCCGGCTTGATATCGCCCACCACCTGGCCGGGCAGGCGCTGGGTGGAAACCGTGATCTGCTCGTCTTCTTCCGGCGCAGTTTGGACAACCCGCAGCGGCACGCCAGTGACCGGGAGTGATTGGGCCGTAGCCGGCGCAGCCGCTAGCAGCAGGGCAAGACGGTGAGGCAATGACACGGACGGGTTCCTGAAGCGATCTGGGGCTGAGCCGGGGGCTGGCACTGTGCAAGAAGGCCCCTAACCGTATTGCCGGTGTTGAGGAATCCCATGCGGCAATCACTACGGCGCGGCCGCGGATTTCCCCCGCGCAGCTGTTACAGCGACAGGCGGTGATCCAGCGCCTTCAGCACCACGATGTCGGCCACTTGCCGGGCCAGCTCGATATGCTCCAGCCAGTTGGGCCGGTTGATGCCGTTCCATATCGACAGCGCAAACTGCCGGGCTTCGGCCTCGCTCATCTGGCGGAACCGGGCATAAAAGCTGCCCGGATCGGTGGCAGCCGCGTCCCACAGGCGCATGAAGCGGGCGAGGAACCAGGCAATGATGTCGGCCTCTGCCGCATCGATGTAGATCAGCAGATCGAGCGGCGGGCGCTGGCCGGCGGCGGGCGCGAGGCCCAGGCCTTCGATCAGCACGATGTCGGCGGCGGCGATGATGCGAGCGGCGGCGGGATCGACGTCGTAGGTGGTGTGGCTGTAGGCCGGGACAGTGACGGGGCCAAAGGATGGCAGTGTTTTGAGCCCGGCGAGCGCGGCCGCGAGGGCCGGCGCGTCAAAACTTTCGGGAAAGCCCTTGCGCAGCGACAAGCCTTCGGCCTCGAGCACGGCGTTTGGCTTGAGGAAGCCATCGGTGGAGACGATTTCCACCGTGAGCCCCGCCGGCAGCGCATCGGCAATCTGGCGGGCCAGCGTCGTTTTACCCACCGCCACCGAGCCGGTGATGCCCGCGACCATGGTTTGGCCTGGCGTGTGCCGGGCAGCGATGCGGGCGGCGAGTTCGGCGGGTGTGGTGGGTGTCACACCAACCGCCCCCTAAACCAGCCGGCTTTGCGCCATGGCCGCGGCGATGAAGCCTGAAAACAACGGGTGCGGATCGAACGGTTTGGATTTCAGTTCCGGGTGGAATTGCACGCCGATGAACCACGGATGGTCGGGGCGTTCTACCACTTCGGGCAGCAGGCCGTCGGGGGACATGCCGGAAAAGATCAGCCCCTGCGCTTCGAGCGCCGGGCGATAGGCGGCGTTGACTTCATAGCGGTGGCGGTGGCGTTCCTCGATATGGGTGCTGCCATAAACGCTGGCCGCCACACTATTATGCGCCAGTTCTGCCGGATAGGCGCCAAGCCGCATTGTGCCGCCCATGTCGCCGCCGGCGTGGCGGGTTTGCAAGCCTTCCGAGCTCATCCATTCGGTGATCAGGCCCACCACCGGTTCGTTGGTGGAACCAAATTCGGTGGTTGAGGCTGCACTGATCCCGGCCTGGTTGCGCGCTGCCTCGATGCAGGCCATCTGCATGCCGAGGCAGATGCCGAAAAACGGCACGCGGCGTTCGCGGGCAAAGCGCACCGATGCGATCTTGCCCGCGCTGCCGCGTTCGCCAAAGCCGCCGGGTACCAGGATGCCGTGCATCGGTTCCAGCCGGGCGGCGACGTCACTGCCTTCGAATTCCTCGGCATCGAGCCACTTGATGTTGACCTTCACCCGATTGGCCAGGCCGCCGTGCACCAGCGCTTCGGTGAGCGATTTATAGGCGTCCTTCATGCCTGTATATTTGCCGACAACGCCAATTGTCACTTCGCCTTCGGGATTGTGGATGCGATCGCCGATATCCTGCCAACGTTCCAGATCGAGCGGCGGCGCATCGGTGATGCCAAAGGCGCGCAGCACTTCATCGTCCAGCCCTTCGGCGTGATATTGCAGCGGCACCTCGTAGATGGATTCCGCATCGAGCGCCGAAATCACCGCTTCCATGCGGACATTACAGAACAGTGCGATCTTGGCGCGGTCGCTTTCGGGCAGCGGATGTTCGGACCGGCAAACCAGAACATCCGGTTGAATCCCGATGCCGCGCAATTCGGCAACGCTGTGCTGGGTGGGCTTGGTTTTCAATTCCCCAGCAGCCGCGATGAACGGCACCAGCGTGACGTGGATGTAGCAGACATTGGTCTTGCCGACGTCGGCTGCCAGCTGTCGAATGGCTTCAAGGAACGGCAGGCTTTCGATGTCGCCAACGGTGCCGCCGATTTCGCACAGCACGAAATCCAGTGCTTCGGTTTCGGCGCGGGCAAAGGTCTTGATGGCATCGGTGACGTGCGGGATCACCTGCACGGTGGCGCCGAGGAATTCGCCGCGGCGTTCACGCGCGATGATGTCGGAATAAACCCGGCCCGACGTGATATTATCGGTTTTGCGCGACGGCACGCCGGTGAAGCGTTCGTAGTGGCCCAGATCGAGATCGGTTTCCGCGCCGTCGTCGGTCACATAGACTTCACCGTGCTGATACGGGCTCATCGTGCCGGGATCGACGTTGAGATAAGGATCGAATTTGCGGATGCGCGCACGATAGCCGCGCGCCTGCAAAAGCGCTGCCAGAGAGGCACCCATGAGACCCTTGCCAAGCGAAGAGACCACGCCGCCGGTGATGAAAATATACCGCGTCATGGGAGAAAAGCCTTAGGCCCAAATCGCCCTGCCGCGCCAGCCCCCACGTTGCGGCGCAGGCAAATTGCCTGTGGACAGTCGGCTACCAGCGCCAGAACAGCCGCACCGCCGCGCCGTCGTCATCGGGGCTGGCGGCGATGTGGCCGGGATGCGTCCGGTGGAACAAGCTGAATTGCATCTGCCCGGCCGCAAACGGCACGGCATAAAGCGCTTCGGCGGCGGTTTCGCGCACCGTTGCACCGGCGCGGACGGGATCGGCGATGCCCAGGATCCGCAGCGGGCCGGACAGCGCCAGCGGGCGGGAAACAGCAAACGTGAGCGTGTCGCCCGCTGCCGCCACGCCATCAAGCGCCAGTGCGGCGCTGGCGGCATCGCCGGTAAAGCGCCCGGCCTGAACGATGAGCCCGCCGCCGGCCAGATCAATGCGGCTGCTGGCCCGGCGCCATTCGCCCGAAAGCCGCACGCGGTGCCCAAGAGCCAGCAGCGCGGAGACGCCCACGCTGGTGGTAGCGGCGCCTGCGAGGCCAAAGCCGGCGGAAAGCCGCGTGCCCATCAGGCTGCCGCGTTCGGCATCGACGCGCAGCAGGGCCGCCAGTTCAAGGCCGGGGGTGACAACGCGGGACAGGCGGATGAGCGCGGTGGATTGCAGCGCGGCGGCTTCGCGGGCGATGGCAGGCAGCACCGATTGGCCAAAGCCGGCGGCCAGGGTGAAACCGCCCACAGGCTGCGCAAATGCCGCTGCACCCAGCGGCCGGCTGCCGAGCGGCAGGGCGGGATCGGCGGTGATGAGATCGGGACTGCGGCCCGCCGGCTGCGCCAGTGCGACCAGCCCGGCCACTGCCTCGCCGTGGCCGGCCACCAGAACGGTGCCGCCAGACAGCATGAGCCGGACATGGCCGACCGGGCTGGCCTGCGGGCGCTGGCCGGGGCTGAGGGCCGCCATGGTGGCGCGGTCCCCGGCCCACAGGCCGCGGTTTTCGCCCAGCAGGGCAAAGGCAGCGGTGCTGGTGTCGGTGGTGGTGGTGGCGGCTTCCACCGGCGTTGCCAGCAATCGGCCCGCCAATCGCCCGGCCGGAGCAACGCTGATCCCTTGCCCCAGATCGACCGTGAAAGCGCGGCCATATGAATCCGCAATCACCACGCCGGCCAGCGCGCCGCGCAGCGCGCCGCCATCGCCCAGCGCTGCGCCCAGCGAACCGCCAGCGGTGATCGCCGCCGGCTGGCCGCCGATTGTGCTGGTGCCGAGCGGCTGGAAGGCGCGGGCGATGTTGAGCAGGCCGCGGCCATAAATCTCGTCGGTGCCCGCCGCGCCCAGATCGTCGGCAGAGCGGAGCAGGATATCGACGATCTGCGCGCCCGTGAGTGCCGGGAACGCCTGCGCCAGCAGCGCCGCCGCGCCGGAAACCACCGGCGCGGCCACCGATGTGCCGCTGTACAGGAACGCGGCGCCATCCTGATTGAAACTGAGCAATTCCACTCCCGGAGCGACCAGGTAGTGCGGCGCCAGCACCCCGGCGCGGTTGGAGAAACTGGTGATTTCATTGCTGGCGCCCACTGCGCCAACCACGATGGTGGTGGCCTGCGAAACGGCCACAAGCTGGTTGGCAAAGCCTGTCGGCGCGGCGAGCGCTTCGTTGCCCGCCGACAGCACGAGGATTGCCCCGGCACCGGCAGCGCGGGCCGCCGCCGCGCGCTCGGCCGCTGTGGCGGAACCGCCGCCCAGCGATATGTTGATGACCCGGGCGCGGGCATCGGCAGCGGCATCCAGCGCGGCAACGATGGCCGAGCTGGCATAGGAACAGCCGTCGGCATCGCAGCTGCCCGGTGTGTCGGCGCGCAGGGCCAGCAGGATGGCCTGCGGCGCGACGCCGTGCATCCCCGCCCCGTTGCGCGCCGCCAGCAACACGCCAGATACCGTTGTTCCGTGGCCGCGTTCATCGGCAAGCGCGCGGGTAGAGGCGACATCACGGCTGGCAGGCGAAATCCGCTCGGCGAATTCGGGCAGCGCCGGGTTCACGCCGGAATCGATGACGGCGACGGTGATCCCGCTGCCGCTGAAACCACGATCATAGGCCGCCAGCGCCTGCGCCTGCACCGCGCCGTTCGATCGGCGATATTCCGCGGTGTCGAAGGCGCTTGGGGTCGGGGTGGGCGTAGGTGTTGGCGCTGGTGTTGGCGCTGGTACCGTGCCAATATCGCCGCCGCTACCGCCGCACGCGGCCAGCAGCAGCGCCAGCGAAAGGGCCATGTAAGGGGCGAGGCGGGACCGCATCATGCGGCTAAGATGCAGAATTTTCGGTGTCAGCACAACAGCGGCGCAAAGCGTGACCGCGTTGTTTTCAATCCGTTTCGATGCGGCTGTTGGCCTTCGTGTCCGGCAGCGCCAGCGCGGCAACCAATGCGATCCCGGCCATGCCGGTGACATACCAGAAAAAGCCCGATTCCACGCCCGCGTCCTTGAACGCCAGCGCCGCATATTCAGCCGATCCGCCAAAGACCGCGACACCCAGTGCATAGGGCATGCCCACGCCGAGCGCGCGGATATGGGCCGGGAACATTTCGGCTTTCACCAGGCCGGAAATGGCAGTGTAGCACGACAGAATCGCGAGGCAGCCGATCAGCAGAGCCAGGCTTTCCAGCCCCGGTTTGGCCGTGCCCAGCGCCGTGAGCGCCGGCACGGTGGCCAGCGTTGCCATGATGCCGAAGCTGACCAGCAGCGTGCGCCGGCCCAGAATGTCGGACGCGGCGCCGAACAGCGGCTGCATGGCGGCATAAGCCAGCAGCGCAATGGCAGACGCCGACGTGGCTTCCTGCTTCGTCCAGCCAGCCGAGAGCACCAGATATTTCTGCATGTAGGTGGTGAAGGTGTAAAACCACAGGCTGCCGCCCGCCGTGAGCGCCAGCACGATCAGCAATTGGCGCGGGTGAGCCAGCAGGCGTTTGAGCAAGCTGCCGGGCGGGATAACGGCATTTTCAAAGGCTTCGGTTTCCATCAGCCCGGTGCGCAGCCAGAACACCAGCACCGCGCACGCCGCACCAACCACGAACGGGATGCGCCAGCCCCAGTCCTTCAGGGCAGCCTCGTCCATCTGCGATTGCAGCAGCACCAGCAGTGCCAGCGCCAGCAGCTGCCCGCCCACCAGCGTGACATATTGACAACTGGCTAAGAAGCCGCGCCATTTCGCCCGCGACACTTCGCTCATGAAGGTGGCAGACGCGCCATATTCGCCGCCCACCGAAAGCCCCTGCACCAGCCGCGCCAGCAGCAAAATGGCCGGGGCCAGCAGCCCGACATCATCATAGGTGGGCGCCACCGCAATCATCAGCGAGCCAAAACACATCATGGCAACCGAAACGGTGAGCGCCGATTTGCGGCCGCGCTTGTCGGCCCAGGCACCCAGCAACCACGAGCCGATGGGGCGCATCAAAAAGCCGACCGCAAAAATCGCCGCACTGTTCAGCGCAGCGGCAAGATCATCACCCGGTGGGAAAAAGCGCGGCCCGAAATACAGCGCAAACGCCGAATAGGCATACCAATCATACCATTCGACCAGATTGCCGGCGGCGCCGCCGAAAATCTGGCGCAATTGGCCGGGTTTTGCAGTTCCGACCACGCTGTGCGCTTGTTACTGTGCGACCGGAACGCCGGGGATGCCCGGCAGCTGTGCAGGCGCGTTCGGGGTTGGTGCCGAACCGGCCGGAGCCGCAGTCTTGGCCACGGCATTGGGATCGATCACGCGCGCCTTGTTGGTGCCAGCAGCCAGCACGGCCAGCAGGATCGACATGGCGACGAACAGCGCGGCCAGGATGGTGGTCGAACGGGTGAGCAGATTGGCCGCGCCGCGCGCCGTCATCAGCCCGCCGCCGCCGCCGCCGCCAATGCCCAGCGCGCCGCCTTCGGACCGCTGCAGCAGGATCACCGCCACCAGCGCGAGGGTGATCAAGCCGTGGATGACAAGCAGAAAGGTAATCACGGGCGGGAGGCTTTCGTTGCAATCGGGATACGCGACCGCGCTTACATGGCTTCGCAGTGCGGTGCAATCAAGGAGCGATGTTGTGTGGTGGGCCGCGTTACGGCGGGGCAGCGGTGATGGCCAGCAGGCTCTGCGCCGTCAGGCTCGCCCCGCCGACGAGCACGCCTCCAACCTCGCTCACGCGCAGCAGCTCGCTTGCATTGGCGGGCGTGACAGAGCCGCCATAAAGCACGCGCACGCCGTAGCCAGCCGGGCCGTAACGCGCCACAAGGTTGGCGCGGATGTGGGCGTGAGCGGACGCCACATCGTCCAACGTGGGGATGAGGCCGGTGCCGATCGCCCACACCGGTTCGTACGCAATGATCAACGCTTCGGCGTCATCGGGCAGTGATCCGGCGAGCTGGCTGGTCAGCACATCGTTGGTCTGCCCGGCGCCGCGCTGGTCGCGGGTTTCACCAATGCACAGGATCACCTCCAGCCCGGCCGCGCAGCCGGCGGTGGCCTTGGCGCGCACATCGGCATCGCTTTCAGCCTTGTCCCGCCGCCGCTCGCTGTGGCCGACAATGACAAAGCCAGCGCCCAGATCGGCCAGCATCGCCGCCGAAACGCAGCCGGTGTGGGCGCCGCTTTGTTTGACGTGGCAATCTTGGCCGCCGATTTTCACCGCGCCGGCCGCAACGATCACCGACCGGTCAATCAGCGTGAACGGCGGTGCGATCCACAGGCTGCGCGCGCCGTTTCCGGCCCCAGCTGCTGCCATCTGGGCAATCTCGGCGATATCGTCGCCAAGGCCGTTCATCTTCCAGTTGCCGACGATCAGGGCGGGCATTGTCTCTCCAGTATCGTTCGCAGTGGGCCGTGCCAAGGCCATGCCAAGGCCATGCCAAGGCCATGCCAAGGCCATGCCAAGGCCATGCTTGTGGCAAGCGGCACGCATCGTTACAAGCGGCGCGTTATCGTCATCATGGATTTTCGATGCTCGCACTCTTTCGCCGTTCGCTCACAAGCTGGCCCGTGCTCGCGCTGTTCGGCCTGATCCTCGTCGCCTTTGCCGTCACCGGTGTGGGCGATCCCTTTGGCGGCAGTGCGCCGGCCGGATCCTTGGCCAAAGTGGGAGAGCGCACCATCACCGAGCCTGATCTGCTGCAAGCCATCGAGCGCACCGTGCGCGACATTCGCCAACGCGATCCGGCGATGACCCAGGCCGAAGCCGCCCGCCAGGGCGTCGTGGAGCTGATGGCGACCCAGTTGATCGGCCAGACGGCGATGGAAGAACTGGGCGCCGACGCCGGGCTCAGCGCATCCGATACCGCCATCGATGCAGTGATTGCCAGCATTCCTGCTTTCCAAAGCGGCGGCAAGTTCGACCAGCAATCCTACAATCGTGCGCTGTCGCAACAGGGCCTTACCGACAAGCGGCTGCGCCAATCCCTTGCACGCGATCTGGTGCGCGAACAGTTGATCAAGCCGGTCACCGGCGCGCTGGCCGTGCCCGATGGCGTGGCCGAGCTTTATGCTCGCCTGCTCGTCGATCGCCACGAGGGCGCAGTCGCCACCGTGGCAGCCCCGCCCGCCGGCATCCCCACTACCGCCGAAGCTCAGGCGTGGTTCAAGGCCAACAGCACGCGTTTCACCATCCCCGAACGCCGCGGTTTCCGTTTTGCCTTCATCGACAAGGCCAAAATCGCCGCCAGCGTGAGCATCACCGACAAGGCGATTGCCGGCGAGTTTGCCAAGGACCCGGCCAAATATGGCGGCGCTGCTACCCGCGTGCTGGAACAGGTGGTTGTGCCCGATGAATCCAAGGCCAAGGCCATCGTCGTCGCCGCCAGCGCCCAGGGCTTTGCTGCCGCCGCCCAGACGCTGGCCGGTTTTGGTGCCAGCGATATCGCGCTGGGCAGCCAAACCCAGCTCGGCTTTGCCCGCGCCACCAGCGCCGACGTTGCCAAGGCCGCGTTTGCGCTGCCGGTGGGCGGCGTTTCGGCGCCAATCAAGAGCCAGCTTGGTTGGCACGTGGTGCGCGCCGCCGCAGTTGGCAGCGCCGGCAAGACGCTGGCTCAGGCCCGCCCCGCCATCGCGGCAGACCTGACGGACCGCGCCGCGCAGGATGCCGTGGCCGATGTCGTTGCCCGGATCGAGGACGGGGTGGAGGCCGGCAAGAGCTTTGCCGACATTGCCGCCGAGGTGTCGCTGACCATTCAGGCCCAGGGCCCGGTCACGGACAGAGGATTGGCCCAGGGCCAACCGCCGCTTGCCGGCGAACGCGCCACGGTTGCAGCGCGCGCCTTCAAGCATGAACCGGCCGACGGCCCGGTGGTGGAAGATATCGGCGGCGGCCGGCTGGTGGTGATCGAAACCGCCACCGTGCTCCCCGCCGCACCGCCACCAATCAAGGAAGTGATGCCGCTCGCGATGGCCGGCGCCGCGCAGGACAAGGCAATGAAGGCCGCCAAGGTCAAAGCCGACGCCGTGCTGGCCGCAACCAGGAAGGGCGTGAATTTTGCCAAAGCGCTCGCCGATGCCGGGCTGGGTGCGCCGCGGCCCTTGAGTGGCCGCCGCGTCGATATCCTGGGCCAGCAACAGGTGCCCGAGGCCGCCCGCGCCTTTTTGAACGGTGCCGCCGGCAGCACGCAATTGCTGGCCGGCCAAGGCGGCTGGATTCTGGTGCATGTCGATCGTATCGTGCCCGGCGATCCCAAGGCACAAGCCGGCCTGATCGAGGCCAGTCGCCGTGAAGTGGGCAGCGCCCTGCCCGGCGAAATGGCCGAAGGTCTGGCCAAGGCCAGCATGGCGGCCGTGGGCGTTGACAGAAATCAGGCTACCATCGGCAAGCTGCGCCAGCGCCTCTCGGGCGACGGCCCGCAATAACCGCCGTGGTGAGCCCTCAAATCGACCGGCGCATCGCCCCTGATCGCGGCAGCGCCTGTGCAGCGCTGGCCGCTGGCGCGGCGCAACTGGTGTGGACGCGCATTGTTGCCGATACCGAAACGCCCGTATCGGCCATGCTGAAACTGGGGCGCGAAGGATCGGGCGCGTTTCTGCTTGAATCGGTGGAAGGCGGCAGCGTGCGGGCGCGATATTCACTGCTTGGCCTGGACCCTGACCTGGTGTGGCGGGCGCGCGGAAATAGCAGCGAAATCAACCGCAACTGGCGGCAGGACCAGGACACGTTCGAGCCTGTAGCGGGCGATACGCTGGCCGCCTTGCGTGCGCTGGTGGCCGAGGCGCGTGCCGATGTGCCGCCCGAATTGCCCGCCGCGCTGGCCTGCCTTGTCGGTTACATGGGGTATGAAACCGTGCGGCTGGTCGAACCCAGTGTGCCCGATGCCGGCCCGTCGGCGCTGGGCCTGCCCGACATGGTGTTCGTGCGCCCCACCTTGCTGTTGGTGTTCGACCGGTTGAAAGACGAACTGTTCATCGTCGCGCCGATCTTTTCCGCCAGTGACCCGGGCGCCGCCTGGGACGAAGCCGCCGAGCGCATTGCCGAGACCGAACGCCGGCTGGCCATGGCCCTGCCCGCCCACGCGCGGCCGCCAGAGAGCCGGCCGGAAGCCAATCCGCGCCATCACACCGACAAGGGTCGGTTTGCGGCGATGGTGGGACGTGCGCGCGATTATATCCTGGCCGGGGACATTTTTCAGGTGGTGCTATCGCAGCGTTTTTCGGTGGATTTCCCACTGCCGGCGTTTGCGCTGTACCGGGCGCTGCGGCGCATCAACCCGTCGCCGTTCCTGTATTTCCTCGATCTGCCGGGATTTGCGCTGGTCGGCTCAAGCCCGGAAATCCTGGTGCGGGCGCGCGGCGGCGAGGTGACGATCCGGCCGATCGCCGGCACGCGGCTGCGCGGCAAGGATGCCGCCGAGGATGCAGCCAACCGGGAAAGCCTGCTCGCAGACCCCAAGGAGCTTTCGGAGCATCTAATGCTGCTTGATCTGGGCCGCCACGACACGGCGCGGGTTTCGGTGCCCGGCACGGTGAAGGTGACTGACAAGTTTTTCGTCGAATTTTACAGCCATGTCATGCATATCGTCTCCAACGTGCAGGGCCGGCTGGCAGACGGGGTGGACGCGGTGGCCGCGCTGCTGGCGGGCTTCCCGGCCGGCACCGTATCGGGCGCGCCCAAGGTGCGTGCCATGCAGATCATCGCTGAATTGGAAGGCGAAAGCCGCGGGGCGTATGCGGGCGGGGTCGGCTATTTCAGCCCCAATGGCGACATGGATTCGTGCATCGTGCTGCGCACTGCCGTGGTGAAGGACGGCGTGATGCACGTGCAGGCCGGCGCCGGCATCGTTGCCGACAGTGTGGCCGAATATGAGCAGCGCGAATGCGAAGCCAAGGCCGGCGCATTGATCGCGGCGGCACGCGAAGCCATCGCGGCAGCCAACGAAGCCAATTTTGGTCAATAACAGGAGCAACGAACAATGGCCCGTGCAGAATGGAACGGCCGCGTGATCGCGGACACGCCAGACACCGTGGTAGTCGAGGGCAATCAC
>NZ_JBDNFM010000030.1:0-6921 GCF_041689835.1 Sandarakinorhabdus sp.
ATCGAGGATCTCGCGCAATTGCATGCGGCCTTCGTTCAGGGCGTTGGACCATTCGATGATGGCTTGGAACGTCATCGGGCTTTCGCACAGTCCGGCGATCATGGTGTTGCGGCCGGCTTCGATGCGCTTGGCGATGGCGATTTCGCCTTCGCGGCTGAGCAGTTCGACCGCGCCCATTTCGCGCAGATACATGCGCACCGGATCGTCGGTGCGGTCCAGCGGCGCCTTGACGACGGTGACCGGCGCCGGCGCCAGATCGCCGTCAACCGGTTCGGCTTCGGGCTCTTCTTCCTCGGGCGTATCGGCTTCGTCGCTGTTGTCTTCGTTCTCGACGATGTTGATGCCCATCTCGTTGATCGTGGACATGATGTCCTCGATCTGCTCGCTGGTCATCTGATCCTGAGGCAACGCCTCGTTGATCTCGTCATAGGTGATGTAGCCGCGCTTTTTGGCGCGAGCGATGAGCTTCTTGATCGAGGCTTCATTGAGATCGATCAGCGGGGCATCGCCATCCGCCTTGGCATCCGTGGCCTCGTTCGCGACCGTCTTGGCCATCCGATTCTACGTCCTTGCCCTATGCCGGCGGAGCCGGCGCTTAACTAATGCTTGCCGGCGTCTGAAGCCCCGGCGTTTAAACCTGCGTATCAACCTACAACGGCCCGCCCGCTTGGGCGTTGCCCTGGCGGTGCAGGCGTTTGCTGCGTCCGTATTATACCGGAGCCTTAGCCTTCCCGTCGCGATTCCGCCAGTGCCATCATCGCCGCGTCCAGCGCTCCGATCTCCTGGCGCAGAATTTGCTGCGCTTCCCAGTCCGTTTCATCGAGGCTGGACTGAAAACGCGTGGTTGCCCCAGCCAGTGCCTGCACCAGCCCGGTACGGGCCGTGGCCTGCGCCAAAGTCATGGCAAAATCCGCATCAGCCACGTTTGCCGGCGTGTCGGCGCGGGTGAAACTCAACCGCAAGCTGTTGCCGCGCCGGATACGATCCGCTTCGGCTGCGAGCCCGATATCGGAAAGATGGGCAAGCAGGCCCGCGCTTTCAAGAGCGTGATCAGCCGCGGTCACCGCCAGCACCGCCGACAGTACGGCAGCGTCGCCGGCATCCAGGGGCCGCAATGCCGACAGCCCGTCATGATGAGCATCGGCCAAGCCCGGCCGCAAGAGCAGTCCGGCCAGCACCGCTTCCATCATGGGATCGTGGCCGCGTGCGACCAATGCCTTCAGCGCCGCAGATGCGCCGGGGATCGGCGGTTGCCAGCGTTCCCCCGCCTTGTGCGGCTGCCCCCGAGCCTGCATCCCAGCTTGTCCCCCAGCTTGCCCCCCAGCCTGCCAGGGCGCGCGCTGCGGGCGGGCCATGAAGGCGGCTTCGAAACGCTGGCTGAATTCGGCCTGATAAAGCACCCGCACATCGGCATCGGCGATGCTGGCGGCGGCTTCACGCAGATGCAGGCGGGCCTGGGCACGTCGTTCGGGTGTTGCGTGTTCCAGCCCGGCGGTTTCAGTGGCCCAGACATGATCGATCAGCGATACCGCGCCGGCCAGCACCGCCTCGAACGCCGCGCTGCCGCCTTGCCGGCAAATATCATCGGGATCCTGGCCCTGCGGCAGGGTGGCGATGCTGAGCGATTTGCCGGGCTTGAGCAGCGGCAGCGCCCGCATCGCGGCGCGAGTTGCAGCGCGCAGGCCGGCACCGTCGCCATCGAAACACAGTACCGGCACATCGACCAGCCGCCAGGCCAGTTGCAGCTGGGTTTCGGTCATTGCGGTGCCGAGCGGGGCGACGGCTTCGACAATTCCGGCCTGCGCGAGGCCGATCACATCCATATAGCCTTCAACGACGATCAGGCGGTTTGATTTGCGGGCGGCAGGTCCGGCTTGATCCATATTATAAAGCAGTCGGCCCTTGTCGAAAAGCGGGCCATCGGCGCTGTTGAGATATTTGGGCTGCGCATCGCCCAGCGCGCGGCCGCCAAAGCCCACGACCCGCCCGCGCGCATCGCGGATCGGGAACATCAGTCGGCCGCGGAAGCGGTCGTAGATGTCGCCCTCATCGGTGCGCCCGATCAGGCCGGCTTCCAGCAGCTTGTCGGCGGCGGCGTCTTTCAGATGGCCCCGCAGCGCCGTGCGCGAATCGGGGGAGTAGCCCAGCGCAAACGCCTTTATGGTGCCTGGCCGCACGCCGCGCTGTTCCAGATAGGCGCGCGCACCCGCCCCGCCGTCACCGGCCCACTGCGTCTGGAACCAGGCGGCGGCGCGGCTGGTGAGTTCGGCCAGGCTGTCGGCCACTTCCGCCTTTGCGCGGGCTTCGGGGGAGGGGGCGGGCACTTCGAGGCCGGCTTCAGCAGCGAGTTGCTTCACCGCCTCCATGAACGGCAGGCCCATGTTGTCGGTCATGAAGCGGATCACGTCGCCGTGCGCGCCGCAGCCAAAACAGTGATAAAAACCCTTGTCGTCGTTCACGTAGAAACTGGGGGTTTTTTCGTTGTGGAAGGGGCAGCAGCCCTTCATCTCCCGCCCCGCCCGCGTCAGCTTCACGCGCCGGCCGATCACGCCCGATACGGGAACGCGGGCGCGCAGTTCGTCGAGGAAGGCGGGGGAGAGGCTCAGGACAACGCCGCCTTCACCAGCCCGCTGGCCTTGCTCATGTCGAGCTTGCTGGCGAAACGCTCCTTCACTGCCGCCATCACGCGGCCCATGTCCTTGACGCTGGTGGCGCCGATCTCGGCCACGACGGCCTTGATTGCCGCCAACGCTTCGGCTTCGTCCATCTGGGTGGGCATGAAGCCCTCGATTACCGCCAGTTCGGCGCGTTCGGCATCGGCCAGTTCGGCGCGGTTGCCGGTCACATACATTTCGATCGATTCGCGGCGTTGCTTGGCCATTTTCATCAGCACATCGGTCACCATCACATCGTCATCTGCCGGCGCGGTTCCGGTGCGCAATTCGATGTCCTTGTTTTTCAGGGCGGCGTTGATCAGGCGCAGCGCGCCCAGCCGGGCGGTGTCGCGGGCCTTCATGGCGTCGGTGGTGGCGGCTTTGATATCGTCGCGCAGCATGGCAGGCTCCCGTGGTAAAATTTGCCGATTGATCTTTGCCGCTCGATAGCGTCTCACGCGCCCAAAGAATAGATTGACGGTTTGGCAGAGCACCCCTAGGTGCCCAGCCGTTTGCTCGCAACCCAAAGGAACCATCCCCCATGGCCGAAGCCCCAATCGTGCCTCGGCCGACTGCCGCCAAAGCGCCTGCGCAGCCCAAAGGCGCTACCGGGGTATTGGTTTTGGCCGATGGCAGCGTGGTGTGGGGGCACGGTTTTGGTGCCGAAGGGGTTTCGGTGGGGGAAGTGTGCTTCAACACCGCGATGACCGGTTATCAGGAAGTGATGAGCGACCCCAGCTATGCCGGGCAGATCATCACCTTCACCTTTCCGCACATCGGCAATGTTGGCGCCAACAACGAAGATATCGAATCGGCCAACCCGCACGCGCTGGGCTGCGTGGTGCGTGAGCCGGTGACGGCGGCGGCGAATTTCCGCAGCACCAAGCGCTTTGACGACTGGATGAAGAAATGGGGCCGCATCGGCATTTCCGGTGTGGATACCCGCGCGCTTACCCGGCGCATCCGTGAAGGCGGCGCGCCCAACGGCGTGATTGCCCACAACAAGGCCGGGCATTTCGATGTGAAGATGCTGTTCAGCCAGGCGCGCGGTTGGCCGGGGCTGGAGGGGATGGACCTCGCCAGCGTGATCAGCGCCGCCCAGAATTACAGTTGGGATGACGGCTTGTGGACGCTGGCCGGCGGTTATGCGGTGCACAGTGCCAACGTGGATGGCCCGCACGTGGTCGCCATCGATTACGGGATGAAGCGCAACATCCTGCGCAATCTGGTTGCCGCCGGTGCACGGGTGACGGTGGTGCCGGCGACGGCGACATTTGACGAGATCATGGCTTTGAAGCCGGCCGGCATCTTCCTGTCCAACGGCCCGGGCGATCCGGCTGCTACCGGCGTGCATGCGGTGCCGACCATCCAGAAGATCTTGAACGCCGGGCTGCCGTTGTTCGGTATCTGCCTTGGTCACCAGTTGCTCGGACTCGCCGTGGGCGCCAAGACGCTGAAGATGACGCAGGGCCACCGCGGGGCGAACCATCCGGTGAAGCGTTTGTCCGACGGCCGGGTCGAGATCACGTCGATGAACCATGGTTTTGCCGTGGACACCGCGACGCTGCCCGCCACGGCGCGGCCCACCCACATTTCGCTGTTCGACGGCACGCTGGCGGGCCTGGAACTGACCGACCGTCTGGCGTTCAGCGTGCAATACCACCCCGAAGCCAGCCCCGGCCCGCAGGACAGCCAGTATCTGTTCGAGAAGTTCGTCGGCTCTCTCGCCTCGACCCGGAGCCTCTGATGCCCAAACGCACCGACATCAAATCCATCCTGATCATCGGCGCTGGTCCGATCATCATCGGCCAGGCCTGCGAGTTCGATTATTCGGGCACGCAGGCGGTCAAGGCGCTCAAGGCGGAGGGCTATCGCATTATCCTGGTCAACTCCAACCCGGCGACGATCATGACCGATCCGGAACTGGCGGACGCGACCTATATCGAACCGATCACGCCGGAAATCGTCGCGCGCATCATTGAAAAAGAGCGCCCCGACGCTGTGCTGCCCACAATGGGCGGGCAGACCGCGCTGAACACCGCGCTGGCGCTGCACAATGATGGCACGCTGGCAAAATACGGCGTGCAGTTGATCGGGGCAGACGCGCAAGCCATAGACAAGGCTGAAGACCGGCTGAAATTCCGTGACGCGATGGCCAAGATCGGGCTGGAAAGCCCGGTCAGCCGCATCGCGCACACAGTCGAGGAAGCGCTGGCGGCGCTTGAAGACGTTGGCCTGCCGTCGATTATCCGGCCCAGTTTCACCATGGGCGGCACCGGCGGCGGCATCGCCTATAACCGCGAGGAATTCATCCAGATCGTCACCGGCGGGCTTGATGCCAGCCCGACCACCGAAGTGCTGGTGGAAGAAAGCGTGCTGGGCTGGAAGGAGTATGAGATGGAGGTCGTCCGCGACCGGGCGGACAATGCCATCATCATCTGCGCGATCGAGAATATCGATCCGATGGGCGTCCACACCGGGGACAGCATCACCATCGCACCGACGTTGACGCTGACCGACAAGGAATATCAGATCATGCGCAACGCCAGCATCGCGTGCCTGCGCGAGATCGGCGTGGAAACCGGCGGTTCCAACGTGCAATTTGCGGTGAACCCCGAGGACGGCCGCCTGGTCGTCATCGAGATGAACCCGCGCGTCAGCCGGTCGTCGGCGCTGGCGTCAAAGGCTACCGGTTTCCCGATCGCCAAGGTCGCGGCGCTGCTGGCGGTTGGCTATACGCTTGATGAGATCATGAACGATATCACCGGTGCGACTCCGGCCTCGTTCGAGCCCACCATCGATTATATCGTCACCAAGATCCCGCGGTTTGCCTTTGAAAAGTTCAAGGGTGCGGCCCCGTTGCTTGGCACTGCGATGAAATCGGTGGGCGAGGTGATGGCCATCGGCCGCAACTGGCAGGAAAGCGTGCAGAAGGCGCTGCGCGGCCTGGAAACCGGGCTGACCGGCTTTGACGAGGTGGAGGAGCTGAAAGGCGCCGTCATAGAGGAAATCGAAGCCGCATTGAGCCGCCCGACGCCCAATCGCCTGCTCGTTGCCGCCGACGCCCTGCGCGCCGGGATGAGCGTGGAGCGCATCCACCAGATCGCCAAGTTCGAACCGTGGTTTTTGCGCCAGATGCTGGAGCTGGTGGAGATCGAAGCCAAGGTGAAGGCGAACGGATTGCCCGGCGATGCGGCCGGTTTCCGTTACCTGAAGTCGCTGGGCTTTTCCGATGCGCGGCTGGCGCATCTGGCCGGCACGGCCGAAGCCGACGTGTCGCGCGCCCGCCGCGCGCTGAATGTGCGCCCGGTGTTCAAGCGTATCGACACCTGCGCCGGCGAATTTGCAGCGAAAACGCCCTACATGTACAGCAGCTACGAAGCCCCCAGCTTTGGCGAGCCGGACTGCGAGAGCCAGCCGACGGCGGCGCGCAAGATCGTCATTCTTGGCGGCGGCCCCAACCGCATCGGGCAGGGTATAGAATTTGATTATTGCTGCTGCCACGCGTGCTTTGCCCTCGGTGATGCCGGCTATGAAACCATCATGGTCAACTGCAATCCCGAAACCGTCTCGACCGATTACGACACGTCGGATCGGCTGTATTTCGAGCCGCTCACCGCCGAGGACGTGCTGGAGATCCTCCACACCGAAATGCAGAACGGCGAACTGGTCGGCGTGATTGTCCAGCTTGGTGGGCAGACCCCGCTCAAGCTGGCGCAGGCGTTGCAGGATGCCGGCATCCCGATCCTGGGCACCAGCCCGGACAGTATCGATCTGGCCGAGGACCGTGAGCGGTTTGCCGCACTGATCACCGAACTGGGCCTGAAACAGCCCGACAACGGCATCGCCCGCAGCGCCGAGGAAGCCGTGCGCGTGGCCGAAACCATCGGCTATCCGGTGCTGATGCGGCCATCATACGTGCTGGGCGGGCGCGCGATGGAGATCGTCGATACCCGTGCCCAGCTCGAAACCTACATCCGTGAAGCCGTGGTGGTGTCGGGCACCTCGCCGGTGCTGATCGACCGTTACCTGCGCGATGCCATCGAAGTGGACGTGGATGCGGTGGCTGACGGCGAGACAGTGTTTGTTGCTGGCGTGCTCGAGCATATCGAGGAAGCCGGCGTGCACTCGGGGGACAGCGCGTGTTCACTGCCGCCCTACAGCCTGCCAAACGATATCATCGCCGAAATCGAACGCCAAACCGGTGTTCTGGCCCGAGCGCTGAAGGTGAAGGGCCTGATGAACATTCAGTTCGCGGTCAAGGATG